>NZ_JAKFWS010000142.1 GCF_021731785.1 Methylocystis sp.
TTGCCCCGTCGTCGGCACCGCCGAGCCGCGCGGCGGCGGCGTCGGCGTCGACTCTTCGCGCACCGGCCGCTTGCCGGCGAGCAGGCCCTTCATCTCGTCCCCGGACAGCGTCTCGAATTCGAGAAGCGCATTGGCGATCGTGTCGAGTTGGCTGCGCTTTTCCGACAGGATGCGCATCGCCTCGTCATAGGCCTCCTGCACCAATCGGCGCACCTCAGCGTCGATCGTCTGCTGCGTCGCCTCGGAAATCGTCTGCTGACGCCCGAGGGAATATCCGAGGAACTGCTCCTGCTCGGGATTGGCGTAGGCGACGGTGCCGAGCTTGTCCGAGAAGCCGAGCTGAGTGACCATCGCACGCGCCACACGGGTGCATTGCTGGATGTCCGAAGCCGCTCCCGACGTCACCTTGTCATGGCCAAAGATCATTTCCTCGGCGACGCGGCCGCCCATGGCGATGGCGAGCATCGCGGTCAGCTGCTCGTATGTCTGCGAGATCTGATCGCGCTCGGGAAGACCCTGCACCATGCCGAGCGCTCTGCCGCGCGGAATGATCGTCGCCTTGTGGATCGGCATCGCGCCAGGAACCGAGAGCTGCACCAGCGCATGGCCGCCTTCGTGATAGGCGGTGAGTTTCTTCTCCTCATCCGTCATCACCAGCGTGCGCCGCTCGGCGCCCATCATGATCTTGTCGCGGGCGTCCTCGAACTCCTGTTTCGTGACGATCCGCTTCGAGCGCCGCGCCGCGAGCAGCGCCGCCTCGTTGACAAGATTCATCAGATCGGCGCCCGAGAACCCCGGCGTGCCGCGCGCGACGATCTTCAAATCCACGTCCGGCGCCAAAGGCACCTTGCGGGCGTGAACCTTGAGGATCTTCTCGCGGCCGATGAAATCCGGGTTCGGCACCTGGATCTGCCGGTCGAAACGGCCCGGACGCATCAGCGCCGGATCGAGCACGTCCGGACGGTTGGTCGCGGCGATCAGGATGATGCCCTCATTCGCCTCGAAGCCGTCCATCTCGACGAGCAGCTGGTTCAGCGTCTGCTCGCGCTCGTCATTGCCGCCGCCAAGGCCGGCGCCGCGATGGCGGCCGACCGCGTCGATCTCGTCGACGAAGATGATGCAGGGCGCGTTCTTCTTCGCCTGTTCGAACATGTCGCGCACGCGCGACGCGCCGACGCCGACGAACATTTCGACGAAGTCGGAACCCGAGATCGAGAAGAACGGCACGCCCGCCTCGCCGGCGATGGCGCGCGCCAGCAAGGTCTTGCCGGTGCCTGGCGGTCCAACGAGCAGCACGCCGCGCGGAATGCGGCCGCCGAGACGCTGGAACTTCTGCGGATCGCGCAGGAATTCGACGATCTCCTGCAGATCCTCCTTGGCTTCGTCGACGCCGGCGACGTCTTCAAACGTGACGCGGCCTTGCGTCTCGGTCAAAAGCTTCGCTTTCGACTTGCCAAAGCCCATTGCGCGGCCACCTGCCCCGCCCTGCATCTGACGCGCCATGTAAATCCACACGGCGATGAAGAGCAACAGAGGCAATCCGTTGACAAGAAGAGTCGAGAGCCAACTGGGACTGTCGTTCGCCGGTTTGGCGCTGATCTGCACCTTCTTCGACTCAAGCTTCTGCACGAGGCCCGGATCATTGGGCGCATAGGTCGTGAAGGACCGGTTGTCGTTGAAGTGGCCCGAGATCTCGTTGCCGGACATCGTCACGTCGTGGATTCGGCCTTCGTCGATCTGCACCAGCAGTTCGCTGAAGGTGATCTCGCGAGCCGGCGTGCGGGTCTGCTGGTGTTGAAACAGCCCGAAGAGCAAGGCGCCGACTGCGACGAAGACGACCCAAGGCAAATATTTCTTCCAATTCGCCTTCATTTTCACCTCCATGACGAGAGCCGCGGCAAGCCGGGCGCCGTCGCCAATATCTATGCATCCTCCGCCAGAGGCGAAGAGACGCCTCGACCAGCGCGGGATGAGATTAGAAGTAATCTAGGTCAGGATGGCGCAATCGCCAAACGGGCGTCACAATTCGCCAAAAGAAGACACGGATGCGCTGTGTCGCCGCCGGCTAAACAAATGCTTCGGCTCAGCTTTCTTCGACCGACCGAGCCCTTGCCGGTAGCCTTGTCAGGATGGCGTCAGGCGCCTCTCCGGCTTTGGCGCGAGTCAAAAGTCAGAACATGACAGCCGGTCGCGGCGCGAGCGACGACATGCTCGCCGAGAGCGGCGAGGCGGCGCCTCAAAGTAAAGCTTATGTTGCTGACGGATAATCGTCATTGCGGCGCACAGACGCCAAAAACTTGGCCAATTAGTCATTGATTGAAATCGGGTTAATGGCTCTCTGCCGATTTGGCGGGCCGATTGATGAGCGGCAATGCAGGTGCATCGCAACAGCTTTTCCCACTTGGCTAATTTCAGAGTCGATGCGCTAATTTGTCGCGCCTGCTCTAGATGCGGTCATTCATTCCCCGGGCAGCGAGCCATAGGATAGAACCCATGAACGCCATCTCAGCGATTCTTTCGATCTTCG
This sequence comes from Methylocystis sp., assembly GCF_021731785.1. GTDB lineage: Bacteria > Pseudomonadota > Alphaproteobacteria > Rhizobiales > Beijerinckiaceae > Methylocystis. Next base: position 2,528 of record NZ_JAKFWS010000142.1, read on the forward strand.
CCGCCGCCGCCGCCATCACGCTGGCGATCACCGCGATCGTCAACGCCTGAGCACGCTCATCGCCTGAAGCTTCGCCCGTCGTTTGGCGGCGAGGGGAACCTTGGGATCGACTGCGGAGCGCCTTTGCGTCTTGGACTGGCCCTGAGGGCTGTCCGATCTCCGTTCGAATTGGAGATCAGCGCCCGCGAAAGCGTGCGCTTTCGAGATTGGCCAAATTGACAAGCCGGCAAGCGTCCGCGCCGGCGAGATAGGAAAATTGCGCGTCCATCGCGGCGCCGACTTCATAAAGAGCGACACATATCTCCTCGCCGTCCAAGCTCATTGGCGGCGTTAACGTTTCACCGGCGCAGCCGCGAAAAGACAGCAATCTGTGCGCACCGCTGTCGAAAACGCCAATCACATGCGTCAGCGCAGCGGCCTGCGCGATCTCATTCAACGCAACGCCTATTTCGCCGACGGCGCGATCGATGATCTTTTCCTGGGCCTGACAATTTTCGATCGCCTCGAGCGACAGGCCACTCGCTTCCCAGATCAGCGGACTTTCAATTCGCAGAGACTGCGGCGCGCTTGCCGCGAAAGCGTCGTTCAACATCGTCACGCCGGTCGTCGGCAAAAGCCTCAGCGCGCCGACGATGCGTTCTGCATCATTAATCGCAAGAACGTAAAGCGGATCGAGCGAATCAAAATAATCGACGACCGACAGTCGACTGACTGCGCCCAACGGGCGATCGAGACGGGCCCGAGCCGCGCTCAGGCGCAGGTCATACATTTCGTCGGCGAGTCGAGGAAAGAGCGCGCGCGATTCGCCGGGAAGCAGCGCAATCATCGCTCGCGCCAGTCGATCGAAGCCGCGAGCCGAATCGGTTCGAACGACGGACAAGGCGGCTCCGCGCCACGCCACATCGAACCTGTTCCAACCGCTTTTTGGACAGCAGCATCGACGGTGGGGGCGTCAAGCCGCGCACGCGCCGTCTCCATCCAGAACCGCGCCGCGCTCGAGCTGGCACCGATGGCGAGACCAATCTCGTCGTCGGTTTTTCTCAAAGCCTTGAGGCGTAGACAGGCAAGCTCGCGGTCCATCAACTGGTCGCTGCGCGAATCTCTAGCCGACGAGCCGCGTCGCACCATCGCGTGGAAGATCGCGCTCGCGATCATGAGCCGGCGCGTCACAGCATGGCGCGACATTTCCGAGGCGCCGGATCCTCGGACGCAAACGCTGAACAATGCGTATTCGCCATCGCAGCCGCGCAACGGGATGGAGACACCATTCGAGTCGACATCGAGTTCGAGCGCTTCGCCGAGCAGTTTTCGAATGATCGGATCGTCACGCTCCAAAGCGCCCCAGCGCACAGGCGCTATGCCGCCCAAACCGGCGCGTAGAAGCGGCCCGAGGTCGACGCGGCCGGACTGGACATGAAGCTTACGCCAGGACGGGCCGCAAGCAGCAGAAAGCAGAGGCCGGCCGACGACGCCCGTCAGGAGATTGAAGGCGACATAAGCGACGTCGGCGAGGTCCGTCGCACGCAGGAATTCGTCGAGGAAGCTGTTGAGAATGGATCGTCTGTCGGCGCGCGCGAGCCGGTCGATAAGATCGAAAACGTCTTCGCAATACATTTGCGCGCATCACGCCGGAACCGGAAAACGCTCTAATACAGCGCTGGTCCGTATCAGGCAATCGCCGCGCCCAATCGATCTCAGTAAAGTGGGGCGCGGCGCGCCAAAAAAAGAGCCCGGCGTTGGCCGGGTTCTTTCCGTAAAGATCGCTCAGGTCGATCAGTATTTGGCGACGACCGGGGCGGCGCCCCAGTTGAAGTGATAGTTCACGCCAGCGCGAACGATATTGCCGTTATAACGATTGTTAATCTGCGGCGCGATGCCGTAACGGGAGAAGCCGAAGTTGCTACCCACCAGCACGCCAGCGGCATAGTTTACGTTACCGAGATCGTAATACAGGTATTCGACCTTGGCGGACCAGTTCGGCCAGAACATCCATTCAACGCCGCCACCAACCGTCCAGCCGACCCTGGTATCAGAGAAGGCCCCCGATGTAAGGCCGAACAGCTGCGAACCCAAGCCCACGTCACGGAATTGGAGCATGCTCACGGAGGACTGAACGCCCCCATATGCCAAACCACCCGTTCCATAGAGAAGGAACGTTGGCGTGAACAGCCAACCCAACCGACCGCGTACGGTGCCGATATAGTCGAGACGATTGGAAACATTATAGACTGTGCTCAAGGGATCGCCGTTAAGGGTCACAACGGCATTCCACGCTGTTCGGGAGCTGTTATTGCTCGCGATTCCCTGGATATCTGCTTCGACGCCCGCGACCACCGCGCCATTGTAAAACTGCCAGTTGTAACCGATCTGGCCGCCGCCGAGGAAACCGCCGTTGTTATTCCCTCCGATAAGCGCGCTACCCGACAGCGCCGCCCTCAGCACAATGTCAGGGTTAAACCCCGCGGGATTATAAATCGGCGCGGACGTGATCCGAGTATTGGTGCTGCTAGCCCAACCTCCTCCCGCGTTCAGACCGACATAGAAGCCCGTCCACATCGGGGGCGGCGGCGGGGGCGGCGGCGGGGGCGCCTTGTAGTGGGGAAGATCGGCCGCCAATGCCGGGCCGGTCAGCGCAAGCGCCAAGGCGACTGCGGAAAGAGACTTTTTCATTAGAATCCTCACTGCCTAGATTGAGGCGAAAATCCTTCGCCGAACTGCCCCGGTGGAACCAAAAAGCGATCGCTCGCTATAGGCCCAATCAATCAGTCGCGGCAGCGCACAGTCAATTCAAAAGCCCCTGAATCCGCGGGCGCTCGATCGGAATTTCGACGAGTGTGGCGCCAGAGCCACAATCAAATCCTGGAGGGGCGTGATCGCATCGATACGTCGATGCCGAAAACGGCAAAGGGGGGCGAAAACGGCTGCTAAGCCGCCATCGTAACGGCGCACAACGAGAGCGCTGAGGGGATGATTACGCCGCAGTCGATGGACGGTCGCGACAAGCATTCTTCAATAAGCTACCGGCCGTCCGCCGGCGTCGGATTGCTGCGCTGCAGAAAATCGGCCGCAGGTTTGTTGCGTCGGGGTTCCGCGCGCGAGTGTGAGACGATTGGCGAGCCAAAGAATATTTGCTCTATTCAGGAAAGTAAGTAATTCTCATAGCGCTTTACTGTAGTCGAACCTGTCACATTCGCCATCGGATGCAGCCAGCCGCTCGGCCGAGCCCAGGCGCCAGCCATCATCCGAAGCTTCGCAGGCTTTTTCGGACGGCGTCCACGAAGCGAGGAGGTCGAGTCGCCCGATCGGGCAAAGTCCCAGCCACGTTAGCGGCTGAACCGGCGCAAGCGACCCGAGAACGCGCGCACATCTGTTGCCGAAATGGCGCAAAGGCAAGAGCAGAAGTTCGAATTCAGCCCGTTCGCCGGCCCCCGCGCAAACAGCATGCGCCAAGAGAGGCGTTTCCTTGAAGATGACCTGGCGAACCGCCTCGCCAATGTCGTGACGATACTGGGCTGTCCACCAGCTCAGGAACGGGCGGCCCTTCTGGTCGTCCAGCCAGAGCGCGTTCACCCGCGCGCCGCAAAGCCGAAGCGGAAAGCGGTGCTCGACATCCACTTCGATGATGAATGTGTCCGCCAGGATATGGCGAATCGCAACGGGGTCGATGTCCGCTCGATCCGGCGCCCTCCGTTCGCCCTTCAGCTGATCCCAATAGTCGTGAAGATTCCTCGTAACCGGCAATTTCATCTGAATTCGCCCGACGCTTGCGCGCCCCTGCCCAGGATTGGCACGCCGCCCCCGCAGCCTTGCATCTGCTCGCCTAAACAGCAGGGGTCGTGCCATCGCCACAGCGGCGGATTCGGCGCTGACGCCGGGCTGTTCGCCAATGCAAAAAAGAGCAGCTAAAGCAGGAAGCTGCAGCGTCTATTGGCGTTGTTCCGATCCCTCGGTCGTCTACCATGCAGTTTCGCCGCCGCCGACGGGCGCTTCAAATCGGGACGCTCGCCGACTCCGCTCGCGCTAGATTAGCATTGAGGCTCTGCGGGCCTTCGCCAGGCAGACGGACAGGAGCGCACGTGGCCGCACAGCGCGAACGGATTTTCAATTTGCCGAAAGTGACGAAGACGCTCATCTTCGCGTTGACGGCCATACAGTTTGTCGTCGCCTACGCTCCTGCGGACTTCGCTCAGTGGCTGTTGGCGACATTCGCCTTCATCCCGGCGCGCGTGACGACCGAAGGCGGCGTCGAATACGCCACCATGCTGACCTATGCTTTTCTGCATGGCGACTGGACGCATCTCGTGGTCAATGTGTGCGCCCTCGCCGCCTTCGGAACGCCGGTCGAACGGCGATTCGGCTCGGCGCGCTACCTACTCTTTCTCGCTGCGAGCGCAATTTCCGGCGCGCTGTTCTTTTTTGCGCTGCATCCTTACGAGATCGCCCCGGTTGTCGGCGCATCTGGCGCAATCTCAGGAACAATGGGCGCGATCGTGCGTTTCGCATTTACGCCAGGAGCGCGACTGGCGGACGAAAGGGGCAATCCGCGGGCGCCATACGACGAGGGACCGGGTTCCACTTCGCTGTCGCAATTGCCGCTCAACCGGCAGGCGATGTTTTTCCTCGTTGCATGGCTAGCGGCGAACTTGCTTCTTGGCGCATTTCCGCAGGCGGCCGGCGCGTCGAGCGCCATCGCCTGGGAAGCGCATATCGGGGGATTTTTGTTCGGCCTGGTCTTTTTCCGTTTTTTTGATTGCGTGGGCCGATATCCTTAAGTTCGCAGTGACGCCTTTCGGCCGGCGAGGAGCCCGGTCGAGAGCCAAGAGGAGGGCCAGATGACGATCGCCAACATACTCGCAGAGAAAGGAAGAGAGGTGGTGACTGCGAGCGCCGGCACGACGCTGCAAGAGGCGGCTCAGCTCATGATGCGCTTCAGGATCGGCGCGCTTGTCATACTCGACGACAGCGGCCGATTGATCGGTCTCATCGCCGAGCGGGACATCGTTTCGGCGGTTGCGCTGGACGGTCCGGAGGCGCTGACGCAACCCATATCGTCCTTTATGCAGCAACATCCGCAACCGGCCCGGGAAGAGGACGCGGTCGAGAATACGATGCGCGTGATGACGGTCGAGAGGCGCCGGCACATTCCCGTGGTCCAGGAGACCCATCTCGTCGGCCTCGTCTCGATCGGCGACGTCGTGAAATACCGGATACGCGTCATCGAGGAGGAACACCGCTCGATGCGCGAATACATCGCCCAGGCGTAGATCGCGCTGCGTTGGACGAATTCGTCCAACGTCGCAGGCCGCGGCAGGGCTAGAACGCGCGCTACGCCAACGGCCAGGGGTCGCTAGTGCGCAGCGCGCTCTTCTATTTGACGCCGCTCGCCAGCGGGATGTGAGCGAAAATGTTCGGCAGCGCTCGCTTCGTCGCCTCGCGCCCGACGTGGATGAGCTGCTCCGCCCTGTGGAAATCGAACATTCCGACTTCTTCCATGCGCGCGGTGATGGTCGCGTCCGGCGGGTCGCCGGCCAGCCGCGAACGCAAGATTCGGTCTTGGATGATATTGAAGGCGTCGATCATCGCTGTGGCGACATTTGGCGCGTCGCTCGCCTGGCGGTCGAAATAGCGCGGCAGGAAACGATCTGCGAAGGAGAGGTCGGCCTTTTCTCCAAATGGCCCCGCCTCCACCGCACGTTTTTGCGCCGCCGGATCGTCGCGAATGACGCGCGCGCGATACATCGTGTCGGCGGTGACGTTCACGGCGATCACATATTCGGCGCCGAGAGCGCGGCAGACGGTGACCGGCACCGGATTGACCAGCGCGCCATCGAACAGCCAGCGGTCGCTGATGCGCACCGGCTCAAAGATGCCCGGCAAAGCATAGGACGCCCGGATCGCGAGCGACAGAGAACCGTGCTGCAGCCAAACCTCGTGGCCGGTGCCGACTTCGGTCGCCACGGCGGCGAACGGGATCGGCAGCTCTTCGATGTCGATGTTTGCGAGCTCTTTTTCCAGCGCGGACCGTAGCCGTTCGCCGGTGATCAGGCTGGCGCCGGAAAAGGAAAGGTCCATGAGCGTGAAGACGCGCCGCTTGGTCAGCGACAGGGCAAAGGCTTCGATCGCATCAAGCTTGCCGGCGGCGTAGCATCCCCCGATCACCGCGCCGATCGAGGTGCCTGCGATCACATCCGGCGAGATCCCATGGTCCACAAGCTCGCGCAGCACGCCGATATGCGACCAGCCGCGCGCCGCGCCTGCGCCAAGCGCCAATCCGATTGTCGGCTGTCCGCGTCTCTCCCGCTTCGCCTCTGTATCCGCCTTGCGAACGACGGTGGTCGGAGGAGCTTGGGGTTCGTCCGTCATCGCGCTACCCGCGTCGGAGCCGTGATCTTGGAGGTTGCTTGAGCGTAGCGATAACATGCCTGTGTTCCTGCTCCGCCATCTCTTCGGGCTCGAAGCGGCGCAAGTTATATTTGGACAACAGCCTGCGCCTCGAAAATGGCTTCCAGGTTAACTTTCCGCCAAATAGCGACGCCCGGCTCTAGGCGCCGTCGGCGGAGAATACCAGCGCGCCATCGCCGTTGAGCGCCCGATAGAAGCAGGATTTCCTCCCGGTATGACAGGCTTTGCCGTCGCCGCCGACGTCGACCTCGAGCAGCAGGGCGTCCTGATCGCAGTCGACGCGCAATGACAGAACCTTTTGGGTCTGGCCCGAAGTCTCGCCCTTGCGCCACAATTCACGCCGCGACCGCGACCAATAATGGGCGAAACCCGTCTCGATCGTCTTCTCGAGCGCGAGTTCGTTCATATAGGCGACCATCAGCACGTCGCGCGTCGCGGCTTCAACGGTGACGCAGACGATGAGGCCGTGCGCGTCGAATCTCGGCGCGAAGACGACCCCCTCCTCCACGTCCTCTTTAAGGGCCTGCGACATCAGCGCGCTCCGCGCAGCAGCGTGTAGAAATGCGCCTGCTGAGCCGGATCGTCGCGGAACACGCCGGAAAACTGCATGGTGACGGTCGACGATCCCTGTTTCATCACGCCGCGCATCGACATGCACATATGTTCGGCTTCGACCATCACGGCGACGCCGCGCGGCGCCAGCGCTTCGTCGATCGCCGCCGCAATCTGCGCCGTCATCGCCTCCTGGGTCTGAAGCCGGCGAGCGAAAATCTCGACGAGCCGGGCGAGCTTGGAGAGGCCGACCACGCCGCCGTTCGGGTAATAGGCGATGTGCGCCTTGCCGACAAAGGGCACGACATGGTGTTCGCAGTGGGACGTGAAGGGAATGTCGCGCACGAGCACGAGATCGTCGTAGCCTTCGACCTCCTCGAACACCTTCGACAGAACCTCGTCGGCGCTTTCCCGATAGCCGCTGAAGAATTCTTCATAGGCCTTGACCACCCGGCGCGGCGTGTCGCGCAGCCCCTCGCGGTCGGGATCGTCGCCTGCCCAGCGCAGCAGCATGCGCACGGCGGCCTCGGCCTCCGCGCGGCTGGGACGTTCGAGCTTTAGGGGCGGTTCGAACGAAGAAAGGGGAAAGGTCTTAACCACGTCATCCATGTGGCGCCTCCGACTAACAATCGCCGACCGCCTTCAAAAGGGCGTCGGCCGTCTGGTGCCTTGCACGAAGCGTGCAAGTCCCGGTCCCTCAAATCGTCGCCCTCTCCGGTGGTTCGAGATCACGCGAGAATTCGAGACTACGCGGCCTTTGACGGCCCCGGCGGGCCAGCCGCTTTCGCGAAGGCGCGCAAAATCCTATATAGAGTTTCATCGAGGCGATGGTAAGGCCTTCGCTTGAAACGCGCCGGCGGCGATGCTCGACAACATATATAATCAACGCATTCTGGAGCTTGCCGGAAATATTCCGCGCCTCGGCCGGCTGCCGCAGCCGGACGCGACCGCCTCCGCCTATTCCAAGCTCTGCGGCTCGACGATCACCGTCGATTTGAAGCTGCGCGACGGCAAGGTGGCGGACTATGCGCATGAATTGAAGGCCTGCGCCTTGGGTCAGGCGTCGGCCTCGATCATGGCCCGCAATGTAGTCGGCTCGACCCCGCAGGAGCTGCGCGAGGCGCGCGACGTGCTGCGCCGAATGCTCAAGGAGAACGGCCCGCCGCCGACCGGCAAATGGGCCGACCTCGCGGTGCTGGAGCCGGTGCGCGACTATAAGGCGCGCCACGGCTCGACGATGCTGGCCTTTGACGCCGTGGCGGACGCGGTGGGGAAGGCGGAGGCTTGATCGCATGCCGAAGGCCTGAAGCACTCATTCTGTCGCTAACGCACCTTCAATAGCCGTCTCTCGCGCAGTCAAGGTCTTCCCAGTTGATCTCACAGGATGCGGAACGGACGACCGGCCGCCTGGGCGCCCTCGGCTGGTGGCGCGCGACTCCCCTTTATCTGCGCATTCTGGGGGCCGTCGCACTGGGGCTTGCCGTCGGCGTCCTGCTTGGCGACCAGGCGGCGCCGCTCGAAATTCCCGCGAAGCTCGTTCTGCGGCTCCTCGGAGCGCTTGCCCCTCCGCTGATCCTGCTGGCGATCGTGCAGGCGCTGATGCGCGCGCATCTTGGCGGCCGGCAGGCGCTGCGGCTGGTTACGCTGCTGTTGACGAACACGCTGGTGGCGATCGGCATCGGCCTCCTTGTCGCCAATGTCCTTCAGCCCGGTTCATGGTCGAGCCCCGCGCCGGCGCATGCGCCCGCCAAGGCCACGGCCGCGGTCGATCCCCTCGCGCAATTTCTGGACAATGTGCCAAAGAGCATCGGCGGGCCGTTTTCCGACAATGGCGCGGTGATGGGCGTCATCTTCATTGCCGTGGCGCTCGGCGTCGCCTTGAGAAGCCTGCGACATTACGAGGTGCGCACGGTCGAAGACCTCGTGCACGTCGCGCTGACCAGTCTGATCACCATTCTGCACTGGATCATCGACCTCGTGCCGCTGGCGGTGTTCGGCATCGTCGCCAGCATCATCGGCGTGAAAGGCTTTGGCGATTTTCTCGCGCTCGGAGGCTTCGTCGTCGCCGTGCTCGCGGCGCTGCTGCTGCAAGCCGGCTACTACCTCATTCGCGTGCGCCTCGGGTCCTGGGCGCGACCGCTCTATGTGCTGCGCGGCGTGCGGGACGCTTTGGTGATGGCGTTTTCGACGGGCAGCTCCACCGCCACCATGCCGGTGACCTACGCGCGTCTGCGCGAAAATGTCGGGCTGCGCGAGGAGTCCGCCAGCATGGGCGCGCTGGTGGGCGCGAATTTCAACAATGACGGCACGGCGCTCTATGAAGCCATGTCGGCGTTGTTCGTCGCGCAATTGCTCGGCATGCATTTGACGCTCAGCCAGCAGTTCATCGTCGTGGTGACGTCCGTCGTCGCATCCGTCGGCGCGGCCGGCATTCCGGAAGCGGGTTTGGTGACGATGACCATGGTCTTCAAGGCCGTGGCGCTGCCCACCGACTACATCGCCATACTTTTTACCGTCGACTGGTTCCTGGACCGCTGCCGGACTGCCATCAACGTCATGGGCGACGTTACGGTCAGCTGTCTGCTGGACGGAAAAACGCGCGAGGGGCCGGAGACGCGACCGCCCTGAGGCTCGCCCAAACGCCCCTTTCCGCCTACGCTCGCAGCATGACCCCTGCCCCGATTCGCATCCTCGGCATTGATCCCGGCCTGCGCAACACCGGCTGGGGGGTCATCGCGGCGCAGGGTTCGCGGCTCTCCTTCATCGCCTGCGGGCGCGTGCGCTCGGACGCCAGCCTCAACATGGGCGAGCGGCTGCGGCAATTGCACGACGGGCTGATGGGCGTCATCGCCGACCATGCGCCGCAGGAAGCGGCGATCGAAGAGACCTTCGTCAATCGCGATCCGCAGTCGGCGCTCAAACTCGGACAGGCGCGCGGCGTTGCGCTCACCGCCGCTGCCCTCGCCGGCCTCGTCATCGCCGAATACGCCGCCAATCTCGTAAAGAAAACGGTGGTTGGCGCCGGCCATGCCGACAAGGCGCAAGTGCAGATGATGGTGCGCGTGCTGTTGCCGGCGAGCGCGGCGACGAGCGCCGACGCCGCCGACGCGCTGGCTGTCGCGATCTGCCACGCCCAGCATCGCGGGGCGCGACTGCGAGTTTCCGCATGATCGGCAAGCTCAAGGGCCTTATCGACTCCTATGGCGAGGATTTCGTCATCCTCGACGTCAACGGCGTCGGCTATGTCGTGCATTGTTCGACGCGCACGCTGCAAAAACTGCCGCGCGTCGGCGAGGCGTCCGCGCTCGCCATCGAAACGCAGGTGCGCGAAGATTCGATCCGGCTCTTCGGCTTTTCGAGCGAAGCCGAGCGCGACTGGTTCCGGCTGCTGCAGACCGTGCAGGGCGTCGGCGCCAAAGTGGCGCTGGCGATCCTGTCGATTCTTCCGGCGAGCGATCTCGCCTCCGCCATCGCCCTGCAGGACAAGGCGACTGTCGCCCGTGCGCCGGGCGTCGGGCCCAAGCTCGCCGCGCGCATCGTCGCGGAACTGAAAGATCAGGCCCCCGCCTTCGGCACCGTCGACCCCGCCCTCGCGCGGCTCTCCGGCGAGGAGCCCGAAGGCGCGCCATCGGCGGCGCGCGACGCGATTTCGGCGCTGGTCAATCTCGGCTATGGGCGCCCGCAGGCGGCCGCCGCCGTGGCGGAAAGCCTCAAGCAGCTGGGCGAAGCGGCCGAGGCCGGGGCGCTGATCCGTCAGGGTCTGCGCGAACTCGCGCGCTGAGCGCGCGCGATCAAGGCCAGAAGTTCCTCGAAATCGTCGAGGGACATATACTCATATTGCGAGGACGGGCGATTCACGGCGCGGCTCCGTTTGCCGCATCTTAGCACAGCGCCTGCGCCAGCGCATGGGAGCCGCCCGTTTGACCACGCCAGCGCGTCTTGTCAGCCCTGAGCAGCGCGACGACGACGCCGACGCGTCGCTTCGCCCCCTGTCGCTTTCGGACTTTACGGGCCAGGAGGCGGCGCGCGCCAATCTCAAGGTGTTCATCGGGGCCGCCAAGACACGCGGCGAGGCGCTCGACCATGTGCTGCTCGTCGGCCCGCCGGGATTGGGAAAGACGACGCTGGCGCAGATCGTGGCGCGCGAGCTTGGCGTCAACTTCCGCTCGACCTCCGGCCCCGTCATCGCCAAGGCCGGCGATCTCGCCGCGCAGCTCACCAATCTCGAACCGCGCGACGTGCTGTTCATCGACGAAATCCACAGGCTCAATCCGGCGGTGGAGGAAATCCTCTATCCCGCAATGGAGGATTTCCAGCTCGACCTCATCATCGGCGAGGGTCCGGCTGCGCGCTCGGTGAAGATCGATCTTGCGAAATTTACTCTCGTCGGGGCGACGACGCGCGCGGGGCTCTTGACTACGCCGCTGCGCGACCGCTTCGGCATTCCGATACGGCTCAATTTCTACACGCCGGAAGAACTGGAGCTGATCGTCAAGCGGGGCGCGCGCGTGCTTGGCGTCGGCCTCGACGACGCCGGCGCGAAAGAGATCGCACGGCGCTCGCGCGGCACGCCTCGTATCGCCGGTCGCCTTTTGCGGCGCGTGCGCGATTTCGCCATCGTTGAAGACGCGGGATCGATCACGCGCAAACTCGCCGACCGGGCGCTGTCGCTGTTAGAGGTCGATTCGATCGGTCTCGACATCATGGACCGGCGCTACCTTGATCTGGTCGCCGTCAATTTCGGCGGCGGTCCCGTCGGCATCGAAACGATCTCCGCGGCGCTGTCGGAGCCGCGCGACGCGATCGAAGACATCATCGAGCCGTTTCTATTGCAGCAGGGCTTTTTGCAGCGCACGCCGCGCGGGCGCCTGCTGACGCCGCACGCCTTCCGCCACCTCGGCCTCGCCGAACCGGCGCGCCCCGCCGCGCAATTCGGATTGTTCGGAGAAGACGAAAACTAATACGCGTCAAGCGGTGAGCACGAAATAGATCATTGCGCCGAATAAGAGAACGGCGGCAATTTCGCCGGCATGCTCTAGCGCCTTCAGCGCATGGCTTAGAAATTTCGAGTTCATAATGCTTCCTCCATGAAAAGCTTATGTGGCGTCTCAAGCTGCGCTTTCCAGCCGATGCCGCCAGCTCGACCGATAGATCGAAGTAAATGTCAAAATTAACGCACGATCGGTCCACCGGCCTTCAGCCAAGCGTCGAGGCCGCCCTGAATGTGGCGGGCCGAGGTTATTCCCGCTTCCTGCGCGGCTTCCACCGCCATCGCAGAGCGCTCGCCGAAGGCGCAATAAAAAACGATGCGATTACCGGTGGCAACCGCCAATTCATGCAGCAATCCGCCGTCACGAATGTTCTCCTCCAACTCGCCGTAGGGCATATGCAGCGAGCCTGGGATGACGCCCTGAGCGTCCCGTTCATGCGCTTCACGCAGATCGACAAGAGCGATTGAGGGCTGACCGAGAACGCCGAACGCCTCTTGAGGGGTGAACGCCCAGCCGCGCTGCGCAATCTCCTCCTGATGCAGACCGATATGTCTGTTGGCAGGCACCGCCACATCCATCATTTTCGGATTGGGCAAATGCAGACTGTCCATCAGCGCGACATATTCGTCGACGGATTTGACCTGCAAACGCGGATTGAACGCCCGCTCCTCCTCGATCGTGCTGACCGTATCACCCTTATAGTCATGGCCGGGATAGACGAGCGTCGCGTCCGGGAACTTCAATAGCTTTCCAAAGATTGATTCGTATTCGGCCCGCGCGTCGCCGTTCTGGAAATCCGTGCGTCCCGTGCCGCGGATGAGCAGCGTGTCGCCGGTGAAGACCCTGTCCGCCATCGCGAAACTATATGAATCGTCCGTATGCCCCGGCGTATAGAGGACTTCGAGCTCGACGCCCGGAATTCGGATGCGGTCGCCTTCGCGAACGCGCATCGACACCACGTCGGCGGCGCTTCGCTCGCCCATCACGGTTATGCAATGCGTGCGGTCGCGAAGCGCCCCCAGTCCGGTGAGGTGATCGGCATGCGTATGTGTGTCGACGGCCTTCACCAGTCGGACATCGAGCTCGCGGATCAGCTGCAGATAACGATCAACCTTGTCGAGCACCGGATCGATGATCAGCGCCTCCGCGCCGTGATTGCCGGCGAGGAGATAGCTGTAGGTGCAGGAAACGCTATCGAACAGCTGTCTGAAGATCATGGCGCGCGCCTCGCGCCTTCGCCCGAATCACTTCGGCTGCGGAACGATGCGGAGATAAGGCCGCGGCGCGTTCCAGCCGTCCGGATAGATTTTCTTCGCCTCGTCGTCGGACACCGAACCGGCGATGATGACGTCGTCGCCCGGCCGCCAATTGACGGGCGTCGCGACCTTATGTTTGGCGGTCAGTTGCAGCGAGTCGATGACCCGAAGCACTTCGTCGAAGTTGCGGCCCGTCGTCATCGGATAGACGATGATGAGTTTGATTTTTTTGTCTGGTCCGATAACGAACACGTTACGCACGGTCTGATTGTCGGCCGGCGTCCTGTTGCTGGCGTCGCCCGAGGCGGCCGCCGGCAGCATGCCGTAAAGCTTCGATATGCCGAGGTTGGTGTCGCCGATCATCGGATAATGCGGGGTCGCGCCCTGCGTTTCGGCAATGTCGACCGCCCATTTCGCGTGGTTGTCGACCGGATCGACGCTCAAGCCGATGACCTTGACGTTGCGCCGCTTAAATTCGGGTTCGAGCTTGGCCATATAGCCGAGCTCGGTCGTGCAGACAGGCGTGAAATCCTTGGGATGCGAGAACAGGATGCACCAGGAATCGCCGATCCAATCGTGGAATTTGATAGGTCCCTGCGTGGTGTCGGCTTCAAAATCCGGCGCCGTGTCGCCAATCTGGAAAGACATGTGGGAGCTCCTCAGCTATTGTTCGCCCGCTTTACGCAAGTTCTTTGCCGCCCTGTCACCGCGTATATTGGTTAAATGCGACCATTTGTCAGTATCAATAACGGCGGCGCTCACGCCACGCCTTTCTCCGCCAGAAGCGCGGCTTGCGAAAAAGTCGCACCCGGCCTTTCGCATCGACCGCACTCTAAACTTTTGAGACCGATCACGTTATCACTATTTGGGCGAACCCGCCCAGATTCAGCGTGATCTAACCCGCCAGCAGCTATGAACGCCACCGCGCCGTGTCAGTCCCTCTCCATTCGCGTCTATTACGAGGACACCGATTTTTCCGGGCTCGTCTACCACGCGTCCTATCTTCGCTTTATGGAGCGGGCGCGCACGGAAATGCTGCGCGCGCTCGGCCTCGATCAGCGGGTGTTGCTCGAAGGCGCGGCCGGCGCGCCGATTTTTTTTGTCGTACGCGCAATGGACGTCGACTTCCAAAGGCCGGCGACCATGGACGACCTGCTGACCGTCGAAACCGAGACTGTTGACCTCGGCGGCGCATCGCTGACCCTTGAGCAGCGGGTGATGCGGGACGCGGAACTTCTCGTTCGCGCCAAAGTCAGGGTGGTGTGCGTTGAAGCCGGCCGCGCGCGCCGCCTTCCCCCCGAGGTGCGCGCCAAATTTGAGCGCTTGCTGCCGATTTAGGGTATAAATCTCGCCGCCATCTGGACGCCGCCTTTTGCGGACTAAAATGGCGTCGAGATGGGAATCATCGAACCCGCTACGCGACTGCGGCCCCGGACCGAGACTTCGGACCCGGCGGAAACCGGCGTTCTGACCGTCGATCTCGCCGCGCTCGCCGACAATTGGCGAACAATGGCGCGACTCGCGCCCGGCGCGGAATGCGGCGCGGTGGTGAAGGCCGACGCCTATGGGCTGGGGCTTACGCCCGTAATGCGCGCGCTGCGCGCGGCCGGCTGCCGAACCTTTTTCGTCGCCAATGTGGTGGAGGGTGAAACAGCGCGGGCCGTTGCGCCCGACGCAACGATCTATGTGCTGGACGGCCTCGTTCCCGGTGCGGCGCGGCGCCTCGCCGCCGCCGATCTCATTCCCGCCTTGGGCTCGCTCGGCGAAATCGAGGAATGGGCGGCGGCGGGCGGCAAACCCAAAGCCGCGATCCATTTTGACTCAGGCATGAATCGTTTCGGCCTTCCGATCGACGAGGCGGCGGCGGCCGCCGAGCGCGCGCGGAAGATCACGCCGACCCTGGTGATGAGCCATTTTGTCAGTTCGCAGATCCGTGACGCGGACCGCAACGCACGGCAGATCGAGGCATTCCTCGACGCCCGCGCGCGCTTCGCCGACATTCCGGCGTCGATGTCGAATTCTTCCGCCGTCTTCCTGCCGCAGCGGCCGCATTTCGATCTCATCCGGCCCGGCTACGCGCTCTATGGCGGGAATCCGACGCCCTATGCCGAATGTCCGATGCGTCCGGTCGCGCGGCTGAACGCGCGCATTCTGTCGACGCGAGAGATCGAGCCCGGTGCCTGCGTCGGCTATGACGCGCTTTGGTCGGCGCAAAAGCGCACGCGGATCGCGACGATCGGCGTCGGCTATGCGGACGGCGTGCCGGCCGGCGCCAGCGCCTGTGCCGGAAAGCCGGCAGGGGAAGCGCTGGTCGGCGGAGTCCGCTGCCCCTTCATCGGCCGCGTCTCGATGGACTACATCGTGCTCGATGTCTCCGATGCGCCGAAAGACGCCGCGCAACGCGGGGAATGGGTTGAGTTGCTCGGCGACAAGATCTGCATCGAGGATGCGGCGTCCCGCGCCGGGACGATCGGCTATGAGATTCTCACCCGGCTCGGAGCGCGATTCTCGCGCCGCTACCTGGGCGGTTAAGACTCACGCCATCGCAATCCACAGCGCGAGCACGGGGTATCCCTCTCCCGCAAGCAGAGACACGGTCTCGTAAAGCGGCAGTCCGACGATCGCGGTATACGACCCGACGATCTTCACGACGAAGACGCCAGCGCGCCCCTGGATGGCGTAGGCGCCGGCCTTGCCGCGCCACTCGCCGGTCGAAAGATAGGCTTCGATCTCGGTCGAGCCGAGGCGCTTGAAGCGCAGCCGCGCCTCGACGAGCCGCTTGCGCTCGAAGCCGCGCGGGGTGACGAGGCTCACCGCCGAATAGACCCGATGCTGGCGTCCGGAAAGGAGCTGTAGGCACTCCTCGGCCTCCTCCCGCGTCTCCGCCTTGGGCAGGATGCGCCGTCCGACGGCGACGACGGTGTCCGCGGCGATCAGATATGAGTCTTTCAGTTCGGCTCGCGTCGCCCTGAGCTTGGCGGCGGCAGCGGCCTTCTCGCTGGCGATTCGCGTGGCGTAGGCGCGCGGCGATTCTCCACGGTGCGGCGTCTCGTCGATGTCGGCGGGCAGCAGCGCGTCGGCGTCGAGCCCGGCCTGCTGCAACAGCGCCAGGCGCCTAGGCGAAGCTGATGCGAGGATGAGCTTGGGACGGGCGATTGGAGGATGGGCTGTCAAGAATGTCGCTCCGCCAAAAGAAAATTACCGGAAACGATATGTTATACGGCCCTTGGTCAAATCATAAGGGGTCATTTCGACGAGCACCTTGTCGCCGGTCAACACGCGGATACGGTTCTTGCGCATCTTGCCGGCGGTATGGGCGATGATTTCATGGTCGTTTTCGAGCTTGACGCGAAACATCGCGCTCGGCAGCAATTCGGTGACGACGCCGGGGAATTCGAGCAGTTCTTCCTTGGCCATGTGGTTCCTTGTAAGGCGCTATCCGTCGCGAGGCCGGCCGCGCGGCTTAAGATAGCGCGAAAAATGCGAAAAACCCGCTGCCCCGGCCGGGGAGCGGACTTGAGCGCGGACCCTAATCGAGAACGAAGGATTTGTGAACCGCGGAGTTTTACGCGCGATCCCTTCTCCCATTTACGGGAGAAGGGATCGACTGCATCATCTCGACTACGAATCGCCGCTCACTTCGGCTTGCCCTTCACCGTGCGCGTGCCTGGCTTGCCGCCCGACGAGCGTGGCGAGACGCGCGGCGGCGGCATGAGCCGACCCACGGGCCGCGCTTCGCCGCCGCCGAAATTATGCGGGCCCATGTCGGCGTCGGTCGGCTTATGGGCGCGGGTCGCGAGCTTTTCCTCTTCGTCGCGGCGTATGGCGCCGCGCCCTCCCCGCCCGAAGGACGCGCGAAACTGCGGGCTCGCCTCGGCGAGCAATTCGGCGCGCTGCAGCCGCTGGATTTCATCGCGCATTCGCGCCGCCTCTTCGAAGGCGAGATCCGCCGCCGCCGCCTTCATGCGCTTTTCGAGATCGGCGATCGTCGCCGCGAGATTATGGCCGGGCGCGATGTCATAGCCAGTATCGACCGTCACATGGTCCTGCTCGGCGACCGACCCGAGAATGTCGGCGATGCCGCGCTTGATCGACGCCGGTGTGATGTTGTTCTCGCGATTGTAGGCTTCCTGCTTGGCGCGGCGCCTGTTGGTCTCGTCGATCGCGCGTTTCATCGAGCCGGTGATCTGATCGGCATAGAGGATGACGCGGCCGTCGATATTGCGCGCGGCGCGGCCGATGGTTTGCACGAGCGAGGTTTCCGAACGCAGAAAGCCTTCCTTATCGGCATCGAGAATCGCGACAAGCCCGCATTCGGGAATATCCAGACCCTCACGCAAGAGATTGATGCCGACGAGCACGTCAAAGGCGCCGAGCCGCAGATCGCGGATGATTTCGATGCGCTCGATGGTGTCGATGTCGGAATGCATGTAGCGCACGCGCACGCCGTTTTCGTGCAGATATTCGGTTAAGTCTTCCGCCATGCGCTTGGTGAGCACGGTGACCAGCGAGCGATAGCCGATCTGCGCCGTGGCGCGCGCTTCGTCCAGGAGATCGTCGACCTGGGCGCGCGCCGGACGCACTTCGACGGGCGGGTCAATCAGCCCGGTCGGGCGAATGACCTGTTCGACGAAGACACCGCCGGTCTGATTGAGCTCCCAATTGCCCGGCGTCGCCGAGACCGCCACGGTCTGCGGCCGCATCGCGTCCCATTCCTCGAAGCGCAAGGGCCGATTGTCCATGCAGGACGGCAAACGGAAGCCATATTCGGCGAGCGTCGCCTTGCGGCGGAAGTCGCCCTTGTACATGCCGCCGATCTGCGGAACCGACACATGGCTCTCGTCGGCGAAGACCAACGCATTGTCCGGCAGATATTCGAACAGCGTCGGCGGCGGCTCGCCAGGCTTGCGGCCGGTGAGATAGCGCGAATAATTCTCGACGCCGGCGCAGGAGCCGGTCGCCTCCATCATTTCGAGGTCGAAACGGGTGCGCTGCTCGAGCCGCTGCGCCTCGAGCAGACGGCCTGAGCGGTACAGTTCTTCGAGTCTCGCGCGCAGCTCGTCCTTAATCGCCTTGATCGACTGCAGCAGCGTCGGGCGAGGCGTGACATAATGCGAGTTTGCGTAGACCTTCACGAATTCGAGATCGACCGTCTTCTTGCCGGTCAAAGGATCGAATTCGGAAATCGACTCGACCTCGTCGCCAAAGAAGCTCACGCGCCAGGCGCGGTCCTCATAGTGAGCCGGGAAAATATCGACGGTGTCGCCGCGCACCCGAAAAGTTCCGCGGATGAAATCCGCGCCGGTGCGGCGATAATGCAGCGCGACGAGATCGGTGACGAGCTGCCGCTGCTCCAGCTTCTCGCCGAGCGTCACCGAGAAGGTCATCGCCGTATAGGTTTCGACCGACCCGATGCCATAGATGCAGGAGACCGAGGCGACGATGATGACGTCGTCGCGCTCCAACAGCGCGCGCGTCGCCGCGTGGCGCATGCGGTCGATCTGCTCGTTCACCGACGATTCTTTCTCGATATAGGTGTCCGACCGCGGCACATAGGCTTCGGGCTGGTAATAGTCGTAGTAGGAGACGAAATATTCGACGGCGTTATTCGGAAAGAAGCTCTTGAACTCGCCATAAAGCTGGGCGGCAAGCGTCTTGTTCGGCGCGAGAATCAGCGCCGGCCGCTGCACGCGTTCGATCACGCTCGCCATGGTGAAGGTCTTGCCCGAGCCGGTGACGCCGAGCAGCACCTGGTCGCGTTCCTGCGCGGCGATTCCCTTGACCAGCTCCTCGATCGCCGCCGGTTGATCGCCCTTCGGCGTATAATCCGAAACCAGCTCGAACCGCACGCCGCCTTCGGACTTGGGCGGCCGCTCGGGCCGATGTGGCGTCCAGGGTTTTTGATCGCGGAGGTTCGGGTCGCCAAGGCGCAGCAATTGCGCAAGGCTCTCGGCGGTGGCCTCGACGCCGCCGATATTTTGAGCGCCGCTTCCTGAAGTCGCGCCCTCGGCATGTAACCCTTCGCCGAGCCCGTATTTCTCGATCTCCTCCTCATCGAGCCCGTGGATCGAGGCGGCGTCATAGGCGGCTTGCGAAGCTTCGCCGAATCCCGGCGCGAGCGCGGGATTGAGGAGTTGCATGAGATGCGGCGCGAGCGGCGCAACCTCCGGCTTCGCCGCCTTGGCGCGCGTCGGCCGCGCCGGGTCTCTGGGCTTTTTAGGGGGAGAGGCCATGGCGCCAATATGGGGCCAACGCCCGTGGGATGGAAGCGGCGCTAAGATGCTTGCAGCCAATGCGCCGGCAAACTACAATGTGTATCGGACATGAGGATCATACACATGCGCACCAACATCGTCATCGACGACAAGCTCATGCAAGAGGCGCTGCGCGCGACCGGCCTGAAAACCAAGAAAGAGGCCGTCGACCTGGCGCTACGGACGCTGCTGCGGCTTCAAAAGCAGACACAGATGCGAAAACTGCGCGGCAAGCTCGACTGGCGCGGCGATCTCGACGCGATGCGGAGAGACAATTGATCCTAGTCGATTCCAGCGTTTGGATTGACTATTTCCGCGGAGTCGCGTCGCCTGAGACTGATCGTCTTGACGGACTGCTCGAAGAGGAATTGCTCGCGATCGGCGATCTGATTTTGACCGAAGTGCTACAGAGCTTCGATCGAGATCGAGACTTCAACCAAGCTCATGAATTCTTGACGGCGCTGACAATCGTGGAACTCGGCGGAAGGGAAATCGCCGTGCGCGCCGCAAAAAATTACCGCAAGCTGCGCGCCCTGGGCGTGAGGCCGAGAAAGACAATCGACACGATCATCGCGACGCGCTGCATCGAAAGCGGATGGCCGCTGCTCTATAGCGACAGAGATTTCGATCCATTCGTCGCGCGCCTCGGCTTGCAATCGGTCATGGAGTAGCCGCTGAGGTTGGCCAATGCCGCGGCCGCGCTATTTACCTTGACGGGAGGCCACGATGCGCAGAAGTCGATTGAGAATGAATAAGCTTTTTTCCGACACGCTCAAAATGGGTTTCGCGGCCAATCAGGTCATCGGCTTGCGGCTGATGAAGATCGCCACGGGCGGCGCGCATGGCAAGCGCGAAAGCGATCTGATGGTGAGCGAAAAGCTCGAAGCGGCGGCCGAGGCCGGCCTCGCGGCCGCGATGAGCATGGCGACAGGACAACCGCATCGCGCCGCCGAACGCGCCCTCGCCGTTTACGCCAAGCGCGTCAATCGCAATCACAAGCGATTGACGAAGGGCTAACGACTATCCGACCCGCTTTCCCGCCTGTGCTCGCGGCGCGTTGCGGCGGCGGCGCCACATGCCCAGCGCGGCGACGGCGCCGACCAGCGACATCAGTCCCAGCGCGACATACCATTCCACCGTGTCGCCGACGGAGAAGTCATATTGACCGACATATTCCTTGGCGCCGTCGTCGCTGGTCGCCCTGACGAGAGCGACATAGTTTCCTTCGCTGACGAAATTATGGGTGAAGCTCGCCGTGCCTTTGTCCGCCAGATATTTCTTCGGCGGCAAGACGGCGACCGTGTTGGCGTCGAGATCGTCGCGCCAGTCCTTCTGCCCGACGCTCCGCAGCACGCGAATTTCGATGTTCATGTCGCGCAGCTCGACCTGCTGCGCATCGAGAATGATGATCGTCGGGCCCAGCGACGGCACATGCCGGCAAAATATCTCGTCGGTCCCGTTCTCCTGAAAGGCGCTGAACATCATTTGCGTCGGACCGACGCTCATCACGCAATGGCGGGGATGCTCCGCCTTGATCTGCGCCCGGGCCGCGCCCGTCCCCAGGCAGACCGCGACGACAAACGGGACGAGAATGCGTTTCCTCGTCATCGGACCCTCCGGGCATGACGACAACGCCGCCCTTCAGCCTACACGACCGCCTCGCCTATGGATGCATCATTTGCTGAAAACTGGGGCGCGCGATGCAGTCCGACCAGAGCGGGAGAGAAGCGACCGGCGTTACGCCTCCAATTCCTCGCGCTCCGCCTCCAGCAGTTTCGCGCGCGCCTCCGCCGCCTCGCGCTGGCGATTCCACATGCCGGCGTAATGCCCGCCAAGCGCCAGCAGCTCCTTATGCGTCCCGCGCTCGACAATGCGGCCGTGATCGAGAAACAGGATTTCGTCGGCGTCGACGATCGTAGAGAGCCGATGCGCGATGACCAGCGTCGTGCGGCCCCTGGCGACGCGCCGCAGCGCCTCCTGAATCTCATGTTCGGTGAGGCTGTCGAGCGCCGACGTCGCTTCGTCGAGGATGAGAATCGGCGGGCCTTTTAGAATGGTGCGCGCGATCGCCACGCGCTGCTTCTCGCCGCCTGAAAGCTTCAGCCCGCGTTCGCCGACCTGCGCGCCATAGGCCTCCGGCACGCTTTCGATGAAGCGGTCGATCTGCGCGAGCCGCGCCGCGTCGCGCACCGCTTCGTCGCTCGCGTCCCACCGTCCATAGCGAATGTTGTAGCCGATCGAATCATTGAACAGCACCGTGTCCTGCGGCACCATGCCGATCGCCGCGCGCAGGCTCTCCTGCGTCACGTCCAGAATGTTCTGGCCGTCGATCATGATGCGCCCGCCTTGCGGCTCGTAGAAGCGATACATCAGCCGGGAGATCGTCGACTTCCCCGCCCCCGAAGGGCCGACGATCGCGACGGTCTGTCCGGGCTCAGCTTCAAAACTTACGCCCTTCAAAATCGGCCGGTTCGGCTCGTAGTAGAACGAGACATCGTCGAAAACTATCCGTCCGTCGCGCACGACGAGCGGCTGCGCGCCGGGCTTGTCCAAAATCTCGGGGCTCTGCGCCAGGATCGAGAACATCGTTTCGATGTCGATGATCGCCTGCCGCACCTCCCGGTAGAAGGTGCCCATGAAATTTAAGGGCTGCGCCAACTGCCCCATCATCAGGTTGATCAGGACGAAATCGCCCACCGTGTTGCGGCCGGCCTCGATGCCATAGACGCACATCACCATCATGGCGGTGAGCCCGAGGATATAGATCACGGTTTGGCCGGCGTTGAGCACCGCAAGCGAGACATAGGACTGCGTGCTCGCCTGCTCGTAGCGGATCATTGATCCGTCGTAGCGCTCCGCCTCTCGCCTTTCGGCGCCGAAATATTTGACCGTCTCATAATTCAACAGGCTGTCGATCGCCTTCTGATTGGCGTCGGTGTCGCTATCGTTCATTCTACGCCGAATGGCGATCCGCCAATTGGTGGCGAGCGTCGTGTAGAGAAAATATCCGGCGAGAGTCGCGAGCAGCACTAGCCCATAGCGCCAATCGAATTGATAGACGAAAATGCCGAGCACCAGCGCCACTTCCATCACGGTCGGCGCGCCGGTCGACATGATCAGACGCGACAACGTTTCGATGCCATTGCGCCCGCGCTCGAGCACGCGCGTCAGCCCGCCGGTCTTTCTACCGATATGGAAGCGTAGCGACAGTTCATGCATGTGAACGAAGAGATCGGTCGCCAGCCGGCGCACGGCATGCATCGCCACAGCCGCGAAAATGCCGTCGCGCATCTGCATCAGCACGACGGTGACGATGCGCATGGCGCCCATCAGCAGCGTGAAATAGATCGCGGCGGCCCCAACTTTCCCCCACGCGCCGGGACCGCCTTCGGCAAGCGCGTCCGTCGCCCACTTGAAGGCGTAAGGCGTCGCGGCGTTGAACAGCTTGCTGAGGACGAGCAGCACGAAAACCGCGGCCACCCGGAACTCCAGATCGGCTCGGCCGCGTGGCCAGAGATAGGGCCACAAATGCCGTATCGTCTTGAAAAGAGACGACTCCGACAATTGTTGATCGGCAACAGGCGGGGGCGCGGCGTCTTCCGGATCGAGCGCGTTCGGGTCGCTCGATTCGCCTTGATCGGGTCTGAACATATGTCTCCGAATGGATGGGGCCGCGGACGCGGCGTTTTGCGTCATATATGACGTTTAGAAGCAATGCGCACCCCGTGCGAAGCGCTGCGAGAGAAACGATATGCGGGAAATTAAAAACATCTGCGTTTATTGCGGCTCCTCGATCGGCGCCGATCCGCGCCATACCGTGGCGGCGCGCGCGTTGGGCGCAGCGCTCGCCCGCGCCGGCATCGGACTCGTCTATGGCGGCGGCGCGATCGGTCTGATGGGCGTATTGGCGAAGGCGACGATCGCCGCCGGCGGCGTCGTCACCGGCGTCATCCCCGAATTCCTCGACGACCGCGAAATCCCCTTTGCCGGCGCGACGGAGCTTATCGTCGTCAAGGACATGCATACGCGTAAACGCCTGATGTTCGAACGCTCCGACGCCTTTGTCGCGCTCCCCGGGGGCGTCGGCACGCTGGAAGAATTGACCGAGCAGCTGACCTGGATTCAGCTTGGCCGGCACACCAAGCCTCTCGTCATCGCCGACATCGCCGGCTTCTGGCGGCCGCTGCTGTCGCTATTCGCCCATATGCACAATGAGGAGTTCATCCGCGAAGACTATGACGTGCGCTATCTCGTCGCCGAACGCGTCGAGGACATTCTGCCGATGATCTTCGCGGCGATCCGGCATACGCCCGACATCAGCGAGACAGCGGTCACCGAGCGGCTTTAGCCCTGCGCCGGCGGCGCTGGCTTGGCGCCCGAAACGAGCAGCTTGTAGTTGATCGCGTCGACGAGCGCCTCGAAGGACGCGTCGATGACATTGGCCGAAACGCCGACCGTCGACCACCGTGCGCCTTCGTCATCCGCGCATTCGACCAGAACGCGCGTCACCGCGTCGGTGCCGCCCTGGAACACGCGGACGCGATAATCGACCAGCCGAACGTCCTCGATGAAGCGCTGATAGGCGCCAAGATCCTTGCGCAGCGCCAGATCGAGCGCGTTGACCGGACCATTACCTTCGGCGGCGGATATGCGGCTCTCGCCATGCACGTTGATTTTGACGATCGCCTCGGCGCCTTGGTCCTCAAAGCCGCCATTCCTCGCAAAGCGGCGATCGACCGCGACGCTGTAGCGCTCGATGTCAAAGAAATGCGGCGCTTCGCCGAGCACGCGCTTCGCGAGAAGGAAGAACGACGCGTCGGCGCCTTCATAGGCGTAGCCCTGCGCTTCCTTCTCCTTCACCTCGTCGAGAAGACGCGTCAGCCGCGGATCGTCCTTGTTGAGGACAACGCCAAGCCGCGCGAGTTCGGAGACGATGTTGGAACGTCCCGCCTGATCCGACACCAGCACGCGCCGCACATTGCCGACCGATTCCGGCGTGACGTGCTCATAGGTGCGCGGATCGGTCAGCACCGCCGAGGCGTGAATGCCGGCCTTGGTCGCGAAGGCGCTGGCCCCGACATAGGGCGCGTGGCGGTTCGGCGCGCGATTGAGAAGCTCGTCGAGCGCATGGCTGACACGCGTCAGATGCGCCAGCTTCTCCTGAGTCACGCCGATCTCGAAGCGCTCGGAAAATTCGCTCTTCAACAACAGCGTCGGAATGATCGTTGTAAGATTGGCGTTGCCGCAGCGCTCGCCAAGCCCGTTCAGCGTTCCCTGTATCTGCCGTGCGCCGGCGCGCAGGGCGGCGAGCGAATTCGCCACCGCCTGCCCCGTGTCGTCGTGGCAGTGCACGCCGACGCGGTCTCCCGGAATTTGTCTGACGACCTCAGCGACGATGGCTTCGATCTCATGTGGCAGCGCGCCGCCGTTGGTGTCGCAAAGCACGATCCACCGTGCGCCGGCCTCGTGCGCGGCCTTGGCGCAGGCAAGCGCGTAGTCGCGATTGGCCTTGAATCCGTCGAAGAAATGCTCGCAGTCGACCGCAACCTCTTTACCGCGCGCGACAGCTGCTTTTACGGATTGCCTAAGGCCTTCGAGATTGTCCTCTTCCGTGGAGCGTAAGGCGACCCGGACCTGAAAGTCCCAGCTCTTGGCGACAAAGGTGACGACATCGGCGCCGCTGTCGAGAAGCGCCGCGACCCCCGGATCATTGTCGACCGAGCGGCCCTGCCGGCGAGTCATGCCGAAGGCGGCCAAGCGCGCGCGCAGCTTCGGACGATGTGCAAAAAATTCCGTGTCGAGCGGATTGGCGCCGGGATAGCCCCCCTCGATATAGTCGATGCCGAGATCGTCGAGCATGGCGGCGATCTGACGCTTGTCGTCGAGCGAAAAGTCGACGCCCGTCGTCTGCGCGCCGTCGCGCAGCGTCGTATCGTAAAGCGTCAGCCGCTCTTTCGCCGGCTCCTTGACCCGCCCCTTTGCCGGCTCTTTGGCCATCAATGCGCGCTCCCTGCGGCAGGCGCCGCCAGCGCCTTGGTCATCGTCGTATTGCCGAGCCATCGGCCGCCGATCTCGATCGTGTTGCGCGTTTTGGCCACATAGCCGCGCGCGGCGAAAAAATCGCGGGCGGCGTCGGAGGCGTCGACGCTGAGCGTCGCCGTCCCGCGCGCCCCGGCGAGCTTCTCGATGGCCTCGGCGAGCGCAGATCCAACGCCTTGGCGCGCCATGTCGGGCCGGACATAAAGCATGTCAAAAACCGTGTTGTCGCGCAGCGACGCAAACCCGACGATGTCGCCTTTGACAAGCGCGACGATGGTCAGCTCGGCCGCAAGCCGCGCCCCGAACGCCTCTACGTCGTCGGCCTCGGACGCCCAGGCCTCGCGCTGCCCGTCGTCATAATCCTCCTCGGCGAGTTCGTCGACGCTGTCGCGAAACAGCGCCGCGAGCGTCGCAGCGTCGGCGGGCATATAGGGGCGCAAGCCCGGCGTTGACGAACTCGGCGCCATCGTCAGACGATCTCCAAGGCGCGCAGCAAATGCCAGGCGATGAAGGCCGCAAGCGCAAGGATCAACACCTTGAGCAAGAGATAGAACGCCCAATGGCGCTTGAACGGCAGCGTCTTTTTCCAGTCGTTATTGGACATCGGATACGCCTTTCTGGTCACCACACCCGGTTCGCTTCGCGAACCACCCTCCCGTCAAGGGGAGGGACGGGCCTGCATCAGCACAACGCAGGATTTCATAGAGTACGACTTGCACCATTGATTGGATGCTATGTGAAGTCGCGCCGTTCCTCTCCCTCCCCCTTGCGGGGAGGGTGGCGCGCGCAGCGCGCCGGGTGGGGGAAAGCGCGCTCATCGCTTCACCTCCCAGGTCGTCGTGCCGTCCTTATTGTCCTTGAGCGCGATGCCCATGGCGGCGAGTTCGTCGCGGATGCGATCGGACTCAGCCCAGTTTTTTGAAGCGCGGGCGGCATTGCGGGCGAAGATACGCATTTCAATTTCTTGTCCCTGCAATGTGAAAGCGCCGGGTTCAGCCCTCAGAACGTAGCGCTTCGCGGGAAGTCCAAAAATTCTTAGTGAACCCGCGAGGATCGAAGGATCCCGAACGGAGTGCAATTTTGACAATGCAAGCGGCGTGTTCAAATCGTCGAGCAGTGCCTGCACTACCTCAGGAGATATAACTGTTGCCGTCGCATCGCCTACGCGTTCGAGCAAACGCGTCAAATTAGTCTCCGCTTCCTCCAACGCCTTTACCGTCCAATCGATCGGCTGGCGATAATGCGTGCGCAGCATGGCGAGGCGCAGCACTTCGCCCGGCCACTTCCGCCCGCCGAACTTCTCCGTATGCAGCAGTTCGTGGATGGTCACGAAATTCCCCAGGCTCTTGGACATTTTCTCGCCCTCGACCTGCAGGAAGCCGTTATGCATCCAGTAATTCGCCATCACGTCACGCCCGAAGGCGCAGCAGCTTTGCGCGATCTCGTTTTCGTGATGCGGAAAGACGAGGTCGATGCCGCCGCCGTGTATGTCGAAGGTTTCGCCAAGATGCGCGGCTGACATTGCGGAACATTCGATGTGCCAGCCCGGCCGCCCTCGGCCCCAAGGACTTTGCCAACCCGGCTCGTCGTCCTTCGAAGGCTTCCACAGCACGAAATCCATATCGCCGCGCTTGTAGGGCGCGACGTCGACACGCGCGCCGGCGATCATCTCGTCGAGCGAGCGCCGCGACAGACGCCCGTAGCTTGGCATGGATGTCACATCGAACAGCACGTGGCCGTCAGCGGCATACGCGTGACCAGAATCGAGCAAGCGCTGAATCAATCGAACCATGTCGATCTGCTTGTCGTCGTTCCTGATGTAATCTGTAGCGCGCGGCTCGATGGTCGGGTTCAAACATCCAAGAGCACGAACGTCTTCGTGGAATATGTCGATGGTCTGATCGGTCAGTTCTCGAATGGAAATCCCGCGTTCGAACGCCCGCGCGTTGATCTTGTCGTCGACGTCGGTGATGTTGCGGACGTACGTAACCTTAGTTTCGCCCTTGCCGCCGTCCCACACGCCTTGTTTGGCGAGATGGCGCAGCAATCGAAACAACACGTCGAAGACGATGAGCGGCCTGGCGTTGCCGATATGGGCATAATCGTAAACCGTCGGCCCGCAGACATACATGCGCACCTGCGCGGGATCGATCGGACGGAATTCCTCCTTCGTCCGGGTCAGCGTGTTGTAGATTTTTAGCG
The DNA here is from genome assembly GCF_021731785.1 of Methylocystis sp. Lineage (GTDB taxonomy): Bacteria > Pseudomonadota > Alphaproteobacteria > Rhizobiales > Beijerinckiaceae > Methylocystis. The sequence goes on from NZ_JAKFWS010000142.1 coordinate 30,224, forward strand.
CAGGCGTCGACATGAATTTCCCCGCAAGGCCGCCGGCCGGGGCGTCGTTTCATGTCGTTTGGAGAGACGTGACGGCTCCGGCCAGCGTGATCGCTAGCTGATAATGGTCTCGCGACAAATGGTGAACCGAAGCGTCATGGCGGCGACCATGCGCTAAAGCGCGGCGCCGCGCAAGCGCGAGCCGGCTCGGGGACTTGCTTTGGCCGCGAGCGGCTTAACCGGCGTTTTACCGCTCTGCGCTAGCTCTGATGTCGAGCTGTCGGGTCGCGTGGGGTTTGTTGGTCATGCCAAAGTTTGTAGCGCCGGTTGGACGGCGCGCATTTGCGCTGCTGTTCGCCGGAGTTTTGATCGTCGCCGGCTGCTCGTTCAGCGCCTATGCCGAGCCGGGCCCAGGCGCCGCTTATGTCATCTCGGACCAAGAGGGCTACGGCCTGCTGGAATGCCTTACCGGCAAAGCAGACTGCGGCCAAATCGTCGCCGATTCCTGGTGCGCGGCGCATGGCCATGGCGCGGCCAGAGCATTCGGCCGCGCCGACGATGTGACCGCCTCGACCGATGTGAAGGCGACGGGCGCGTCAATCCAGCCCGACGCCGCCATCGTCGCATGCATGGATTAGCGGTTCAGAAACTCTCCGCACTGCGGGACGTCGTTCTGTCCCGTCCAGGGTTGGATCGCGACAGTCGAGGTCGAGCTTTCGGGCGAGCCGTCCACGAGCTTGTCCGAATAGACCATATAGACGAGCACATTGCGCTTAGAATCGCACCCGCGCACGATATGCATTCGCTTGAACAGCAGCGAACGCCGCTCGCTGAACGCCGTATCGCCCTGGCCGAATTTCTCCTTGAATTTGATCGGACCGTATTGCCGGCAGGCGAGCGAAACCTCCGACGACTGCTCCGCCACGCCGAACATGCCGGCGACGCCGCCTTTTTCATGCGCCGTATAATAGCAGGCGACCCCGTCGATGATCGGATCGTCGATCGCGTAGGTGGCGAGCTTGTCATTCGGGGTCAACAGCTTGAAATCGACCGATTTGCGGAAAACGAGATCCGGCCCGTTATCCGCAAGAGCCGGCGCGGCGCCGAAAGAAAGCGTGAAAATCGTCGGAATCAGTGCAAGCAGTATGGAACGCTTCATTTCGGCAACCTCCAAGGCGACGCCGTCGCCGATATGGGCGAAGTAGCGCCGCAAGTGAAGGGCTTCGACCCTGGACGAGGCAAAAAATTCCGCGCGCCCATGGGGGTTGACTCCCGCGCCGGCGCCTTGTTGCCGACATGATGCGCGGGACAATCTACAGGCGTTTGCGCTGGGCCGGGTATTGGCGAAAATGGCGATTCGTCGCAAGAGGGCGCATACCGCAGAATGCGCCGCGGGCCGCCGCACAAGCGGCACGGCGTTTTGCGCGCATGTGAAAGAACCAAAAGTTCAATGGGGCCGTGATCATAGATATCTCTTCAACCAATGACGCCTCCAAGCGGACCCTGCTGGCGGTCATCGCCGTCGCGGCGTTCGGCCTCTTCGCCGTTTCGCCCGCCGCCGCCGAAAGTCCCTACTGCACGGAGTTGCGCGCCCAGATCGCCCGCGCCAGCGCCGGCAATCACGCCGGCCGCTACCAGGCCGCCGCCGCCAGGCAGCGCGGCGAATATGCCCGCGTCGCCGCCAAAGCACGGGCGTTCGGCTGCGATCGCGGCCAATTTCTGTTTTTCGGCGACCCCCCGTCGCCTCAGTGCGGACCCATCAACGCGCAACTCAATCAGCTTTCGAGCGCCATCGCCGCCTCTGAACGGGCCGTCTCCGACGACGGCGGCCAGCGCCAGGCGCTCACCGCCCGCTATGAGGCCGAGTGCCGCAATCCCCAGCCCGCGCAGGCGCGCCTGGCGCGACCGCGCGGTTTCTTTGAGGAGCTGTTCGGCGTCGGGCCGGCCGAGAATCCGACGATCATGGAGCCTGATCCGGGGCTCGAGCAATTGGACGAGACGCCGCGCGGGGGCCCGATGGCGATCTGCGTGCGCCAATGCGACGGCGGCTTTTTCCCGATCAGCTATGCGGCGCGCAGCTCCAATCTCGACGATCTCGCGGCGATGTGCCGGGCGCTCTGTCCAAACGCCGAAGTGAAGCTCTATACGGCGTCGCAATGGAAGGGCCTCGGCTCCGCTCTTTCGATCGACGGAGAGGCCTATTCGGACCATCCCAACGCCCATAAATTCGAGAAGGTCTACGATTCGGCCTGCGGCTGTAAGCCGCCCGGACAGTCTTGGGCCGAAGCGCTCGCGGGGGCCGAGCGGCTCATCGCCGAGCGTCACGCGAAGGATCAGGTCGTCACCGCCGAGCAGGCTGAGCAATTGTCGCGCCCGCAGGCGCCCGGCGTTTCGCGGGGACGGAAGGCGAAAGGGCCTGTCCCGGCGCCAGAGCCGGCGGCGGTCGCGCCCGCGGCGCAGACGCCGGCCGGCGCTGAGGAAGGGGCCGCCGCTGCGCCGGAAACCTATCGCGAGGTCGTCGGACCCGACGGAATTAAGCGTCGCGTGCGGGTGGTCGCGCCGGCGTTGTGAGGCGGAGGCGGGGCGCACTCATCAGTTCTGGCGTCACGGCATATGCGCCTTCACCGTCTCGATCAGCTGTTTGATCGAGAACGGCTTGGCCAGGAATCCGAAGTCGCCTTCGGGAAGATTCTTGGCGAAAGCCTCTTCCGCGTAACCTGAGACGAAGATGACTTTCGCCGCGACCCCGCGCTTGCGCAGTTCGGCGAACATGGCGGGGCCGTCCATCTCCGGCATCACCACATCCGAGACGATGAGATCAATCTTGCCGTCGACGCGATTGACGACCTCGAGCGCTTCCATGCCCGTCGCCGCTTCGAGCACGGTGAAACCGCGCGACGTTAGCGCCCGAGAGCCGATCGAGCGCACGGCGTCCTCGTCTTCGACCAGCAGAATCACGCCTTGGCCAGTGTAGTCCGTGGCGGCCTTGGGCGAATCCGACTTTTGGGCCGTCTCCTTTTCCTCCGGCACATATCGCGGCAGGAAAATGCGGAAAATCGTGCCGCGCCCGACCTCGCTGTCGACGAACAGGAAGCCGCCGGATTGCTTGACGATGCCGAAGACCGTCGAAAGTCCGAGCCCCGTGCCTTTGCCGACCTCCTTCGTAGTGAAAAATGGTTCGAAGATTTTTTCTTTCACGTCCGCCGGAATGCCGCTGCCCGTGTCGGCGACCTCGATCAGCACATAATCCGCCGGCGGCAGCGCCGCTTCGCCGATGGCGGCGCATTCGGAAGCGACGACATTGCGCGTGCGGATCTGGACGCGGCCGCCAGACTCGAGCATGGCGTCGCGCGCGTTGACGACGAGATTGATGATCACCTGTTCGAACTGGGTGATGTCGGCCTTGACGAACCACAGGTCGCGGCCGAGCCGCAATTCGAGTTCGTTCTTCTCGCCGACGATGCGGCGCAACAGATTTTGCACTTCGGAGAGCGCGTCGCCGAGCTGCAAGACTTGCGGACGCAGAGTCTGGCGGCGGGAAAACGCGAGCAATTGGCGCGTCAGTCCAGCGGCGCGATTAGCAGTTTCCTTGATCTGCCGGATGTCGCGAAATGCCGGATCGGTCGGCCGGTGACTGGACAGCAGCAAGTCCGAATAGCCGATGATCGCGGTCAGCATATTGTTGAAGTCATGCGCGATGCCGCCGGCGAGCTGGCCGACCGCGTTCATCTTCTGGGACTGTGCGAACTCCTCCTGCAGTTTGCGTTGCTCGGTCGTGTCGAGCGCATAGACCATCGCGCCTTTCTTGCCGGCGTCTTCGGCCGAGGAAACGAAGAAACGCGCCGATCGAGGACCGCCGCCGGCCTCGTCTTCGAACATGACATTAACCGGGCGCACTTCGCCCTTGCCTTCAATGGCGTCCTCGATCGCCGCGCGCAGCGCCGGGCCGTCGCGTTCGCCGAGTCCCGCAAGCACCGACCAGGGCGCCGCGGCCCCGCCCTGCCCCGACTTCACGGCCTGCGGCAACAAATTCATGAAAGCGGCGTTCGACGTCAGCACGCGGCCCTCGCCGTCGAGCGTTGCCATCGCCATCGGGGTCGAATTGAAAAAGCGCGCGAACCGAACTTCGGCGGCACGCAAATTCTCTTCCGGCTGTTCGCCGGACGCGCGGTTGAGCGCCAAGGTGCGCGAGGGGCCCGCTTGCCCGTCCTGGCCGAAAGCCACCTGATGCAGCAGCCTGACGGGGAGCGCCTTGCCGTTGCGGCACCGTAGGTCGAGGTCGATCTGCTCGGTGCGCACGTCCCCAGGGGAGCCGGATACCGCCGCGAGAAGCGCCGCGCCATTGTCGGCGATAATTGAAGAAAGCGTCGCGCCGCCGGATCCGACCTGAGTGAGATCGTAACCCAGCCAGCCGGCCAGCGTTTTGTTCATGTAAGAGACGGCGCCGTCGGGATCGGCGGAGAAAAAACCAGCCGGCGCGTGATCGAGAAAGTCGATCGCATGCTGGAGTTCCTGGAAGACGTTCTCCTGCCGCTGTCGATCGGCGGTTACGTCGGCGACGGTCCACAGACAGATACGGTCTCCAGTCGCCGGCAGCGGCCGGACGCGAATCCGATACCAGCCGACGTGCCCCTGTCCAGAGAGCGGCGGCGACAGCCGCAAATCTTCGCTGTGGGAAACGCCAGCGCGCGCCGCCTGCGCCAATCTGTAAATCGCCTCCGAGACTTCAGGCGGTCCCGAGAACAGCCTCTCGACGACCTGAACGCCGGAAGAGTCTTTCGCGGCGCACATCGCTCGATAGGCTTCGTTGGCGTAGACGATGCGCCCGTCGCCCCTTGCGACGAGAAGCCCCTCGCTCGAGGTGTCGGCGATGAACTTCGTCAGATCATTGTTCGCGACGCGGCCGGAGAACTGGATCAATCCGATGGCGTACGCGCAAAGAAAGAAGATTCCGGCGACTCCGAAGATCGCCAGCGCCAGCACAGTGACGCGCGGCGCGAGATCCGAAGGAGTCAAGTAATAGGCGGCGATCGCTCCGACCAGCGCAATGACGAGGGCGAGCGTCAATCCCACATTCGGAGGCCGCTCGCTGCGCTCTATGGCCGAGGATCCCGTCCTGTCGGTCATTTGTTAACCACCCGCCATATCTCGCTATCGCCGAGCGCGACGGCCGTGCTAACGCTGGCGTCGTGACTCAGCGGACGCTTGTAGAATCATCTGAACAATGGCCGTGGACGACAACAATAGCAACGCCGCAAGTGGGAATAGGACACTGATTCGTCGCACATTAACCATTCATTAACCTTTTTTCAGCGCTTGCCAGAAATGCTGTTAATTTGGCAAGGTTCACGCGCGTTCGAACCAGAGATCAGCCGTTCATGCCCGATAAGTTCACTCAGCTGCTGCCGGCGCTTGGAGCGCTTGTCGCGTTCCTCGTCGCAGCGGTTCTCGTTCTATATATTTTCCGTCTGATATTCGGACGCCGCATCCGTGCTCCCGGCGGCCGCAACCGCGCCCGGCGCCTGGACATTGTCGACGTCTTTGACGTCGATCGCGAGCGCCAGCTCGTCATTGTGCGGCGCGACAACACCGAACATTTGCTTCTGATCGGGGGCCCCAACGACGTCCTGGTCGAGGGGACAATCAACCGGCTCGAGGGCGCCGTCGGCCGCCCGCCGGAAACGCGCGCTGGTCCGGCCGCCGCAAACTGGCCGGCCGGGCCCACATCTTCTTCGAGAGAATTGGAAACGCCGCTGCCGACTCCGGCCGCAGCCGCGGCCCTCAATCTGCCGCCGGATCTTTTTGCGCCGGCGCCGACAAAGTCTCCTACGC
>NZ_JAKFWS010000086.1 GCF_021731785.1 Methylocystis sp.
CATCGCCGGCGCCGATGGCGTGCGCATCATCGGCAACATATCGGGCGACAGCATATGAGTTTCGACTATGACCTTATCGTCGTCGGCGCAGGGTCCGGCGGCGTCCGCGCGGCGCGCGTCGCGGCGAGCCATGGCGCGAAAGTCGCCATCGCCGAGGAATTTCGCGTCGGCGGCACTTGCGTCATCCGCGGCTGCGTTCCCAAGAAGCTTTACGTGCTCGCAAGCCGGTTCCGTGACGAATTCGAGGACGCCGCTGGGTTTGGCTGGCGCGTCGGCGATGTCTCATTTGACTGGTCCGCGCTTGTCGCCGCCAAGGAAAAGGAGATCACGCGACTCTCGGACCTTTACGCCGAAACGCTCGCGAGTTCGGGAGTCGAGCTTATCCGCGCCCGCGCGACGCTCACCGATCCAAACGGCGTGCGTTTTTCCAATGGCCGTTCCGCCCGCGCTCGCTACATTCTCATCGCCGTGGGCGGCGCGCCCGTGCTCGCACCGCACATTCCGGGCATTGAATTCGGCATTTCGTCGAACGAGATTTTCGATCTGCCGAAATTTCCTCAACGGCTGCTGATTGTCGGCGCGGGATATATCGCCGTCGAATTCGCCAGCGTCTTCGCGCGTCTTGGCGCGAAAGTTCATCTCGCCTATCGCGCCGATCTGCCGCTACGCGGCTTCGATGACGATCTGCGCGCGCGCCTTGCCGACGCCTTGAAGGCGGCAGGCGTCGAACATCGCGCCGGCGTCCTGCCGACGCGCGTGACGAAATGCGTCGGCGGTCTTGAGGTCGAGATGAGCGATGGCGCGCCGCCGACAGTCGATTGCCTGCTGGTGGCGACCGGGCGCCGGCCAATGACGCAGAATCTCGGACTGGAGGCGGCGGGCGTCGCCTTGCGCGAAAACGGCGCCGTTGCGGTCGACGAGCATTCGCGCACGAACGTCCACTCCATCTACGCGGTCGGCGACGTCACCGATCGGCTCAACCTGACGCCCGTCGCCATTCGCGAAGGTCAGGCTTTCGCCGACAGCGTCTTCGGCGCAACGCCGACGGCGATCAATTTTGAACATACGCCGAGCGCAGTGTTCACGACGCCCGAAATCGGAACCGTCGGACTGACCGAGGCGGATGCGGTCGCGCGCCATGGCGCGGTCGATATCTATGAGACGCAGTTTCGTCCCATGCGCGCGACGCTCTCGGGACGCACCGAACGCGTCTATATGAAGCTCATCGTCGACGGCTCGAACGGGCGCGTGGTTGGCGCACATATTTTGGGCCCCGAGGCGGGTGAGATGGCGCAGCTTGTCGCCGTCGCCCTGCGCATGGGGGCGACGAAGAGCGATTTCGACGCGACCATGGCGGTGCATCCGACAATGGCGGAAGAGCTTGTGACGATGCGCGCGCCGGCCCGGCGGCTTGGCCTTCAGGCCTAAGCTTCGATTCGCTGGCGCGGCGGCTGCGCCGCAACCGGCTGCTGCGCCGGAACGGGCTGCTGCTGCGAGGGCGCCGCGCGCTCTGCTGGCGCCCATCTGTCGAGAAGGGCGCGAAGCTTGCGCCGCGCCGCGCCGGTCTTCGCCTCGGTGACTCGGGAGAAGAAATAGCCGGAGACGATGGCGATCCCCATCACCGAAAAGCCTACCGCATAATTCTGCGGGGTCGCCAACTGCGTCGCCCACTCATTGCTCATCGTGCTGCCGACCGCGGCGCGCATGAAGATCAGGATCGGCATGTGGATGCTGTAAAGCGAGAAGGAAAAATCGGCGAGCGTCTTGTGGAATTTGAAACGCAGCAGCGAGAAGCCTTCGGACGGCCCGTAGCGAAAGGCGATAAGGACAATGATGAACAGGCCGGACGCGAGAAGATCGGCCGCGTCGGCCATCCAGGGATGGGCCTCCAGGAGCTGGCCGCGCACGACCAGCCGGATGACGGCGACGACGGCGGCATAGAGAAGAAGCGCCCGCCAGCGCGAGCGGATGATCGGCCGGGGAATGAGAGTGGCGAACGCGCCCCCAGCCCAAAGAATATAGCCGAATTTGAACCAGCTCGGCGGCGTGGAAATCGCCAGGAAGAGCGCCGCGCCGAGCGCGAAACCGAAGAGGCGCAGCGCCAGCGGATAATTGCGCGCGAAGGGCAGCAGCAGCAGCGGAAAGGTGATGTAGTACCAGAACTCGCAGGCGAGCGACCAAAGAGGCCCGTTGGTGCCGAAATAGTCGAAGGCGATGCCCTGCAGATTGATAAAGCTTGCAAGAAACAGAAGCGCCGAAAAATGGCCCTTGAACAGCGGCCATTCATAGACGCCGCTGCTGGCGAACAGCCATCTGCCGAGCGAATCGAGGACGAGCGTGAGCACGACGGCTGGTCCGGCCACGAGATAAATTCGGGAAATTCGGTGGATGAAATATTCGCGCAGGAAGCCCTGGTTCTTGCGCAGATGCGCCAGCACGGCGCCGCCGACGAGATAGCCCGACATCACGAAGAAGGCGAGCACCGCCTGATGCCCGAGTTCGAAGGCCGAGTAGAACCACCAGACATAGACCAGCGGCGCGTGCGGAGCGCTCATAATGTCGGCGATGTTGATGTAGAGGTTGGAGGTATGGACGGCGAGCACCACCAGCGCGCCAAGCCAGCGGCTGGCCTCGATGAACTGCGATAGAATAAACGGCATCGCCCTGGTTCGCCCCTCGCTCGGTCGCGCCCGCGTCTCGACGTTATAGCCGCTCGCCGCAGCCTTCGCCAAATTTCGGCGGACGGGCGGAAGGGTCGCATTCGCCGTCATAATCCTCTATAAGCGCCGCTGGCGCCGCTTCGAGACGGCCCAATTCGCCCGCTGAGGCGTTGATTTTGCGGAGTTTTGAGAAGTGGAACGGTGGTCGCCGAGCAGCTGGAGGAATTTGCCGATCGAGCAGACGCCGGTCTATCGCGACCAGGCCGCGCTCGCCGACGTCGAGCGTCAGCTCGCCGGCTTCCCCCCGCTGGTCTTCGCCGGCGAAGCGCGCAACTTAAAGCGTCACTTGGCGGACGTCGCCGCCGGCAAGGCCTTTCTGCTGCAAGGCGGAGACTGCGCCGAGAGCTTCTCCGAACATTCGGCCGACAATATCCGCGACTTCTTCCGGGTCTTTCTGCAGATGGCGGTGGTGCTGACCTACGCCGCCGCCTCGCCGGTGGTGAAGGTCGGGCGCATCGCCGGCCAGTTTGCGAAGCCCCGCTCCGCGCCGCTCGAAAAACAGGGCGACGTCGAGTTGCCGAGCTACCGCGGCGACATCATCAATGATCTCGCCTTCACTCCGAAGGCGCGCGAACCCGATCCGCAACGCCAGTTGCTCGCCTACCGGCAATCAGCGGCGACGCTGAACCTTATCCGCGCCTTTGCGGCGGGCGGTTTCGCCAATCTCGAAAACGTCCATCGCTGGATGCTCGGCTTCATCAAAAGCAGTCCGCAGTCCGAGCGCTATCAGAAGCTCGCCGATCAGATCACCGAGACGCTCTCCTTCATGCGCGCGATCGGTCTTGACCCGGAGCATCATCCGGAGCTGCGCGGCACCGATTTCTATACCTCGCATGAGGCGCTGCTGCTCTGCTACGAACAGGCGCTGACCCGCGTCGATTCGACGACGGGCGACTATTACGCGACGTCCGGCCATATGCTCTGGGTCGGCGACCGCACGCGCCACGAGGATGGCGCGCATATTGAATTCGTGCGCGGCGTCAAAAACCCGCTCGGACTGAAATGCGGCCCCAGCCTCAAGCCCGACGCGCTTCTGCGCCTGATCGACGCCCTCGATCCGGAGAACGAACCGGGCAGATTGACGCTGATCTGCCGCTTCGGCGCCGATAAGATCGAGGATGCGTTGCCCGCTCTGGTGCGGCCGGTGATGCGCGAAGGCCGCAACATCGTATGGTCTTGCGATCCGATGCACGGCAACACGATCAGCGCCGCAGGCTACAAGACGCGGCCGTTCGATCGGATCATGTCCGAAATTCGCAGCTTCTTCGCCGTGCATCAGGCCGAAGGGTCATATGCCGGCGGCATCCATCTCGAAATGACCGGCAAGGACGTGACCGAATGCACGGGTGGCGCGCGCGCCATTTCGGAGAGCAATCTGCGCGATCGCTATCACACCTATTGCGATCCGCGACTGAACGCGGAACAGGCGATCGAAGTCGCTTTCCTCGTGGCTGAACTCCTGAAAGCGGAGCGGCTCGCCCGCGGTCTGCCGGAACAGCACGCCGCGGAGTGACGCGCGGCCTAAAGCAAAGTTGCGTCCAGGCGTAGCGGCCACGCGGCATGCGCCGAAAGCCATTCGATCGCCAAGTTTGACGATGCGCCGCGCCACTGATCCAAGCAGCTGGCCTTGGCGGGCGCGTCATGCTCATCTTCGGCGCGTTCAAGGCCTATTTTGGAGAGTGGAATGATCGTTTCGTCGGCTTCGGATTATCGAAAGGCCGCGCAGCGTAAGCTGCCGCGTTTTCTGTTCGATTATATCGACGGCGGGGCGAACGCCGAGGACACCTTACAGGCCAATGTCGCGGATCTGAGAGCCGTGAATTTAAGGCAGCGCGTGCTGAAAAACGTTTCCGGCCTCGATCTCGCGACGGAGTGGTTTGGTCAGCGTTCCGAACTTCCTGTGATTTTGGGACCGGTGGGCCTGAGCGGAATGTTCGCCCGTCGTGGCGAGGTCCAGGCGGCGCGCGCCGCGGCGAAACGCGGCGTTCCTTATGTGCTGTCGACGCTGTCGGTCTGTTCGCTTGAAGAAGTTGCGACGAGCTGCTCTAGCCCGATTTGGTTCCAGCTATATGTTCTCAAGGATCGTGGATTCATGCAGTCCATGTTGGAGCGCGCCCAGCGCGCCGGCGTAGAAGTCCTTGTGTTTACGGTCGACCTTCCCGTGCATGGTTCGCGCTACCGCGACGCGCAGTCAGGCATGTCGGGGCCGTTTGCGCGAACGCGGCGCATGTTTCAGGCGATGACGAAACCCGGTTGGACCCTTGACGTCGGCCTCAGAGGTCGACCGCATGATCTCGGCAATATCTCCAAATATCTCGGCCAGGCGACGGGACTCCGGGACTACATCGGATGGCTCGGAAAAAACATTGATCCGTCGATCACCTGGTCGGATCTTGAATGGATCCGCGATTTCTGGAAGGGCCCTCTGATCCTCAAGGGCATATTGGATCCTCAGGACGCCAGGGACGCGGTGCGGTTCGGCGCGAACGGCATCGTCGTTTCGAACCATGGCGGACGGCAACTCGATGGCGCGCTGTCTACGGTTAAAGCCTTGCCGACAATCGCGGACGCCGTCGGAAACGATCTTGAAGTTTTTGCCGATTCGGGCGTGCGGTCCGGACTGGACGTCGTGCGGATGTTGGCGCTTGGCGCGAAAGGCGTCCTGCTTGGGCGCGCCGCCGCCTATGCCCTGGCGGCGGCCGGAGAAGCCGGAGTCGAGAACGTGCTCGATATCTTCGCCAAGGAGATGCGCGTGGCGATGACCTTGACCGGCGTAAGTTCGATCGCTCAAATCGAACGCCGGATTCTAGCTTGAGCTGGCGCAAACGCCTGGGGAGAAGCAGCATGTGCAACGATCGTTCGCAGCATCTATCGAGGCGTTCATTAATCGCCGCCGGCGCGACCACCGTCGTGATGGGCGGCCTGGCTGACGTCTACGCTCAAACTTCGCCTAACGCCGATCCCTCAGCCGCGGTTTTGCCGGACGAGGCGCTCAAGCGACTGGCGGATGGCAACACGCGATATTCGAGCAACACGTCAATCAACCGCGACATGTCCGCTGGACGGGCAGGGCGTGCGCAGGCTCAGTATCCTTTCGCCGCTTTGGTGAGCTGTTCGGATTCGCGCGTCGCTCCGGAACTCGCGTTCGATCAAGGTCCGGGCGATCTGTTCGTCGTTCGCGTCGCCGGCAATTTCGTCAATACCGACGGACTTGCAAGTCTGGAATATGGCGTAAAGATTCTTGGAATCCCGCTTATTGTCGTGCTCGGCCATTCCAATTGCGGCGCCGTCGCCGCGACGATCAAAGTGCTAAAGGAAAAGACGAAACTGCCGGGCCACCTTCCGCAACTCGTGAATGCGATCAAGCCTTCTATCGATTTGGTCGAGAAGCAAAAGGCAGCGGACCCGCTCGCGGCGGCGATCGCACAGAATGTCCGCTACAATGTCGAGCGCTTGCGTCGGGCTAAACCGATCGTCGCCGAGGCCGTCGCCGCGCAAAAAGTGAAGCTCGCCGGCGCCGTCTATGACATCGGCACCGGAAAGGTGTCGTGGCTTTAGAGCGGTATGGGCGGTCTCGGCGCATGAACAGATCTGCCGAGGCGGAACGGCCGTGGTGACGTCCCAGCAAGTCATGACGATTCTGCCTGATCCGTTCGCTTGGACCATTGTCATTCCCGGCAGGCCGAAGGCCTGACCGGGAATCCAGAGCCGATCCAACGACTCATGTTGTGACTCTGGATTCCCGATCGCGCGCGTTGCTCGCGTCGGGAATGGCAAACCCGAGACGTTCAAACGGTCGTCGTATAATATTAGCCTGCTCCAATTCGCCGCAGCGCAGCGTCCACCAGCATTTTAAAAAAATCGCGCATCCAAATTCCGCGGTCCTCGGTAATGGCTGTGGTCAGTTCAATGACCGCATCCAAATGGAGGACATCATGAAAATCATTGCTCCGATCGTCGCTGGCTTCATATTTGCCACGAATTTTTCGGCGCGGGCGGCGGATACGCCGACCGATCCACAGATCGCGCATATCGCCTATACCGCCGGCCTGGTCGACATCGGCTACGCCGAAATTGCCCTTCAGCGCTCCAAGAACAAGGCCGTGCGCGAATTCGCCATGGAAATGGTGAAGGATCATAAGGCCGTCAACGATAAGGCTTTGGCGCTGGTCAAGAAGCTCGGCGTGACGCCGGAAGACAATGCGACGAGCCAGACGATCGCCAGCCAGGCGGCGACCAAGCGCGCCGAATTGCGGCGCCTGTCCGGCCCCGCCTTTGATCGCGCCTATGCGGAAAATGAAGTCGCCTATCATTCGCTGGTCAATGCTGCGGTCGACACTCAGCTCATTCCTTCCGCCAGCAACGGCGAACTGAAGGATCTTCTCAAGGTCGGCTTGAAAATCTTCCAGGGGCATCAGCAGCACGCCGAGCACATGGCCGAGCGACTCTCTCGCAAGCATGCGGCGAGCAAGGAGTGACGCCTGTGCGGAGCATCGCACTGCATGCGGCGCTTTGGTGGCTGCTCTTGCTGGCGGGCGCGACATTCGCGCCCGCCGGCGAAGCCGCGAGCGTCGTGATCGCCGATCTCGAATTTAAGCCGTCCACCGTCACCGTTCGCGTCGGCGACACCGTGACCTGGATCAATAGGGATTTTGTCGAGCACACGGCGACGTCGCGCAACGGCGTCTTTGACGTTGCGACGCCAAAGACAAGGCCTGCCCATTGGCGCGCACAGAAGGTAGGCGACTTTTCCTATTATTGCCGCTTGCATCCGAATATGACCGGAGTCATCCGCGTCACGCGGTAATGAGTCCGGCGTATTCAAAGCGGCCGCGCGCGTTTCGCGGCCGTCTTTTTTGCGTTTCGGATTTGGTCACATCGCCTGAACGATAATGCAGCGGCAGCCGGCGCGGGTGCGATGCGCGGCGTGAAGGCTGCCCTTGGGCGAAAAATGAAAGTCGCCCGGACCGAGCTCCACATCGCCAAAGGCGAGATCGCCCGAAATCATGAAAATCTCTTCGTCCTGCGCATGTTCATGCTCGGGAAAAACGGCGCCGGGTTCGGCGTCAACGAGTATCGTCCAGCGGTTAAGCGCGACGTTGCGATGCAGTTCCTTGAAGCGCACGCCTGGACTAAGAGCAATCCACTCGCCCTCATTGGCGCGAAGCGTCCGGCTCATCGAGTCGAGCTTCTCGCGCGCGTCGATGCGCGCCTCGATCTTGTCGAAGAGATCCGGCGGCGGCGCGACGTCGCCTGCGTGCATGGCGAGCGGCGCAAGCGCATCCTCCCATTCGCGCGTCAGTGCAGCGAGAGCGGGATCACGCTTCTGGCGCGCCTTCAGGATCTCCGTTTCTTCGCGGCTCAACGCCCCCGCCGCAAACAGCGCGGCGTCGGTCTCGTCGGAGTTCGTCATGAGATGCACTTTCTTAGGTCCGCCAGCCCTCGAAACAATGCAGATTTCATCGTGCCGAGCGGGCGCTGGAAACGCCTCGCAAGCTCTTCATGAGAATAGCCATGGATGTAAGCGAGCAGCACCCATTGACGACGCTCCTCGCCCAGTCTGTCGAGACATTCGATGAGGCGTCCCTTAGCCAACGGATCATGCTCGGGAAGATCTGCCGCCATTTGCGGCGTTTCCTCCTCATCAAGCGAGGCATGCGCGCTGTCGCGCCGCCGCAATTCGTTGAGCGCGATGCGCCGAGTCAGTACGGTCATCCACGCAAGAGCGACGCCTTTCTCGGCATCGTAGCTCGCCGCGCGCTCCCATATGCGCATGAAGGCTTCCTGCAGAACCTCTTCGGCGCGCGCGCGATCGCGCAGCAGTCTGAGGCAGACGGCGAAAAGCCGCGACGAGGTCGCGGCGTAAAGATCGCGGAAGGCGGCGCGGTCCCTTTTTGCGACCCGCTGCAGAAGCGCTTCAAGGGTGTCGTGCACGTCTACAGTCATTTTCCGGCAAGACGGCCTGGCGTCATCAATAGCATAGCCAAGGCCTGCCGGGCCGTCGAGACGCATGGCATGCGCGTCGCAAACGATCGTCATTCGAGGAACTCGCCAAAATAGCGAGTCGTGAAGCGCGATCTCGCCAGCCGTTTCGGTATTGCGATGTCGCCTTTTTCGAGCCACTGCGTCTGGATTGGCGAAACCCGCGCGCCGAGCGCATCAATCGCCAGCCTGTTGTAACGCCGCGAAAAATCCTGCCATTGCGGCGCGCAGGGATCGCTGCAGAATGGATCGAACGAAAAGGAGACGCCGGGCCCGTCCGAATAGAGTCCGAAGGGCTTTTGGGCGCGAGGCGGTCGATTGACGAAATACGTCGCCCAGCCGCCTGGCGCGAACCCCGTCTCCGCCGCAAAGGCCTTGGTGAAATCATAACTCTCGGCGATCACCCGCTCGAGCTTGGAAATGTCGTGCTCATAGTATTGAAAGTCGAGCCGTTTCTCGTCCTTGCAAGGACGCCAATATTCGTTCACGAAATCGGCCCGTGAATAGAGGATTCCTTTCGGCTGCGGAGTCGCGACGCCGTCGAACCCGCGCTGGATCGCCAGCCGTTTCGCGATGCGGAATTCTTCGCATTCAGATTGGGGGAACGGCGCGAGGCTCCCGGAGCCAGCCGCGTAGCGTTGGTCATAAAAGCTGACAAGCTTGTCGAGAAAAACGATGGCGAGCAGCGCATCGCATTGTCCTCGCCTTTCGAGGAGGCTGCGCGCGAGTTGCTGCGGCGTCTCGTAAGTCTCGAGCGAAACATCGCTGCGGCAGAGCCGCGCCGGCCGCGTTTCAACGCAGCATTCGACGACTATGCCCATGAGGCCGAAGCTGCATTTGAACTCATAAAAATCCGCGCCGTCGGCGTGGTCGGAAATCGTTCGCAGCTCGCCCATGTCGTCGACATAGGTCAATTCGACGACATGGGCGGAGAAAAAGCCCGGCCCGTCAAGCGATGATTCTTTCGTGTCCCCCACCGCGACGGAGCCGACAGTCGCTTCGCCGATCTCAGCCTGAAAGGGAATCTCACGCTCGCGCTCTTTCAGCCACATGTTGAGCTTCTTCAAGCGGCAGCCTGCCTGCACGCGTATGACGTCACGCCCGAGCGCATCGGTCTCGATCCCCAGAATTGAATCGAGCTTGCGCAGGCAGACAAGCGTTCCGCCGTCGTTCACGATTGCGTCGGTGACGGACAGCATCGAACCGACGGGATTGACCGGCGTCGGAAAGCGTCGATGATTGCGCGCGATCGACTGTACGTCGGCATAGCTGATCGGCTCGACGTAGACGGCTGGCGTCGTGGCGCGATGTCCGCCCCAATTTGAATAGCGCCTTCCTTCGGCGATCAGTCCGTGAACGGGCGGCGCGTCGCTGTCTGGGCAAGAGTCCGGCGTGCAAGCAGGCGCCATTGGCCTATCTCCCATGCTGAATGAACAATGCGCCGGGGTGCGCCCGGCGTTTGAGCGGATCACGCCGCGATGGCGTCAGCGATCGACTGCGTGTCGTAGAACTCGCGAAAGCGCAGCAGCTTGCCGTTCTTGAGCGTGAAGACATGCGCCCAATCGCTGTCGAAGACGCCGCCTTTCTTCACCCGCGCCTTGGTGCGGCCGAGCACGATCACCGTCTCGCCGGCCTCAAAGAATTCCTTCGGCTCAAAAGCTTCGAAATCGAGATTGTCCGCAAGCGCTTGGAAAAAGGACGCCGCGCCGGCCACGCCGCCCCGACGGCCCCCCCAGGGAATGATCTTGGCGTCGCCGTTCGACAGCCACTCGATCGCGGGGTCGAGCGTGTCGAGAATGGATTTGACGTCGCCGCGCCCAAAGGCCGCGTAAAGCGATTGGATCAATTGGGAATTGCTCATCTTTATGCTCCTGTCTTCCGGCCGCAACGCGTCGCGCCCGATGAGGGTTACGCCACGCTTTGACGTTTGGATGCAGGCGGACGAGAATTTTTCCGGCGATTTCGAGCGTCGGCTCCATCCGATATCTGAAGGAGCGTCGAGTCATACGGACTCTGGCTAATCCGTTCGCTTAGCCCTTGTCGTTCCCGGCGCGCCGAAGGTCCGACCGGGAATCCAGAGCCAATCCGAAAACGCTGATCTTGCTCCGGATTCACGATCGCGCGCGTAGCGCGCGTCGGGAATGACAGACGAGCCGTTCAAACAGATTTTTAAATCGACGCTTCCTTCACATCGACGCTTACGTCCAAGTCCTGATTGCCGGCGCCGAGGATGACGCCGTCGATCGGCGAGACGTCCGCATAGTCGCGGCCGATCGCAATAGCGATATGATCATTTCCCACCGCCATGGCGTTCGTGGGATCAAGATCGAAGAACCCAAATTCGGGCCCGCACCAGACAGAGACCCACGCATGGGTCGAGTCGGCCCCTTCCAGTCGCGCCTGGCCAGGAGCCGCATAGGTTCGAAGATAGCCGCTGACATAGGACGCCGACAGGCCAAGGCCGCGCAACGCGGCGATCATGATATGCGCGAAATCCTGGCAGACTCCCCGGCGGCTTTCGAAGGCCTCGACGATGGGCGTCGCAATGTGCGTCGCATCCGGATCGTAGGCAAAATCGGCGTGGATGCGCTCCGTCAGTTCAATGACGCCTTCGAGGATGGGCCGTCCAGGCGAAAAGCTTTGTCGTGCGTAATGCGTCGCCGCGTCGAACAGCGGCGCATGGCGGCTCGCATAGATGTAATGGGCCGGAGAGGACGCAGCGAGGGAGTCTGACGCGTAGGCGGCGTTCCTCACGATCTCCCAAGCCGGCGTCAGCGCCGGCGCAGGCGGCGGCGTCCGTTCGACCGCGACGCGCGCCGTAAGAGCGATCTGCAACTTCGTGTGGGGCTTGACAATGCGCGCTTCGCAGACCCGGTTTCCGTGAAAGTCGATTCTTTCATTGAGGATTTCAGCCGATGGCGACAGCTCGATACGATGGGACAATACCGTTTGGCCGCGATCGTTGCGCGGGATCAGGCGCATGGCGCAGCGCGCCGAAGCGACGGGCGCGTCATATTTGTAGGTCGTGCGATGGGCGATATCGTAGATCACGCGATCCGTGACGGCTGAGAACTTGCCGGGCCTTCGGTGCCATGCGTGAAATAGCGCTCGGCGATCTTGTCGGCGAGCGACATCAGTCGCTGCTCAAACCCAAGAATGATCGCGGCGTCCAAACGGTGCGCATCCTCCGACTCGAGTTCTGCGCGCAACTTAACGGAGAGCCGTCGTGGCGGCTCCATGACGCCGTCATTGCGTAAAGTTGGCAGCGCGGCGAGATGTTCGTCGATGCGCATAGCCTGAAAAAGCACGGATCGGGGATTGAACGGATCGAGCATCGCCATATCGAGCACGGGGGTTAGCGCCGCGCCGGCGATGTAGCGGGAGCGATAGGTGATCTGCGAATCGAGGAGATCGAGCAATGCATCCAGGTTCTCGACGGTCGCCTCGCCGCCCGCGAGCTGCCGAGCAAAGCGGCAGGTGCCGATGGCGCGTTCGATCCTTCGGCCAAGATCGATGAAGCTCCAGCCGGCGACTCGATTGAAATTTTCGTCGATCAGTCCGGACAATGCCGCCAGCGTATGTAGCGAACGCTCGATGATTTCGAGCGTTTCCGGCTCCGTAATGGCGCCCGCGCCGGCGCGCATCAGACGCATTTCGATGCGTCCGATAAGCTGCCAGACATCTTGGGAGAGGCGTTCGCGCACGATCGACGCCGCGCGTCTTGCATGGCGCACGACCGACAGCGCTGAACCGTAGGCGTCGGCGTCGGCGGCCGCCGCCAAGGCAATCTGCGTCGGATTCATATCCGGCATGTCTTCCGGCGCCGCGCCCCAGGCGATCAGCAATCGCGCGAGCAGCTCGATCGACTGGCGCCCCTGGAGATCGATGTGCTGCGGCTGGCTCAGTCGCGCGGCCAACGTCCGCACGACGCGCAGCGTCGCTTCGGCGCGCTCGAAATAGCGGCCCATCCAGAAGAGATTGTCGGCGGCGCGGCTCGGCAGATTGCCGAGCGCGCGCACGATCGGCGGGTCCTCGTCGGATGGCAGCAGCGTCGACCATTTGATCGGACCGCTCGTCAATACCCAGACATCGCTCGACTGCGCGCCGGCGTCCATCGAGACGGCGCGCACATGCGGCCGGTTGGAGATGCGGCAGAAGCCGCCAGGCATCACGGCCCATCCATTCGCCGTCGCGGCGGCGAACACCCTCAAGACGAATGGTCTCGGCGACAGCCGGCCATCGATCCAGGCGGGAGTCGTGGAGAACTTTGTCGGCTCCTGAGCGACATAGTCGACGCCGCGCTGATTTATGGCGTCGACCAGCCGAGCGCGCTCCTCGCCAGTGAGGGCATGACCGAGCGCCTCGCGCCGTTCGCCAAAACCGGGGAGCCGGTCGGCGAATGCGCCGCTGATCGCAAATTCGTTCAAGGAGTCGATAACCTTGTTGCGTTCCATTTCCCGGCCGCACCAGTAGGTGGCCATATTGGAAAGTTTGAGGCTCTCGCCGAGCACGCGTTTCGACAACTCCGGCATCAAGCTCATCAGCGCGCGCGACTCGACGACACCCGCGCCTGGCATGTTTGCGACGACGACTGCGCCTCTACGAATGGCGTCGAACATCCCGGCGACCCCAAGCCGCGACGAGGCGTTCTGCTCCAGCGGATCGCACCAGTCGGCGTCGACGCGACGCCAGATGACGTCGGCGCGCTTCAACCCGGCGATAGTGCGCACATGCAACTTGCCGTCGCTCACCACCAGATCTTCGCCTTCAACCAGGGTCAAGCCGAGATAGCGGGCGAGATGCACCTGTTCGGAATAGGTTTCGCTCCAAACGCCGGGCGTCAGCAGGCAGATGCGCGGATCGACGCGCTGCGCGACGCGGGAGATGCTCGCGCGGAAGTCTCGAAAGAACGGCGCCAGGCGCTCGACGTTCATATCTCGATACAGGCTGGGCAGCGCGCGCGACAGGACGAGCCGATTTTCCAGGGCGTAGCCGGCGCCAGAGGGCGCCTGCGCGCGATCGCCGAGCACGCGCCAATTTCCGTCCGGCCCTCGTCCGAGGTCGGCGGCGTAAAAGCGAAGCCAACGTCCGCCCGGCGGCGTCACTCCGCACATCGGCCGGATGAAGTTTTGCGAACCCGCTACGGCCGCGGCCAGAATGGCGCCTTCGGCGATCAGCCGCGCATCGCCATAGATGTCGTGCAGGATCTGATCGAGAAGCTCCGCGCGCTGGGCGACTCCCGCCGCGAGGTCGCGCCATTCCGACTCCGGTATCAGCAGCGGCAGACGCCCGAGCGGCCAACTGCGCTCCTTGGCTTCTCCATGGACCCGGTAGGAGATCCCCATGTCGTCGATGCGGCGGCCGGCTGCGGCGAAGCGTTGCTCCAGGCCGGCGTCGCCGAATGCGGCGAATGATTCGAGCAAGTGGCGCCAGTGCGCGTGCGGACGCCCATCGCGATCGATCAACTCGTCGGGCGCGTCGCGCGCTAACGCATAACCGGCGATCCAGCCCGCGACACGTTGCGAGGCCTCGTCGGTTTCGATGTCGCGCTCAGCGGACAATGCTTCTCCGAAGGTCCAACGTCAGCGGAAACTCCTGGCTTGGCTCCTCGCGCGGCGGATCCACCGGGCCAGGCGTATGTCCGTGATCCTCAAATCGCGCCAGCCGCCGCGCTTCGGCTTCGTTACTGTTGACCGGGAAGGCGTCGTAATTGCGGCCTCCTGGATGTGTCGCGTGATAGACGCAGCCGCCCAGCGAACGCCTGCTCCAGCAGTCGATCACGTCGAAGGTCAGCGGCGCATGGACCGCCAGCGTCGGATGCAGGCCGGAGGGCGGCTGCCAAGCCTTGAAGCGCACGCCAGCCACCGCCTCTCCAGGGGCGCCGGTGCCGGTCATCGGAACGCGACGTCCGTTGCAGGCGATGACGTGGCGGCCGGGAACGAGGCCCTTCGCCTTGACCTGCAGGCGCTCGAGCGAAGAGTCGACATAGCGCACCGCGCCGCCATTGCCGCTTTCCTCGCCCATCACATGCCAAGGTTCGAGCGCGCCGCGAATTTCGAGGTGAACGCCGCCATGTTCGACGCTGCCGGCCAGCGGGAAGCGAAACTCGCGCTGCGCTTCGAACCATTCCGGCTCGAAGGCGTAGCCGGCGCAGCGCAGATCATCGAGCACGCCAAGGAAATCCTGCCAGACGAAGTGCGGCAGCATGAATTTGTCGTGCAGCGCGGTTCCCCAGCGCACCAGATCGCCGTGCTGCGGCTCGCGCCAGAACCAAGCGACAAGCGCGCGAAGCAACAATTGTTGCGCCAGACTCATGCGGGCGTCGGGAGGCATTTCGAAGGCGCGGAACTCCACCAGTCCGAGACGCCCGGTCGGTCCGTCGGGGGAAAAGAGCTTGTCGATGCAGATTTCGGCGCGATGGGTGTTGCCGGCGACATCGACCAGCAGATTGCGAAACAGCCGATCGACGAGCCACGGCGGCGCGTAGCCTTCGCCGGGCGACGGCACCTGAGCGAGCGCGATCTCCAGCTCATAAAGCGAATCGTGCCGCGCCTCGTCGACCCGCGGCGACTGGCTCGTCGGACCGATGAACAATCCGGAGAACAGATAGGACAGCGCGGGATGGCGCTGCCAATAGAGCACAAGGCTTTTCAACAGGTCAGGCCGGCGCAGGAAAGGAGAATCGGCCGGGGTCCCGCCGCCAAGCACGACGTGATTGCCGCCGCCTGAACCGATCTGCCGGCCGTCGATCATGAATTTCGCCGTCGTCAATCGGGCCTGCCGGGCTTCCTCATACAGCGCGGTCGTCGTCTCGACGGCCTGACGCCATGTGGCGGCCGGGTGAATATTGACCTCGACGACGCCCGGATCGGGCGTCACCTTGATCACCTCGAGGCGCGGATCGTCGGGCGGCGGATAGCCTTCGATATGGAGCTGCAGTCCCGTGGCTTTGGCGCTCTCCTCGACCGCCTCGAGCAGTTCGAGATAGTCCTCGAGCGTGGCGACAGGGGGCATGAATACGCAAAGACGGCCGTCGCGCGGCTCGATGGTGAAGGCGGTCCGCACGGCGCCTTCGACGATGGATTGTTCGTGCACGTCCTGACGCGCGTGTCCGCCGGCCGTCTGGCCGCCCACCTGAATGCGCCGAAAATGGCCGGGCTCCGGCAGCGGTTCGCGCGGGGCGAAGGGATCCTGCGGATGAATGTAGGGAAATTCGTCTTCGGCCAGCTTGGGCAAAGACGCCACCGGCAGCCGTAGTCCGATCGGCGAGTCGCCCGGCGCCAGGAACAGCTTTCCGCGACGCAACGTCCACTTCTCGGACGTCCACCGCGACTGAGATTCCGCGCGCGCATTCCAGCGCTGGATCGGCAGGACAAAGCCCGTCGGTTTGCTCAGGCCGCGTTCGAAAACGCGCATCATCCGCGACCGTTCTTCCGCATCGTCGATCTTGGGATCGGAAGGGTCGACATTGATCGGAAGCGCGCCCTCCTTGACCATCCAATGCGCGGGATCCTCGTAAGCCGGAACGGCGTGTTCGGCGCCGACGCCTAGTCGCTCTGCGAGCGCATGGACGAAAACTTCGGCGTCGGCAGCGGTTGCGCCTTTCGCCTCCGCAATGTCGGCGATGAGTTGCGGCGCCGACCAAATCGGCTTGCCGTCGCGCCGCCAATAAAGCCCAAATGCCCAGCGCGGCAGGCTTTCGCCGGGATACCATTTGCCCTGGCCGTAATGCAGAAAGCCGTCTGGCGCGAAGCGCTCGCGCAGCCTGCGGATAAGATCGTCGGCCCGTTCGCGCTTGCAGGGCCCGGTCGCCGCCGTGTTCCACTCGGGGGATTCGAAATCATCGATCGAGACGAACGTCGGTTCGCCGCCCATGGTGAGGCGAACGTCCAGCGATTCAAGATCGGTGTCGACCTTTTCGCCCAGCGCATCGAGCCGGCGCCATGCATCATCTGAGAAGGGCGCGGTGATGCGCGGCGCCTCATTGATGCGATCGACGCGCATCTCGAAACTGAAATCGACTTGAGCGGGCTCCACGAAGCCCGATAAAGGCGCCGCGGAGCGATAATGCGGCGCGCCGCAGAGCGGCAAATGACCTTCGCCGCAGAACAGTCCCGACGTCGCGTCGAGACCGATCCAACCGGCGCCGGGCAGGAAAACTTCCGTCCAGGCGTGCAGATCGGTGAAGTCGTGATCCGTTCCCTTCGGGCCTTCGATCGGATCAATGTCGGCCTTCAGCTGAATGAGATAGCCGGAGACGAAACGCGCCGCGAGACCAAGCTTGCGCAGGATCTGCACGAGGAGCCAAGCGGAATCGCGGCAAGAACCCGACCCCAGCGCGAGCGTTTCTTCCGGCGCCTGGACGCCAGGCTCCATCCGGATGACGTAGCGAATGGCGTTGCTCAGTCGCGCGTTGAGCTCGACGAGAAAATTGATGGTGCGCGTTGTTTCCTTTGGCAGACTTTGGAGGAAGCCTTCCGTCAGCGGGCCGACGTCCTCTGGCTCGAGATAGGCCGCAAGCTCGATTTTCTGCTCCTCCGGATAAGCGAAGGGGAAGTCTTCGGCGTAGGGCTCGATAAAAAAATCGAAAGGATTGTAAACGGCGAGCTCCGCCAGCAAGTCGACTTCGATCTTGAATTCGTTCGCCTTCTCGGGGAACACCAGTCGCGCCAGCCAATTGCCGTGCGGGTCCTGCTGCCAGTTTATGAAGTGACCCGAAGGCGCGATCTTGAGCGAATAGCTGGAGACTTTCGTACGACAGTGGGGAGCGGGGCGCAGCCGAACGATCTGCGGGCCGAGTCCAACCGGACGGTCATATGTATAGTGGGTGACGTGATGAAGGGCGATCTGGATCGACACGTTAATCGGCGTCTCGTTTCAGCGCCATTCGCGCTCGGAGCGGCGCAAAGCCAGTATCGGAGTTTAGCGGTGCCGAGCCACAAGGAGTCAATCTGACGCGCTGCGAAAATCGCGGCTTTGTCCGAAATTGGGGCAATGAGCCTATCGGGTGGGTGCGTCTTGCGCAAAGCGCCGGCGCCGGAGGCGCTGCGCGGCGGAAGAGATTGGGCGTCCTCCGGACCAGGAACATTCCCCCTGCCGCGCAGTTAAGGCCGCAGGCGTGTCCGGAAAGATCCTCCATGAAAGCCTTTCGCTGCCAGGTTTGCCGCCAGAGCATACTTTTTGAGAACACCAAATGCGAAAGTTGCGGGCACATGCTCGGCTATCTGCCGGGACATGGCGAGATGACCGCAGTCGAAGCCGTCGGTAATGGATGGCGCGCGCTGGCTGACGGGACTCGCGAATATCGGTTCTGCAAGAACTGGGAGCTGCACGGATGCAATTGGATGGTCGAAAAGGGAGGCTCTTCGGAGTATTGCCTTGCCTGCCGACACAATCGAACTGTGCCCAATTTAACCGACGACAAGCGCCGCGCCGCTTGGCAGAAAATCGAAGCCGCGAAACGACGGCTGTTTTACAGCCTGATCAGATTAAATCTTCCGACGCCGACCGCTTCTGAGAATGACAGCGAACCGCTCGTCTTCGATTTTCTGGCGGAGGAGCCCTCGCAAAGCCCGGTACTAACCGGCCATGACTCTGGCTTGATTACGATCGCCTTGAAGGAAGCTGACGATCCTGTCCGCGAAAAAATGCGCCACGAAATGGGAGAGCCCTATCGCACCTTGCTCGGGCATTTCCGGCATGAGATCGGCCATTATTATTGGGACCGCATCGTGCCTCACTCGCGTCACCTCCGGCCGTTTCGAGAGCTCTTCGGAGACGAGCGCGAAGATTACACGAGCTCCCTGCAGAGACATTACGAAGAAGGGCCTCCAGCCGACTGGCGACAGAACCACATAAGCGCATACGCCTCATGCCATCCGTGGGAAGATTTTGCGGAAACCTTCGCGCATTATCTCCATATCGTCGAGACGCTCGAAACGGGCCGTAGCGCCGGGCTCGTGGTGCGACGCGACGACGGCTCTCCGGCTCGCGTCGAATTCGATCCCTACAGCTATCCTGACGTCAACGAGATGATCGACAATTGGCTCGATATTTCGTTCGCATTGAATAACATCAATCGATCGATGGGTCAGCCGGATATCTATCCCTTCGTGATCTCGCCGCTTGTGAAAGACAAACTGGGCTTTGTCCAAAATCTTCTCAAGGCGCATGCCCAGCTTGCCGCCCGAGATTGCGCGCGTCGGGCGAGGGATTCCGACTTCGTGACGCCTATCTGCCTGGGCGAAGCATGACACCCCGCCTTTTCTACGCCAGCGCTTTCAGCGCGCTCTTGCCGGCATAGATCGCCGCGTCGCCCAGCTCCTCCTCGATGCGGATGAGCTGGTTGTATTTGGCGGTGCGATCTGAGCGCGCGAGCGAGCCGGTCTTGATCTGGCCGCTGTTCGTCGCGACGACGAGATCGGCGATGGTCGAATCCTCGGTCTCGCCGGAACGATGCGAAAATACGGTGGTGTAGCCGGCGCGATGCGCGGTCTCGACCGAAGCGAGAGTCTCGGTCAGCGTGCCGATCTGATTGACTTTGACGAGCAGCGAATTGGCGACGCCCTTCTTGATGCCCTCGTTGAGGCGCACGACATTGGTGACGAACAGATCATCGCCGACGAGCTGAACCTTCTTGCCAAGAACGTCGGTGAGCTTCTTCCATCCCTCCCAGTCGTCCTCAGCCATGCCGTCCTCGATCGACACGATCGGATAGGCGCTGGCGAGCTTTGCGAGATAGGCGACCTGCTCGTCGATCGAACGGGTCACGCCCTCGCCCTCATAGACATATTTGCCGTCCTTGAAGAATTCCGTCGCGGCGCAGTCGGAGCAAAGATGCACGTCGACGCCAGGCTTGAAGCCCGCCGTCTCGATCGCCTTCATGATGAAGTCGAGCGCCGCTTCGGCGGAGGGAAGATTAGGGGCGAAGCCGCCTTCGTCGCCGACCGAGGTGCTGAGGCCCGCTTTCTTCAACGCGGATTTAAGTGTGTGGAAAATCTCCGCGCCCCAGCGGATGGCGTCGCGCACATTTGGCGCGCCGGTCGGCATGATCATGAATTCCTGGAAATCGATCGGATTGTCGGCATGCACGCCGCCATTGACGATATTCATCATCGGCGTCGGCAGAACCCGCGCCTGGACGCCGCCGACGTAGCGATAGAGTGGTAGCGCCGACGCCTCCGCCGCCGCCTTGGCGACGGCGAGCGACACGCCGAGAATGGCGTTGGCGCCAAGCCGCGCCTTGTTGGGCGTGCCGTCGAGCTTGATCATCGCCTCGTCGATGGCGACCTGATCCTCAGCCTCAAACCCGAGCAGCGCCCCAGTGATTTCGTCGTTGACGTTGTCGACCGCCGCGAGCACGCCCTTGCCGAGATAGCGCGTCTTATCGCCGTCGCGCTTCTCCGCCGCCTCATGCGCGCCGGTCGAGGCGCCGGACGGAACGGCCGCCCGGCCCGAGCACCCGTCCTCCAGCGTAACTTCGACCTCGACCGTTGGATTCCCGCGGGAATCAAGGATTTCGCGGGCGTGGATGTCGACGATCTCGGTCATTTCAGGCCTCTTATGATGCAGCGCGGAGCGGCGCGACTTCTTAGACCTATTGCAGCGTCCGGAAAAGCCTCAGCCGCAAAAAGCTTCTGCGTCGGGCGCGCGCTCTCGCCACGACGATGCTGCGGCGCGGCGATGGCGCAATGAACTCCATTGACTGTCGGCGACCCCCGCCTATCCTTGAGCTTGATCGATTGAGCGGGCGTTCGCCGCCAAGCGCGACGGGGTCGGCGGGAGGTTGGAATGGCCCTGAGCACAACGCGATTCGCGCGCGGCGTCGCGGCATTCGGCTTCTGCTTCGGACTTTGGCCTCAGGTCGGCGCCTCGGCGCAGTCGCCGGAGCATATCGCCGCCGCGACGGCGATTTTGGAGAAATCCCCCGTTCGCGCCAACTGCGCGCCGGCGCAGGAGGATTTTCTGGGCTGGCCGGCGAATCTCATTCAAAGATGCGAATATCAATATGACGACATGCCGGGCCTCGCCTATGTGCTTGACGTGAAGCCAGAAACTCTGGCGCGCTGGGTCGAGGCCGGATGCAGCGCGCTCATGGTCGGCGCCAGCCACTGTTTCGATCGGACGCTAAAATGCGCGCTCGATAGCTCGGGCGTTACCTTTGTCGTCGCCGGCAATCTGATCGCAATGCGCAAGGGGGTGAAGCAGAACCGCTTCTATCGCAACGGCGTCGCGATCGTCGCGCCGAAAAGCGGTGCGCCCGGCGCCGTCCCGATCGCGGAGCAGGAGCCGATTGCGCATATTGCGGAAAAGGACGTGTCGGCGATGCTCGACCGCGGCGGCGTCGCGTTCTGGAACACGATGCCCTATCAATTCGCGGTCAAGGCCATCGACCTGGGCGTGCCGGCGGAGATGAATACGCCGGACAGGCGCGAGAAATGGCTCGAAATCGTGCGCGTTGAGATGCTCAAAGCGCTGGAGAGCCCGGAGAACCGCTTTCTTTCGGGCTGGATGTCGGCGCATCCGATCACTCTGCGCGCGGGAGAATGCCCGGACTCGCGGGATCCGTGAGCCGGTTGCCGCTTGACGCCGCCGACGCGGCGGCATTGTTACGCGCATGACCAAGACGCATAAGGGCGCCGCGCTGCTCGGCCGGCAGGCCGCGCTGCCGGCTTCGCCGGACGAGGCTGAACTCGACCTCGTGCCCAACCCGCACAAGGACGCGACCTATTTGGTGCGCTTCACCGCGCCGGAGTTCACCGCGCTCTGCCCGGTGACGGGCCAGCCAGATTTCGCGCATATCGTCATCGACTATGTCCCTGCCGAATGGCTGGTCGAGTCGAAGGCGCTTAAGCTTTATCTCGGAAGTTTTCGCAACCACGGCGCCTTTCACGAGGACTGCACGCTGCGAATCGCGCGCGATCTCGTCGCGGCGCTGGCGCCGAAATGGCTGCGCATCGGCGGCTATTGGTATCCGCGCGGCGGCATGCCGATCGATGTTTTCTGGCAGACCGGCGCGCCGCCAGAAGGACTCTGGCTTCCGGACCAGGGCGTTCCGCCCTATCGCGGGCGAGGCTAGGCTATTGCGGGTCCAAACTTCGCGCCCTTGTGCGCCCGCCAACAAATCGCCTACCTATGCGCCGCTACGGTCTCCTGACGCCGAGACCGTCCGATCACCGGGCGAGCGACGATGAAGCTTCGGACTTTTTTCTCGATCTTCTTTCTGTTGCTCGTCGCATTGGCAGGCGCCAATTTGGCGTTAGGCGTTTTTCTGGAAAGGGCTCAGCGGGATCTGGAGACCTCGCATCGCGAGTTGCAATCCCTGACGACGCTTGCTGAGGATTTGGTTTTTTCCTCGCAGTGGCAGACGCGCTTTGCGAGAGGTTACATCTCGAACAGCGATACGAGAAGAGTTGAGTGGTACAACACGATCGAAGCCATTCTAAACGGCAAAGTCGCTCGACCGAAAGACTATGATTTTGGCTATTGGGACCTCGTGAACGCCGGAATCATTCCGCCGCCCGAAAAGAAAAGCGACGGCGGAGTTTCCATCGAAGACCGCTTCTTAAGCCAAAATGTCACTGCGCATGAATTGAACAAGCTTAAGGAAGCGCGAAGCTTCCTGGACCGGGTAGTCGTTATCGAACGCACCGCAATGCATGCGGTTGATGGCGAATTCGATGACGGCGCCGGGACCTTTTCCCGCAAGGGTAAGCCTGATCGCGCTCTGGCGACAAAGCTGCTGTTTAGCGACGAATACCGCAAGCTCAATGGAGATCTGACGCGAGAATTGCCCAGATGCAGGACTTGATCCGGCATAGGTACGCTGAGCGGATTTCACAAGAACAGGCGTTCGCCAACCAATTGTTTGAAGCCAACTCATATTTGAATATCGGATTGTTTGGAGTGGTTGTTTTTTCCCTGATATTCTTACGCAACCGCTTCGCGGTTCGCGCGTCGAAGCTCATGGCGGTCGTTCGCGAGATCGGTTCGGGAAATCTGGCCGCTCAAGCCGCGGTCTTCGGCAGCGACGAGATCAGCGAACTCGCCACGACCATCAACGCGATGGCTGCAAATCTGAACGTCGCTTTCGACAAGCTCGAAGACAAGATAAAGCTTTCGGGCAAAGCCTTGTCGGACCTGGAGATCGAACGCTCCCGCTCGGAAAAGCTGCTGCACAACATTCTTCCCGCCGCCATCGCCGAACGGCTGCGCGGCGGAGAAGAGACGATCGCGGAAGTTTTCCCTGAAGTTACGGTATTTTTCTCCGACATTGTCGGATTCACCGAGCTCTCGGCAAAGCTTGGACCGCACGCGACCGTCAACATGCTCAACGCCATATTCGAAAAATTCGACGAATTGGTCGAAACGCACCGCGTCGAAAAAATCAAGACGATCGGCGACAGCTACATGGTGGTCGGCGGGGTCCCGAACCGGGATCCGTTGCATTGTCAGCACATCGCAAACTTCGCTTTGGACGCGCAAAGTTTCATAACGAATTTCGCGGAAGGGCTCCCTTACCCGCTACAGATGCGAACGGGCATCCATACCGGCACAGTGGCGGCCGGCGTCGTGGGAAAAAAGCGATTTTCCTATGATCTGTGGGGCGATGTCGTGAATGTCGCCAGCCGCTTCGAATCGACCTCTCAGCCTGACAAGATCCGTGTGTCCGAAGCGGTCAAGGTGCGCCTCCACGACGATTATGTGTTCTTGGACGGCGGAATCGTCGAATTGAAAGGCAAGGAGGCGACGCGCTCTTTCTTCCTGATCGGCAAAAAGGCGCTCATGCCTGGAATTTTGGAGTTCACGACTCCTCGCGCCGCGACCGCCAGTTCATCGTGACTGCGCCGGGGATAGGCCGCCGTCGGCCCTTTGGTCCGATAGACGAGCGAGGAAATGATCCAGCTCGCAATCAGGATTGCGGCGATTGCAATGCCGAAATTGGCCAGATTGCCATTTAGGCTCTGAACGACGCCCCAGATGCCTCCCTCGAAGCCGAGCTTATCGCCGATCAACCCGAGCGCCTCCACCCCGCCGATGAAAATGGCGACGATCACCGACATCGCGGTCATGACCAGATTGTACCAAAGTTTCCTCAGCGGATCGTCGAACGCCCAGCCGTAGGCCCCGGTCATCACCACGCTGTCCGTGGTGTCCAATAACGACATGCCGGCGGTGAACAAGGCCGGAAACACCAGAGTCGTCGAAAACGACATGTCTTGCGCGGCCTGGCCCGCCGAAATTCCGAGCAGGCCAATCTCCGTCGCCGTGTCGAAGCCCAGTCCGAACAGGAAGCCGACGACATACATGTGCGGCGACCGCGAAACAAAGCGGAACAAGGGGCGCAAGACCCGGGTGAAAAAGCCTCGCCCGTTGAGCAGACGGTCGAGGTCTTCTTCAAGAACCGGCTCGCCACGTCTGGCGCGGTTGTATGCCGACCAGACGCCGCTCAGCACAAGAAGATTTGCAAGGCCAATGACGATCAGGAACGAAGCAGACGCCACCGTGCCGATGGCGCCGCCGAGGGCTTGAAAGTCATGCGCTTGGCCCTGCATCGCCACGGCCGCCGCGGCCATCATGATCGAAGCGAGCGCAACAAACGAGGAGTGGCCGAGCGAGAAGAAAAATCCCACCGAATAGGGGGTTTTGCCATCCTGCATCAATTTGCGGACCACATTGTCGATGGCGGCGATGTGATCAGCGTCGAAAGCGTGCCGAAGCCCGAACATGAAGGCCAGAACTGCAGCGCCCATTAACCCCGGCCGTTCCGAGAACGCTGTCCACGCCCATGTCCAGGCGACAATATTCGCGGCGACGATGAAAACATATGTCGTCGCAACCTTGGCTTTGACGTTTGCTCTTCGGTCGTCGAAAGGATTGAGCGCCATGTTCCCGCCCGCCTGCGCAAAATTTTTTCACCGCGTAGTCACTTATCTAACAAAGCTCATACCATTGACCAGCGGGAGCACGCCAGCATGACCGAGCGGATAAGCGTCGCCTTTGCGGCAAGCGCGGCGATGCGGGACGCAATCCGAACCGGAATGAGCCCGCTTTTCAAATGTTTTGCCGGCGCGGCAAGCAGAAATAGCATGGCTCGCGCCGAGATCGCCATGTCCGGAATTGGACGGGTCTCAATGAAAAGAGCCGCGACGCGGACAGCGACGGCGATCGTGCGCCCTCGCTTTTTTTAATAGGATGCCGGTCAGCACAAACGACGGGTTAGACATGCTATCGCAGGCGAATATCGCCGAGTGGCGGCTCTGCGCGCCTTCGCTGCGGGAAGCGGACGTCGCTGACGGCGAAACGCTCTATCGGCAGGGCGAGGAGCCGGGCTTTCTCCATTGTTTGATGCGGGGCGTGGTCAGGCTTTCGCATATCGCCGAGAGCGGGGCGCAGATCACGCTCGCCATCGCGCAGGCCGGCGATCTCTTCGGGCGCGTGGCGCCTGGAAGAGCGTCGGCGCACAGCGCGAGCGCCATCGGCGACGCGCGCGTTCTGATGTTCGCGCCTTCGGACGTCGACCGTCTCGTCGCGAATAGCTCGTCCTTTGCAAACTTCCTCAGCGCCGGCCTGGAGGCGTCGCGGGAGCGGGCGGAACGCAAGCTGATCGACCGCCAGACCAAAACAGTCGCGACCCGGCTGATCGAGACTCTCGGCGAGCTTGCGCGCGCTTTCGGCGCGCCTTGCCCGCATGGCTATTCGCTGGAGATCAGGCTCACGCAGCAGGACATCGCCGATCTCGTTCACGCGAGCCGCCCGGTCGTGACGCGGATCATGAATGATCTGAGGCGCCGGGGGGCGCTCGATTATCGGCGCGACCTCATCTGCGTCAATCACCTCGCGCTGCGATCCCTCGCGAAAGAAAAATCCGCCGATCTGTAATGCGGATGACAGACCGCCTCCGCGCCGCGCCTTAACGACAAGCGCGGCGGCCGATCCGCGCCGCCGGCGAGGGAGGAGCGAAGATGAAATTCATCGCGGCGCGCCTGCATGGCTATCTCGACTATCTGACGGTTTTGATTTTCCTCGCCGCGCCAACCGTTCTCGGTTTCGGCGGCGTTCCGGCGCAGCTCTCCTGGCTGCTTGCGGCCGTGCATTTGGCGATGACGCTCGCGACCCGATTTCCGCTTGGGCTCTTTCGGCGGCTGGCGTTCACGCTTCATGGCTGGGTCGAAAGGATTGTTGGCCCGACGCTTATCGCCATCGCCTTTCTTCCCGATATTTTCAGCGTGAAGCCGGCCTTCGCCTTTTTCGCCGGCATGGGGCTTGTCATTATCGCGGTCGGCTGGCTGACGGATTACGCGGACGCGGGATAGTCTTGCCGTCCTTCGCGACCGCCGAGGCGCAGGTCGACAGATCGTTGACGCTGTGGCTACAAGTAGCTACTTATATAGCTATGACCACGGTCTCGATCAAAGACGCGAAGAATCGCCTTACTGAACTCGCTCGCCGGGTTGAGAAGGGCGAGACGATTGTCGTGACGCGCAATGGGCGGCCGGCCTTCGATCTTGTCCCCCATCGGCGCAAGACCGGGCTGCGGCTTGAGGCCGTGGACGAATTCAAGAAGCGCCATGGCCTCGAATCCCTCGTCACTTTCGTCGCCGAAGATTTCGACGCGCCCTTGCCGGAAGATTTTCTGCTCCGACAATTGCCCGACGACGCATGAGGCTGTTGCTCGACACGCATATTCTTCTCGCTTTAATCGAGAGACGCATCGCCACTTTCGACGCGGGAGTCAGGGCGCTGCTGGTAAATCCAGAGGCGGAGTTTGTGGCGAGCGTCGCCAGCCTCTGGGAGATCGCCATCAAATGGCGGCTGGGAAAGCTCGAACTGGCGATCAATCTCGACTCGCTTCCCGAACTGCTCGAAACGATGGGCGTCGAACTTATTTCAATCAATGCGCTGCACGCGCTCTGCTCCGTCGACCCAGAGGCGCGCACGCGCGATCCGTTCGATCGTTTGTTGCTTGCACAATGCAAAATCGAAGCGATGCGACTCGTCACGATCGATCGCGCACTTGTCGATCATCCGCTGGCTGCAAAAACCGCTTAGCGACTTAGCGTAGAGACTTCGCGAGCCTATCGAAGTCGAGGAGTTCCTCGATCAGCGCGCCAAGCTCGTCGAGCGGCACTTGCGTCGTGCGGTCCGAGATCGCCGCGCCGGGATCGGGATGCGTCTCGATAAAAATCCCGGCGACGCCGATGGCGACGGCGGC
This sequence comes from Methylocystis sp., assembly GCF_021731785.1. Taxonomy (GTDB): domain Bacteria; phylum Pseudomonadota; class Alphaproteobacteria; order Rhizobiales; family Beijerinckiaceae; genus Methylocystis. Next base: position 26,917 of record NZ_JAKFWS010000086.1, read on the forward strand.
GCGGGCGAGCGTCGAAACAAAGCGCCGCTCGCCGCCCGACGACGATCCTTGTCCGCCTGGCTGCTGCACGGCGTGGGTCGCGTCAAAAACAACGGGCGCGCCGGTGGTCTCCTTCAATATCGGCAGCGCCCGCATGTCGGCGACGAGCGCGTTATAGCCGAAGCTCGTTCCCCGCTCGGTGATGAGGACGCCGGCGGCGCCGGCGTCGCGCGCCTTCTCGACGGCATGGACCATGTCCCAGGGCGCGAGAAACTGTCCTTTCTTGATGTTGACCGGACGGCCGGTCTTCGCCGCCGCGACGATGAGATCGGTCTGGCGGCAGAGGAAGGCCGGGATCTGCAAGAGGTCGACGACCTTTGCGACGCGCGCGCATTGGGAAACCTCATGCACGTCGGTCGTCACCGGCAGGCCGGTCTTATCCTTCACCTTGGCGAAGATCGGCAGGGCCGCCTCAAGCCCGACGCCGCGCGCCGCTTCGCCGCTCGTGCGGTTCGCCTTGTCGAAGGACGCCTTGAAGACGACGCCGATGTTCAGCCGCTCGCCGAGCCGGGCGAGTTCGTCGGCGATCGTGAACGCAATGTCAGCGCTTTCCAGCGCGCAGGGGCCAGCGATGAGCGTCAGCGCCAGCTCATTGCCGATTTCGACTCGGCGCGCGCCGTCTCCGATGATTACGCTTGTCACTCGGGCCTTGTCTCACGTTTTGATAAGCCGCGCGACTTCTGCGCGCAGCGCCGGCAAGACCTCGGCCTCAAACCAGGGATTGCGCTTCAGCCAACCGCTGTTGCGCCAGGACGGATGGGGCAGGGGAAAGATCAGCGGCCGGGCGCTCTGAAATTCGCGCCAGCGCGCGACAATGTTTGTAACGCTTGCGCCCCTCGGCAAGGCGTTGCCCAACCGCGCGAAATGATAGTCCTGGGCATAGCGCCCGATCGCGACGACCGTCTCGATCTGCGGCAGCGTCGCAAATAGGGAGTCGTGCCAGCGGGCGCGACACTCGGGGCGCGGCGGCAGGTCGCCGCCTGCGGCGTCATTGCCCGGAAAGCAAAAGCCCATAGGTACGATCGCGATGCGCGAAACGTCGTAGAACGTGTCGCGATCGACGCCCATCCAGTCGCGCAGCCGATCGCCTGAGGGATCATTGAACGGAATCCCGGTTTGATTGACGAGATTGCCGGGCGCCTGGCTCGCGAGCAGCAGCCGCGCTGTGGGCGACACTCGTAGCACCGGCCTCGGCTCATGCGGCAGTTTCGCGCCTTCGGGCGTTTCCGCGCAGAAACGACAGGCGCGGATGCGCGCCCTGATCTCGTCGAGTTTCCTGCCGGAGACGCGTCGTATCATCAGGGAACGACGGTTGGACGCGCCGACACTTCCGCGCGCCAGCGGGTGAGATGCGGCAGATCTTGAGGAATCTCGACTCGCGCAAGCTTCGCCAGATCCATCGCGACGATCGCGGTGATGTCGGGGATGGTGAAGTCGTCGGAGGCGATGAAGCGGCGCGAGGCAAGTTCCTGGTCGAGAAAGCGCATCATCTGTTGCGCGCGCGGCCGCTGATGCTCCGCCAATTGCGGCATTTGCGGCGACTCGAGCTTCGCCAGCGCCGGATGGCTGTGACGAAAGGCGAGCGCGACCGGCGCGAACAGGTGGAATTCCACCCGCCGCTGCCACATCTCGACGAACGCCTGTTCGCGCGGGCTGCGGCCAAACAGCGCCGGCTCCGGATAAAGCGATTCGATATAGCGGCAGATGGCGACGGATTCCGTGAGCACCGCGCCGTCGTCGAGTACGAGCGCTGGCGCCTCCTTCAGCGGGTTAATTTGCGCATAGGCCTCGCTCTGATGCTCTTGCGCCATGAGGTCGACGTCGCGCACGGGAATCGTGACGTTCTTCTCAGCCAGAAAAATGCGGACGCGCCGGGGATTTGGCGCGAGCGGGGTATTATAGAGCAGCATGTCGATCTCGTTTGGGCTTCGATATGGGAAAACTCATCGCGCTTGGTGAGGCCGCCGCGAAAGCTGTTTGACATGCGTTCTGCGTGACGTCCGCTCGCAGTTTTTCAGCCATGATTTAAGTTAGGCGCAATGACGAACGACCTCCCAACCAAATCCGCCGCCGCGCTCGTGCTCTTCTCCGGCGGCCAGGATTCCACCACCTGCCTCGCCTGGGCGCTGTCGCGCTATGAGCGCGTCGAGACGGTCGGATTCGATTACGGCCAGCGCCATCGAGTCGAACTCTCGCGCCGGGCGGGGCTGCGCGAAGGGCTGGCGCGGCTGTCGCCCGCCTGGGCCGAGCGGCTTGGCGAAGATCGCACGATTTCGATCGAGGCGCTCGGCGCCATCTCCGACACGGCGCTGACGCGCGACGCCGAGATCGCTTTCGCCGCCGACGGGCTTCCCAATACTTTCGTTCCGGGGCGCAATCTGCTGTTTCTGACCTTCGCCGCGGCGCTCGCCTATCGTCGCGGCATCGCCGATCTCGTCGGCGGCATGTGCGAGACCGACTATTCGGGCTATCCCGACTGCCGCGACCAGACCATCCGGGCGATGGCGGAGGCGCTCAGTCTCGGCATGGACCGCAGCATCGCCATCCAAACGCCGCTGATGTGGATCGACAAGGCCGAGACGTGGAGACTGGCGGAATCGCTCGGCGGCGAACCGCTGGTGCGGCTCATCGTCGAGGAAACCCACACCTGCTATCTCGGCGAGAGGGGCCGCCGCTTCGACTGGGGTTATGGCTGCGGCAAATGCCCCGCTTGCAAGCTGCGCGCCGCCGGCTGGGAGAAGTATCGCGCCGGCGAGACGAGCGCGACCGCCTGAGACCTTCTGATCTTTCGAGTGTGGCCTCGTGGCCACAGGCGGCGCTGACCTTTGCATGCAGGGCGACAATGCATTGACAGGCGAGCGCGCCATCTGAAATGTTATGTTATAACATTATCAGCGAGAGCGGCGTCCATGAGGAAGTGCGTTTTGGCCGGCGCGGCGGTCTGCGGCGGCGCGACGGTGGGATTCTTTGTCTGCGTCACGAGCGCCTGGGCTCAGCAGGCTTTGCCGCCGATCGAAGTCGGCGCCGTGAGTCCAATCAAGCGCGCCAAGATCGTCTCCCCGCCACAGACTCCCCCAGCGCCCGGCGGGCGCAGCCGCAGCGTCGCGGGCCCGAGCGGACCCGAGCCGCGCGAAACGGCCGTGGCGCCGCAAGGCGTCCTCCCCATCGTCGCCGATCAGTTCGCGACGGTGACGTTCGTCACCAATGAGGAGTTGCGGCGCTCGCCGGGCGCGACGCTGGGCGACGTGCTTTTCGCCAAGCCGGGCGTCACCGGATCGACCTTTGCGCCCGGCGCGGCGAGCCGTCCGATCGTGCGCGGTCTCGACAACTACCGGGTGCGCATCCAGGAAAACGGCGTCAGCAACAGCGGCGTCTCGGAACTTGGCGAAGACCACGCCGTTCCGCTCGATCCCGTCGCCGCGAGCCAGGTCGAGGTGGTGCGCGGCCCCGCGACGCTTCGTTGGGGGTCGCAAGCGATCGGCGGCGTCGTCAATGTCGAGAACAACCGCATTCCCACGGCCTTGCCGTGCCGTCTTGCTTTCATCCCTACGGCCGAGACGGAGGGTTGCTCGGTCATCGAGACTCGCGGCGCGGTGATGACCGTGGACAACGCGTTGGAAAACGCGACGCTGCTCGACGTCGGCCGCGGCAATGTCGCCTTCCACATAGATGTCCATGGCCGTCGCAGCAGCGACTATCTGATTTCCGGCTATCCTTATCTTTTTCCGCCGGATCCGCCGCCGCCGGTGTTCGGACGCCAGCCCAATTCGTCGATGCGCTCGGCCGGCGGTTCGGTCGGCGGGTCCTATTTTTTCGATGGCGACTTCGTCGGCGTCGCGGTGACGCAGTTCAACTCGCGCTATCACATCCCCGGCATTGAGCCGACGGAGACCAATACGCGCATCGAGCTTCGCCAGACGCGCGTGACGACCAAGGGCGAGTTCCGTCCGCAGTCGGCCTATATCGAAGCGGTCCGCTTCTGGGCGGGTCTGACCGACTACAAGCACCATGAACTCGCCAATGAGGAGGGCTTCAACGGCGTTCAGCAGACCTTCACCAACAAGGATCTCGAGGCCCGCGTCGAAACGCAGCTTCGCCCAGTCGACCTGTCCTTCGCGACTCTGACCAGCGCCTTCGGCGTTCAGGGCATGCATCAGATCCTGACCGCGCCCGGACGCGAGGGCGGACTCTTCGACCCCAATCGGACGCGAAGCGTCGCCGGTTACTGGTTCAACGAATTCAGACTGACCGACACATCGAGAATGCAGCTTGCAGGGCGCATCGAACATGCGACCGTCTCCGGCGCATTTCCCGAACTCCTCGTCTCCGGCGAATCTCCGGAATTCCTGATTGAGCCTGGGCTGCAAGTCGCCCGCGTGCGAAATTTCACGCCAAAGAGCGGGGCCTTTGGCTTTCTGCAGGATCTCCCGGAAGGCGTCGTCGCCAGCCTGACCGCGCAATATGTCGAACGCGCGCCGCGCGCCCCCGAGCTCTTTTCGCGTGGCGTTCACGAAGCGACGGGGACCTTCGACATCGGCAATCCGAATCTCGGAATTGAAGCGGCCAAGACCATCGAAATCGGCCTGCGCCGCCCGCTCGGTCCCTTCCGCTTCGAGGCGACCGCCTATCTCACGCGCTTCGATGGATTCATCTTCCGCAATCTCACCGGCGCTCTCTGCGAGGGTGATATTGCGAGCTGCGCCTTAGACGGCGAGGGCGATCTGCGCCAGGCGTTCTATGCGCAGCGCAACGCTCTCTTTCGCGGCGCCGAGTTTCAAAGCCAGCTTGACGTCGCGCCGCTGCTCGACGGCGTTTTCGGCGTGGAGCAGCAGTTTGACGTGGTGCGGGCGACATTCGTGGGCGGCGGCAACGTCCCCCGAATCCCGCCGGTGCGGCTCGGCGGCGGATTGTTCTGGCGGGACATCAACTGGTTGGCGCGGGTCAATCTTCTGCACGCCTTCGCGCAGCGCAATATCGACCCAACCAATGAAACGCCAACGAAGGGCTACAATCTGCTCCGGGCCGAGATCAGTTACCGAATGCTGTTCGATCCGGGCGATCCGCTGAGCCGCGAATTGAGGCTGGGACTGGTCGGCGACAATCTCCTCAACGAGGACATCCGCAATAGCGTCTCCTTCCGGAAGGATGAAGTGCTGCTGCCGGGCGCGAATCTGCGGTTTTTCGCCAATGCGCGGTTTTGAGCGCGTAGCGGGCGGGGTAGTGGGTCTGACCCACTACCGCGGGCGGGTCCGGCTTGATCGCCGGGGCGAAATAGGGCATAGGCGGGGCCAACGAAGCGCTGGGCGTATCCCGGCCAGTTCACTATTGCCGGGGTGAGATCGATGAAAGTCCGCAACTCTTTGAAATCTCTGCGTTCGCGCCATCGCGCCAACCAGATCGTGCGCCGCAGGGGCCGCGTCTATATCATCAACAAGGTCCAGCGGCGCTACAAGGCGCGCCAGGGCTAGTTTTCGCCACGCCTGTTGATCCAGGCGATTGGAATGAAAAAGGGCCGGAGCGCCAGCTCCCGGCCCTTTTGCATTTTCCGATGAGCGTCCACCAATAGCCACAGCCGCGCTAGGCGCCAGCCTCCTGGACGCCCAACAGCGCGAGCACATGGGAATTCACGCAGCGGCTGAGGGCGTCGACGTCGTAGCCGCCTTCCAGCATCGAGACGATTCGGCCGCCGCAGCGCTTGTCGGCGATGTCCATCAGCCGTTTGGTTGCGTCGTAAAAATCGACCTCGCGCAGCCGTAAGCCGCCGAGCGGATCGCGCTCATGGGCGTCAAAGCCTGCTGAAATCAGTATCAGATCTGGCGCGAAGTCGCGCAGCCGCGGCAGGATCCGGTCAGCCATCGCCTCTTTGAAGGCGTCTCCCGTCGACCCCGCGAGGAGCGGCGCGTTGACGACATTGCCGTGAGCTCCGGTCTCATTGCGTCCGCCGGTGCCGGGATAGAACGGCGCCTGATGCGTCGAGCAAAACAGCACCGTCTCGTCGGCCCAGAAAATCTCTTGCGTGCCATTGCCGTGATGCACGTCGAAGTCGACGATCGCCACCCGCTCCGCCCCATGCGCGGCCTGGGCGTGGCGCGCCGCCACGGCGACATTGTTGACGAAGCAAAAGCCCATCGGATTGTGTGCGCCGGCATGATGTCCCGGCGGACGGGCGGCGACGAAGGCGTTGTCGGCTCGTCCCGACATCACCTCGTCGACGGCGGAGATGGCGCCGCCGGCGGCGCGCCAGACCGCCTCGATCGTCTTCGGGCACATCAGCGTATCGCAGTCGAGCGCGGAATAGCCTTCGCGCGGCGCGGCTTGTTCAAGGGCGGCGAGATAGGATTGCGGGTGAACGCGTTGCAGAGCTTCCGACTCCGCCAAGGGCGCGCTCATCCGCGTCAAGGGAGCGAATCGCGTCTGATCCAAGCCGCGCTCGATCGCACGCAACCGTTCGGGCCGCTCGGGATGGCCGGGTCCCATCTCATGGTGGAGACCGCTTTCGTGCGTGACGAGAAGGGTTTTCAATGCTGCGACGCACTCCAGGCGGGCGGCGCTATGCTAATCGAAACATTAGTTTTCGGCCTTCCTAGGCTTTCTGTCCATGAAAAAGAAACTGTACAGCTCAAGCGAGGCCTCGCGCCGGTTCGCGTGGCGCCGGTGCAACAGTAAGGGAATAATTCCGAAGACGTGATCCCAGCGCCAAAGTTCATGATAAGAAAATCGTAACGAAAGTTTCGCGGCGGAAAGGAGTGCCCAAAATGAATTTCAGATATGTGACGGTGCCAGCGCTTTTAGCCGTCTGTCTTGCCGGCTGCAACGGAGGGACTGCCCTTCCAGATCCGAGGCTGAGCGGGCGCGACGCCGAATTCATGGCGCTCGCCCCGAAGGCTTCGGTCAGCTCGCAATACGAGCGCTACATGGTTGATTACAAGACGAACGAGCCGGTCGGCTCGATCATCGTCGATAATCGCTCCAAGTTTCTTTACTATGTCATGCCGGGCGGCAAGGCGGTGCGCTACGGCGTCGCCACCGGCCAGGACGCGATGGCCTTCACCGGACGGGCCTATGTTGGGGCTATGCAGGAATGGCCGCGCTGGATTCCGCCCAAGGACATGCTCGAGCGCTGGCCGCATCTTCAGCCGACGGCGGACGCCGGCGGTCTGCCCGGCGGTCCCGACAATCCGCTCGGCTCCCGTGCGCTCTACCTCTATCAGAACGGCAAGGACACGCTGTATCGCATTCACGGCACCAATGAGCCGGACAAAATCGGACAGGCCGTGTCCTCGGGCTGCATCCGCATGCGCGATATCGATGCAATCGATCTTTACCACCGCGTGAAGGTCGGCACGAAAGTCACCGTGCTCTAAGTCCTTTACCGACTTCAAGATTTGAGTTGACGCCCTCCGCGCATTGCGAGAGGGCGTCATCTATTCTGATGAGGCAATATCTTTCGCATCGGCTGCGTTCGCCCCAAAACCCCTGTAGAGCCGCCAAGACGCGAGCTTGAAATTCCACATGCGCGAACATGTGCGCCGTCGCACTGCGTCAGATCGACGGCGCTCCTAAAGTCGCCATGCTCGCAGAGTGCGGGCGACGGAGGAGGGGAAGTCATGATGCGTCCGACGACAAGCATGGGCTGGTTAGGCCTGGTGGTTTGCGTTCTTTTGCTGGAATTCGCCAGCGCCGGCGCTTACCTCGCGTCGTCCGCGAAAGCTAATCCCTCGGACGTTTGCTATGGTTATGCGATTTGCCAATAAATTTTGATGCTTTGCGCAAGTTCCGTGGAACGCGCGCGCCCACATTGCGTTTATTTCTTGAAAGGCCGGCGCGTTCGAGGTCGAAGCTCGAAAGAGCGGAGACGCGGAGCGCCGCGCCTTTCAAATTTTCAGCGATAGACGGAAGGTGGGGCCCGTCATGCGCAAGTTGGTTGTGTATGTCCTGATGCTATTCATGTTCGCGGCAAGCGTCGCGAGCGCAACGACCATGCTCTCGCGTCCGTCGCCCAACGGCGACGATTTTTGCTTTGGATATGCGATTTGCGAGTAATCGCGGCCTGCGCGTCATTGGGCGAGATGCCGGTGACGCGCCAGGTCTCGTAGCCGGGCGATGTTGCGCATCAGTGCGCCGGTGCCGATGAAGGCCCTTCATCAGCCAATCATATTTGTCTGAAAGCCTCGCGAACGCGTTGTTTCAGAGGCGCTACCAGCTTAGCCGCGCAGGCGCTAATCGCGCGGCTGAGGGATTATACCGATCCCCATTGAAGCAGACTCATTGGGTCTTCACGAATCGGCTTTCGTCTGATTCTAGTTGGCGAACTCCAGGGGGTTCGCCATGGCGGCTGCGATTGGACTGCGGGAAGACTTTGACGCGGATGCGCTTCGGGCGATTGCGAAGCGCGCGAAAGATGGGCCTCAGGCACGCAGGCTCCTGGCGCTCGCCGCAATTTACGACGGCGCGCCGCGCGGCGAGGCGGCGAAGATTGGCGGCGTGACGCTCCAGGTCGTTCGCGACTGGGTTTTGCGCTTCAATGCGCATGGCGAGAGTGGCCTCGTTGACCGCAAGGCGCCGGGTCAACCGTCGCTCTTGAAGAACGAACATCGCGCCGCGCTCATGCGCATGATCGAGGACGGTCCGAC
>NZ_JAKFWS010000067.1 GCF_021731785.1 Methylocystis sp.
ACCGGCGAAACCGACGCCGACGCGCTTTGATCGCCTCCCCGCAACATCAGGAGCTCTCACCCATGAAATTTCCTTCGCCTCGAAGCGCTTCAGTCGCTTCGGTCATCGCGGGAGCGGCGATTTCGGCCTTGCAGGCGTTTCCTGCCCTCGCCGCGAATGACCCGACGCCCAATCCCGGCGACACGGCCTGGATGCTGACGTCGTCGGCCCTCGTGTTGATGATGTCGATCCCGGGCCTGGCGCTGTTCTACGGTGGCCTGGTGCGCGCCAAGAACATGCTGTCGATCTTGTCTCAGACGTTCGCGATCGTCGCGCTCGTCGGCGTGATCTGGACGGTCTACGGCTATTCGCTCGCTTTCGGCGACGGCGGATCGCTGAGCAATTACATCGGCGGCTTCAACAAGCTGTTCATGAAAGGAGTTTCCGCCGCCTCCAACGCGGCGACCTTCACCCCCGGCCATGTCATTCCGGAATACGCTTATTTCGTCTTCCAGATGACATTCGCGATGATCACCCCGGCGCTGATCATCGGCGCCTTCGCCGAGCGCATGAAATTTTCCGCCGTGCTGCTGTTCGTCGCCTTCTGGGTGACGTTCATCTACTTCCCGATCGCGCATTGGGTGTGGGGCGTCGCCGATCCGAACGCTTTGGTCGACGCCGCGACGCAGCTTGCCGCGGCCGGCGACGAGGCGGCGAAAGCGGCCGCTCAGGCGAAGATCGACGAGATCAACGCCGCCGTCGGATGGCTTGCGGGCAAGGGCGCGCTGGACTTCGCTGGCGGCACGGTCGTGCACATCAACGCCGGCATCGCCGGTCTCGTTGGCGCGATCATCGTCGGCAAGCGCATCGGCTTTGGCAAGGAGGCGCTGCCGCCGCATTCGCTCACCCTGTCGATGGTCGGCGCCTCATTGCTGTGGGTCGGCTGGTTCGGCTTTAACGCCGGATCGAATCTCGAGGCGAACGGCGTGACCGCACTCGCATTCGTCAACACCATGGTGGCGACGGCGGCGGCGGCGCTCTCCTGGATGATCGTGGAATGGCTGGTGAAGGGCAAGCCGTCGATGCTGGGCCTCATCACCGGCGCGGTCGCCGGTCTCGTCGCAGTGACGCCGGCGTCCGGCTATGCCGGACCGGTCGGCGCCATCGTTCTTGGCCTCGCCGTTTCGCCGATCTGCCTCTTCTTCGTCGATTTCGTAAAGAAGATGGCGGGCTACGACGACGCGCTCGACGTGTTCGGCGTGCACTGCATCGGCGGCATCACCGGCGCGCTGGCGACGGGGATTTTGGTCAATCCCGATCTCGGCGGCGTCGGCATCACCGACTACACCAATCTGGAAACCTACGCCGGCACCTACGACATGGTCGCGCAGATGAAGGCGCAGGGAATCGCCGTCGTCGCGACGCTTCTGTGGTCGGGCGTCGGTTCAGCGGTCCTCTACAAGCTTGTCGACGTCATCGTCGGTCTGCGGCCGACGCCCGATCAAGAGCGCGAAGGCCTCGACATCACCGACCACGGCGAGCGCGCCTACAACTACTAAAAGCTCATCTCCTGGCACGACGCGAAACGGCGCCTACGGGCGCCGTTTCTTTTTGCCTGCTCGACTTCGCATTTCACACGCTTTCGGATGAAGTGAGGGTGTTTGACGAGAAGGGCGGCCATACCTCCCCCTTTGCGGGGAGGTCGCGTCGCGAAACGGCGCGGGTGGGGGTTAAATCACCCCACCCGGTTCGCTTCGCGAACCACCCTCCCCGTCAAGGGCAGGGATTGCGCGCTCAATCAACGAGTATTGCCCTCGTCATCAAGCGGCGGCAAATTACTCGTCTTTCGAGATGAAACAGGGCGAGCGCTATGTCGTGGTTCGTTACTCGGCGCATCTTTCTTTTCTTAGCCCTTGCGCTCGGGATATTTACACTTCCCTCCCGCGCCGCCGAGCGCGTCGTCAATCTCACCTTCGTCGTGTTCAGCGACATCTACGAGATGGCGGAAAGAGACGGACGCGGCGGCTTCGCCCGCATCGCCGGCGCGCTGAAAGCCGAGCGCGCGAGAGCGAAAGACATCATCGTCGCTCATGCCGGCGACACGCTGTCGCCGTCGCTTACGTCGAGCGTCGACAAGGGCGCGCATATCATGGACCTTCTCAACCGCGTCGGCCTAGACGTCTTCACGCCCGGCAATCACGAATTCGATTTCGGCGAAGCGATTTTTCGCCAGCGCATGGGCGAAGCGAAATTCGCGCTGCTCGCCGCGAATCTGCGCGACGCCTCCGGCCATGCTCTACCTGGCTTCGCCGACAGCAAGATCATCAACGTCGCGGGGGTAAAGGTCGGCATCTTCGGCCTGACTGATGACGAGGCGGCAAGGCGATCCAGTCCGGGAAACTTGAAACTTCTACCCGCGATCGAGACGGCGAAGCGCGAGGCGCAGGCGCTACGCGACGCCGGCGCCGATCTTGTCGTCGTGATCACGCACTCCGAGTGGCAGGACGATCTGCGGCTGATGAAGCTCGGACCGATCGACATTGTTCTGTCGGGACACGACCACAATCTCCTTATCGCCTATGACGGTCGCGCCGCCATCGGCGAGACCCAGGCCGACGGCGTCAATCTCGTCGCGATCGATGTCGAGATTCGTATCGCCAACGACGGCGTCAAGCGCTGGACGCCGAGATTTCGTATCGTCGACACCGCCGATGTCGCGCCCGACGCCGCGATTGCGGCGCGTGTCGCGCAATATCAAGCCGAGATCGACAAGGCGCTAGACGTCGACATCGGCGTCGCCAAGACGCCGCTCGACAGCCGGAAGGCGAGCGTGCGCGGTCAAGAGACCGCCATCGGCGACTTTTTCGCCGACACGATGCGCATAGCGACTGGCGCCGACGTCGCCATCCTTAACGGCGGCGGCATCCGCGGCAATCGGTTCTATCCGTCGGGAACGAAGCTGACGCGCAAGGACATCGCCAGGGAACTGCCGTTCAACAATCAGCTTGTGACTCTGGAGCTTTCGGGCGCCGATCTGCGCGCCGCCTTAGAAAACGCCGTCTGGCTGATCGATAAGGATGCTGGCCGCTTCGCTCAGATTTCCGGCGCGCGCATCGTCGTGCGGCGCGACGCTGTGCCAGGTTCGCGGCTGGTTTCGATCGATATCGGCGGCGCGCCGCTCGATGACGCGAAGCGCTACAAGGTTGCGACGATCGACTTCCTTGCGCGCGGCAAGGACGGCTATGTCGCGCTGACCCGGGGCAAACCACTCGTCGGCGAGCTCGAGGGCCCGCTGCTGTCGAACGTCGTCATCCGCGCGATCGAGAAAGCCGGCGCGATCGCACCCGTCGTCGACGGCCGCATTAGAGTCGAATAGTCAAAGTCCGCCAAGGCAGACATATTTGATCTCGACATAATCATCGACCCCATAGCGCGACCCTTCGCGCCCGAGGCCCGAATGTTTGACCCCGCCGAAGGGCGCCGCTTCCGTTGAGATCAAAGTCTCGTTGACGCCGACCATGCCGAATTCCAGCTGTTCGGCGACGCGGATGACGCGGGCGACGTCGCGACTGTAGAAGTAAGCGGCGAGACCGTAGGGCGTTGCGTTGGCGCGGCGCACCGCCTCGGCTTCAGTTTCGAACGAGATCAGCGGCGCGACCGGACCGAAGGTCTCTTCGTTAAAAATGAGCGCGTCGGCCGGCACATTCGCCAGGACCGTTGGCTGAAAGAAAGCGCCGCCGAGCGAATGACGGGCGCCGCCAGTCAAAACCTTTGCGCCATGGGCAACGGCGTCGGCGATGTGACGCTCGACTTTTTGGACCGCAGCCTCTTCGATCAGCGGACCGATGTCGACGTCGTCTTGTGTCCCCTCGCCAACCTTTAGCGCGCCGACCGCCGCCGCGAGCCTTTCGGCGAAGGCGTCGATCCTTGAAGCGTGAACAAGGATGCGGTTCGCCGAAACGCAAGTCTGACCGCTGTTGCGATATTTGGTGGCGATCGCCCCCTCGACGGCGCGATCGAGATCGGCGTCCTCGAATACGATCAGCGGCGCGTTGCCGCCAAGCTCCATCGAGCATTTCTGGATGTTCTCGGCCGCCTGCCGCAGCAGGATTCTGCCGACTTCGGTCGAGCCGGTGAAGGTCAGTTTGCGCACAAGCGGATTTTGCGTGAATTCGAGCCCGACCGGCGCCGGGTCTTTCGCCGTCACCACATTGATCACGCCCGAAGGCACGCCGGCGCGCTCGGCAAGCTCGGCGAGCGCCAGCGCCGAGAACGGCGTCAGCTCAGCGGGCTTCACCGCCATCGTGCAGCCGGCGCAAAGCGCAGCGCCGACCTTGCGTGCAAACATGGCGGAGGGAAAGTTCCATGGCGTGATCGCCGCCGTGACGCCGATAGCCTGTTTGAAGACGAGCAAACGGCGATCCTTCGGCCCGGGTATCACGTCGCCGTAAATGCGACGCCCCTCCTCCGCGAACCATTCGATGAAGCTCGCGGCATAGGCGATTTCCCCGCGCGCTTCGGCGAGCGGCTTGCCCATTTCGGCGGTGATGATTCGCGCCAGCCGCTCCTGATCGGCCATGATCAGCTCAAACCAGCGGCGCATGATATACGCCCGCTCCTTGGCGGCGCGATCCCGCCAATTTGGCAGCGCCCGCGCGCAGGACTCGATCGCTCGGCGCGTCTCCGCTACGCCCATGTCGGGAACGTGACCGAGGATCGCGCCGGTCGCCGGATTATTGACGCCGAAGGTTGCGCCGTCGTCTGCGTCGACCCAAGCGCCGTCGATAAAGTTCCGCTGGCGAAGGTCGAGGTTGATTTGAGTCATTTTTTGATGTCCTCTGGCGCGCGTGTCGCGCATTTTTTATAAAAAATGCCGAAGCGGCGCGATGGCCCCTGAGGGGCCCCTCGCGAACCCGCTAAAAACCGACATAATTGCGGCTCATGGGCTAGCGGCCGGCCGCGCCCTCCTCCGCCTGAGGTCACTTTGGCTCATTCCAAGATCGTCGATCTGACGCGCATTCGTCTGTCCCGCCGTTCGATCATTAGCGCCGGCGCCGCCGCCCTGATCGCCCCCCGCGTCCTCGCCAAGACCGGAGCGCCAGCCCCTGGCTCCAATCGTTTTGGCCCGCTCACGCCGGGCGAAATCGAGAGCCACGGGCTTTCGACGTTTGGCGACCTCAGCGAACCCGCCGACTTCAAACATTTCGGCTACGTCGATCCGAAAGCCCCGAAAGGGGGAACTTTGGCGCTGTCGCCGGCAAGCCCCACTTACGACAGTTTCAACGCTTATGTGTTGAGGGGCAATCCGGCGACGGGCATGTCGCTTGTCTTCGACAGTCTGATGAACCAGAGCCTCGACGAACGCGACGCCTATTACGGCCTCGTCGCCAAGAAGGTGCGCATCTCGGCGGACAAACTCACCTACGCGTTCCTCTTGCGCAAAGAGGCGCGCTTTCACGACGGCTCGCCGCTGACCGCGCATGACGCCGCCTTTTCCCTCAACATCCTCAAGAGCAAGGGCCATCCCGTCATCAGCCAGTTGTTGCGCGATCTGGACAGCGCGGAAGCTGAGGCCGATGACGTTCTCGTCCTGCGCTTCGCGCCGGGCCGCACGCGCGATCTGCCGGTGAGCGTCGTCGGTCAGCCGATCTTTTCGCGCGCCTATTACAAGGACCGCGATTTCGAGGCGACGACTCTGGAGCCCCCGCTCGGCTCGGGTCCCTATAAGGTCGGAGCCTTCGAGCAAGGCCGCTTCATCGCCTATCATCGCAATCCCGACTATTGGGCGAAGGATCTGCCGATCACGATAGGCCAGGGCAATTTCGACGTCGTGCGCTTTGAATATTTCGGCGACAGTCAGGTGGCCTTCGAGGCGTTCAAGGCCGGCGCCTTCACCGAGCGCGAGGAAAACATCGCGCGCGTCTGGGCGACGGGTTACGATTTTCCGGCCGTCAAGGACGGCCGCGTCAAACGCACGACGACGCCAAACAACAATATTCCGCAGATCCAGGGATGGTTCTTCAACACGCGCCGCAAGATGTTCAAGGACCCGCGCGTGCGCGAAGCGATCGGCTACGCCTTCGACTATGAATGGACCAGCCGCAACCTGATGTATGACGCCTATAAGCGCATCTCGTCCTATTTCGAAAATTCCGACCTTGAAGCGAAGGGCCTGCCGAGCGAACAGGAAAAGGCGCTGCTCGAACCTTATCGCGCCGATCTTCCCGCGGAAGTTTTTGGCGAACCTTTCGTCGCGCCCGTCTCCGACGGGACAGGACAAGACCGCGCTCTGCTCAAAAAGGCGAATGATCTTTTTGTCGCCGCCGGCTGCACGCGTCAGGACGGCGCCTTGCGCTTGCCTGACGGGACGCCGCTCGAATTCGAATTTCTCGACAACTCCAACGTCTTCGAGCGGCACACGCAGCCGTTCATCAAGAATTTGAAGCTTCTCGGCGTCAACGCCCACATCCGTATCGTTGACGCCGCTCAGTACAAGCAGCGGCTTGAAAACTTCGATTTCGACGTCGTCCATGACGTCCTGGTCATGAGTTGGAACCCGGGCGAGGAGCTTCGCGCCTATTTCAGCTCGAAGACCGCCGACGTTCCAGGGTCGCGCAATCTGGCGGGCGTCTCCAATCCGGCGATTGACGCGCTTGTCGAGAAGGCGCTCCTGGCGCAAACCCGCGAAGACCTGATCATCTGCTGCCGCGCGCTCGATCGCGCCTTGCGCGCGCAGCGCTACTGGATTCCGCACTGGTATAATCCCGTGCATCGCATCGCCTATTGGGACCTGTTTGGCCAGCCGGAGCGCACGCCGAAGTTCGACACCGGCGTGTTGTGGACCTGGTGGTGGGACGAAGAGAAAGCGCGCAAGATCAACTTTACGGGACGCTGAGCGTATGGGAGCCTATATCGCCCGCCGCGTGTTGCTGATGATCCCCACGATCCTCGGCATCATGCTCATCTCCTTCGCCATCGTGCAGTTCGCGCCGGGCGGTCCGGTCGAACGCATCATCGCGCAATTGCAAGGCTTCGACGTCGGCGCGACCGGTCGGTTTTCCGGCGGCGGCGGCGACGTCGGACAGGGCGGCGCGAGCCAGACCGGCACGATGGCCGCCGAATCCGCCGCGAAATATCGCGGCGCTCAGGGGCTCGACCCGAAATTCATCGCGGAACTCGAAAAGCAGTTCGGCTTCGACAAGCCGGCCTGGGAGCGGTTTCTGCTGATGGTGAAAAATTACGCGATGTTCGATTTCGGCCGCAGCTATTTTCGCGACGAAAGCGTCATCAAGCTTATCGGCGAAAAGCTACCAGTCTCGATTTCGCTGGGTCTGTGGATGACGCTTCTCTCCTATTCGATTTCAATTCCGCTCGGCATCGCCAAGGCCGTTCGCGACGGCACCAAATTCGACATGTGGACATCGAACGCCGTCATCGTCGGTTACGCCATTCCAAGTTTTCTGTTTGCGATGCTGCTGATTGTGCTCTTTGCCGGCGGCTCGTTCTGGCAAATCTTCCCGCTGCGCGGACTGACCTCAGACGATTTCTGGCAGCTTTCGCTCTTTGGCAAGGTGAAGGATTATCTCTGGCATATCGTTCTGCCGGTCACCGCGATGACGCTCGGAGCCTTTGCGACGCAGACCTTTCTGACGAAGAATTCCTTCTTAGACGAAATCCGTAAGCAATATGTGCAGACGGCGCGCATGAAAGGCCTCACCGAGCGGCGCGTGCTCTACGGCCATGTGTTTCGCAACGCCATGCTGATCGTCATCGCCGGCTTCCCAGGCGCATTCGTTCACGCATTCCTCACCGGCTCGGTGCTGATCGAAACGATTTTCTCGCTTGACGGACTCGGCTATCTCTCTTTCGAGAGCATCGTCAACCGCGACTATCCGGTCGTCTTCGCCACTCTCTATATTTTCGCGCTGCTCGGGCTCGTGGTGAATCTCATTTCCGATCTCACTTACACTTGGATCGATCCGCGCATCGATTTCGAAACGCGCGAGGTCTGACCGTGAGCGCTGCAACCGACGCAACGCCGCTTCTCGCGCCGCCGATTCATCGCGAAGGCTGGCTGCGGCTTACGCCGCTTGATCGGCGCCGCCTTGATAATTTCAAGGCGAACAGACGCGGCTATTGGTCCTTCTGGATTTTCATGACGCTCTTCGTGATGTCGCTTGGCTCGAATTTTTTGGCGAACGACCGGCCGGTTCTGACGTGGTACAAGGGCGAATTGCTGTTTCCGGCCTTTGTCTCTTACCCTGAAGAGAAATTCGGCGGCTTTCTCGCCCGCACCGATTACCGCGATCCCGTCATCGCCGACGAGATCAAGGCGCATGGCTGGATGCTCTGGCCGCCGATCCGCTTCTCCTATGACACGCATAATCTCGAGCTGCCGACGCCGGCGCCCTCGCCGCCGACCTGGATGCTGACGCACAAGCAATGCGAAATCGCCGCGGCCAAGGGCCTGCGGCCGGGCCAGCCCAATCGCGGCTGCGCCGCGTTGGAATATAACTGGCTTGGCACCGATGATCAGGGCCGCGACGTCGTCGCGCGCCTTCTTTACGGATTTCGAATCTCGGTGCTGTTCGGCCTGATCCTGGCGACGATTTCCTCGATCGTCGGCGTCGCCGCCGGCGCGATTCAGGGCTATTTCGGGGGACGCGTCGATCTTGTGTTCCAGCGCTTTATCGAAGTCTGGTCGTCGCTGCCGCAACTCTATCTGCTCATCATCATTTCATCATTCCTGACGCCCGGCTTTTTCGTGTTGCTCGGCATTTTGCTGCTGTTCTCCTGGGTGTCGCTGGTGCATGTCGTTCGCGCCGAATTCCTGCGCGCCCGCAATTTCGAATATGTCAACGCCGCGCGGGCGCTTGGGCTCGGCAATTTTCGGATCATCGTCAGGCATCTCTTGCCCAACGCCACCGTGGCGACGCTGACCTTTCTCCCCTTCATCCTCAATTCGTCGATCACGACGCTGACGGCGCTGGATTTTCTCGGATTTGGTCTGCCGCCAGGCTCGCCTTCGCTCGGCGAGCTGCTGCTGCAGGGAAAATCCAACCTTCAGGCGCCCTGGCTGGGACTGACCGGCTTCGCCATCATCGCGCTGATGCTGTCGCTCCTGGTCTTTATCGGCGAAGCGGTCCGCGACGCCTTCGACCCAAGGAAGAATTTCCGGTGATACGTCACGGCGCCGAAGCGCCTCCCCTCCTCGAGGTTCGCGATCTCTCGGTCTCCTTTCGGCATGGCGGGCGCGAGACCAAGGCGGTGGATCGCGTCTCCTTCTCGCTCGAGCGCGGCAAGACGCTGGCGATTGTCGGCGAATCGGGCTCTGGCAAATCGATCAGCGCGCTGTCGATTGTGCGCCTCCTTCCGCCCGGCGCGGTCGCTTCAGGCGAAGCGCTGTTCGACAGCGAGAACATGCTTGTCATCGACGACAACCGTCTGCGCGCGATCCGCGGCGCGCGCATCACGATGGTGTTCCAGGAGCCGATGACCTCGCTCAATCCGCTACAAACGATCGAGCGGCAAATCGCGGAGATTCTCGAGCTGCACGGCATGCGCGGCGAAGCCGCCGTTCGTGGGCGGGTCGTCGAGCTTCTCGGCGAAGTCGGCATTCCCGACCCTCAGGCGCGGCTTGGCGCCTATCCGCATCAGCTTTCGGGCGGCCAGCGTCAGCGCGTGATGATCGCCATGGCGCTCGCCAACAAGCCCGATCTGCTCATCGCCGACGAGCCGACGACGGCGCTCGACGTCACCGTGCAGGCGCAGATTCTCGCGCTGCTGGAGCGGCTGCAGCAAACCTATGGCATGGCGATGCTGTTCATCACCCATGACCTGGGGCTCGTGCGCCGTTTCGCCGACACGGTTTGCGTCATGCAAAAGGGGCGTATCGTCGAACAGGGCGACGTGGGAACGGTCTTTTCCTCGCCTCATCATCCATACACCAAGGCGCTGCTCACGGCGGAGCCCAAGGGCGCGCCGATAATTGAGAACAGTGAAGCGCCCGTCGTCGCCTCGGCCGACCAACTGCGCGTCTGGTTTCCCATCAAGCGCGGGTTCATGCGAAAGACGGTGGGATATATAAAAGCCGTAGACGGCGTCACCGTTGCGGTGCGCGAAGGCGCCACCGTCGGCGTCGTCGGCGAGTCAGGCTCCGGCAAGACGACGCTGGCGCTCGCCATGCTGCGGCTCATCCGCTCGGAAGGACCGGTCGTTTTCCTGGGCCAGCGCATCGACGGCAAGAGCGTCGACGCCATGCGTCCGCTGCGCCGCGACATGCAGATCGTCTTTCAGGACCCCTATGGCTCGCTCTCGCCGCGCATGTCGGTGGCGGAGATCGTCGCCGAGGGGCTCACCGTTCAACGGCCAGAACTCACCCTTGACCAGCGTCGCGAAATCGTCGCGCGCGCCCTGCAGGAAACCGGCCTCGATCCATCGACCATGGATCGCTATCCGCATGAATTTTCCGGCGGCCAGCGGCAGCGGATCGCGATCGCCCGCGCCATGGTGCTCGAGCCTAAATTCGTCGTGCTCGACGAGCCGACGTCGGCGCTCGACATGTCAGTGCAGGCGCAGATCATCGATCTGTTGCGCGACCTCCAGCGTCGCCGCTCGCTCGCCTATCTCTTCATCAGCCATGATCTACGCGTCGTGAAGGCGCTCGCCGCTCATCTCATCGTCATGCGCTACGGCAAGGTGGTCGAGGAAGGACCGGCGACGCGGGTCTTCGCCGAACCCAAGAGCGACTATACGCGCGCGCTCTTCGCAGCGGCTTTCCGCAATGAGGCTGAGCCGATTTCGAACGATTCAGTCGACGGGAAGTGATCCTGGTATTGGCGTCTCCCGGTTTGAACCTGCGGCGACGCGGCCCGGATCACGGAAAGCCAGGATTTTGACGCTTTGCGTCAGAACGACTTCGTCACGCTGATTGTAGGTCGCTACGTTCATCGAAACAAAGCCGCGATCGGAATAGCGACGTGGACAGACGATTCGCGTAACCTCGGCCTCCACGCGCAAAGAATCGCCAGGCCGGACCGGAAGTTTCCACGCGATCTCGGCCTCGATGCCGATGACCGGGCCGGCCAAGGGTGGATCGGCCGAGTCGGTCAGGAGCTTTATGCTCAGCGCGCCCGTCTGCCAGCCGCTCGCGACAAGACCGCCGAACATGCTGTCCTTGGCGGCCTCTTCGTCGATATGGAAATACTGAGGATCGCTGTCACGCGCGAAGCGGATGATGTCCTCGGCGCTGACCGTGACGCTCTTTGAATGCAGCCGCAGCCCGACGCGAAGATCGTCCAGATAGAGCTTCTTCGTCATGTTGCCTGCGCGCCCTCCTTCGCCAAGCGCTTCACGCTCGTCACCGGCCCTGCTCCCGCCGCCTCGTTGCGCACGCGCACAATGTCGAGCGGCTCGCTGGTGACCTGCATATGGGTGGCGTTGGCGTGAAGCAGGGTCGCGGTGTCGCGCATGACGCCCACATGGCCCTTCCAGAAGACAATGTCGCCGCGCATGAGCGGCGCGCCGGGATCAAGCCGAACGCCGAGCGCGGCCTCCTGCATATCGGTGTCGCGCGGCGCCTTGACGCCTGCCATCAGCAAGGAGACCTGCACCAGTCCCGAGCAGTCGACGCCGAGCCATGACTTGCCGCCCCAGAGATAGGGCGCGCCTTGAAGCGTCTCGGCCACCGCGACGTAGTCGGGCGCTTTCGCCTCGCGCGCGACGAGATGTTTGCGGTAGATGAATCCGAGTTCCGGCGTTACGCAAAAGCCGTCGCGCTCTTCAGCGATCGCGACTTCGGCGCCAAGCGGCAGGGCGTTGAACGGCGGCAATTTGATGTTTGGCCCCGGATAAATGAACGTCCGCGGCACGCAGACGCGATGCGTCGGCGCGCTCAATTCGCGCCACAAGGTATTGGCGGCGATCCAGCCGACATAATTGTCGCGCGCCAGCTGCGCCCAGGCCCAGCCCTCCTCCTCATCGTACACAGTGATGCGCTCGCCATAGAGCGCCTGAGTATCGACAGCGGCGTCGGGGCGTGGTTCGCGCCGAAGGTCGACGACGCAGTCCCTGACCTCCATCACGACCCCTTCGACATAGCGCTCCGCGGTCACGCGGCCCTTGAGATAGGCTGCGGCGATTTCGGGGCGCGCGGGCGTCAGCCGCCGGTCGAAACTCTCGCTCACGAATGCGCTTTCCCTTGTTCGACGCGCGCCTCGATCAAATCGTAAAGGAGGCGCGCCGCCTGCACGTCGCCGCCTTCCGGACGGCCGGGCTTCGTCGACGGGTTCCAGCAATAGACGTCGAAATGCGCCCAGCGCCTGGGGTCGGCGACAAAGCGCCTCAGGAACAGCGCGGCGATGATCGATCCGGCGAAGGGACCGCTCGTCACATTGACGAGATCGGAGATTTTGCCATCGAGGCCGCTGTCGTAACTATCCCACAAAGGCATTCGCCACGCCGAATCGTTTGCGGCTGCGGCCTTTGCGGCAATGTCGGCGGCGAGCCCGTCGTCGCCGGTATAGAACGGCGGAATTTCCGGACCGAGCGCGACACGCGCGGCGCCGGTCAGAGTGGCGAAATCGAAGAGCAGATCCGGCGGGGTTTCGCTGGCATAGGCGAGCGCGTCGGCGAGAATGAGTCTCCCCTCCGCGTCGGTGTTGCCGATTTCGACGCTTAGCCCTTTGCGGCTGCGGTAAACGTCGCTCGTTCGAAACGCGGAAGCCGAAATCGAATTTTCAACGATCGGCAGCAGGACGCGCAAACGGATCGGCGCTTTCGAGTCAAGCAGCATCGCTGCAAGCGACAACGCCGTCGCCGCGCCCCCCATGTCCTTCTTCATCAGCGCCATCGCGCTCGAGGGCTTGATGTCGAGCCCGCCAGTGTCAAAACAGACGCCTTTGCCGACCAGCGTGACGCGCAGACCCTCCTCCGGGCCATGCTCGAATTCGACCAGCCTCGGCGCCTGAGCGGCGGCGCGCCCAACGGCGTGGATCAAAGGAAAGTTTTCCGCAAGCAGCGCGTCCCCGACAATGACGCGGCTCTTGGCGCCGTGCTTCGCGCCAAGAGCGAGCGCAGCTTCGGCGAGCGCCTCCGGACCCATGTCGTTGGTCGGCGTGTTGATGAGATCCCTTCCCAGCGCGACGGCGGCTACGACACGCTCGATGCGTGCGCGGTCAGCTTCTTTGGGCGCGCAAAGTCGCGGCGCTTCGCTCTTTCGCGCCTTGTAGCGCGAGAAGGAATAGGTCGACAGAAGAAACGCCAGCGCCGCCTCTCCCGGCGCCTCGACGCCATCGCCAAGACGATAAAGGCCCATAGGCAACGCAGTCGCGAGCTTTCCGGCAAAAAACGGATCGCGCGCCTTCGGCTGCTTTCCCTCGGCGCCGAAGAAAACGCGCGGCCCGCCGCCGCCGTCCGGCGCAAAGAATGTGGAGCCGGCTTTCGCCTCAAATCCCACGAGCTCGGCAAGGCGGACTGTCGATTCGGGAAGCTTTGCGCGACGCTCGGGCCAGTCTTCCTTAGTGACGAAATCGATGGCGATCGCCTGAGGCGACCAGTCTTCAAGCTTCATCCGCGTCCGCCGCTTCCTTTGCGTCAGGTCGAGCCGCGCCGCGTTGATCGACCTCTCCTGTTTTGCCGGCGCGATCCACAAAACCCGTAAACAGGGCCGCTATCAAGCGCCCTGGGTCGAGCGCGGCGACGGAGAGACTCCTGAACGATCAAGATTTACGCATTTTGTACAAAAATTAGACGCTGATCGCCTCAGCGCTGGTCAAGGTCGCGCCCGCTAACCGGAAGCAAAACGATTATTTTATGCGCAGAATGGCACGCCACTTGCTGAGTAGGCGGTCACTTCGCCACAGTTGAGGGCATGTCTGCGCAAATGAAGATCATCACGGCCATCATCAAACCTTTCAAGCTCGACGAGGTGCGCGAGGCGCTGACGGCAATCGGCGTGCACGGAATGACCGCGACCGAGGTGAAGGGGTATGGCCGGCAGAAGGGCCACGCCGAAATTTACCGCGGCGCGGAATATATCGTCGCCTTCCTGCCTAAGGTTAAGATCGACGTCGCGCTTTCCGACGCCCTCGTCGATCGCGCGATCGAGGCGATCAGGCTCGCCGCCTACACCAGCCATATCGGCGACGGCAAAATCTTCGTCTTGCCGCTGGAGCGCGCGATGCGCATCCGCACCGGCGAGACCGATTCCGACGCGCTCTGAGCGCTTTCCCATCATCAATCAGGATTCACGATGAAGAGCTCGTTTGCGCGCAGCCCGAGTAAGGATTTCCTCATCCAGCATGGGAGCGACGGATTGCGCCGCAGAGTGTCAGGAGCGGCGGCCGCGCTGGCGGCGCTCATTGTCTCGCAGCCCGCTATCGCGCAAGACGGCGAACCCAAAATCGACGCGGCTGACACCGCCTTCATGATCTTCGCCACCGCGCTCGTCCTGATGATGACGCTGCCGGGGCTTGCGCTCTTTTACAGCGGCATGGTGCGTAAGAAGAACGTGCTCGCGACCATGGCGCAGAGCCTCATCGCCACCGCACTTGTGTCGTTGCTGTGGATCGGCGTGGCCTACAGCCTCGCCTTCAGCGGCGACGGCGCCTATATCGGCGACGCGTCGCGCGCGCTCCTTACCGGGATCGGGCTCGATACGGTGAGCCCCTTCGCCAAGACCATCCCCGAAATCCTGTTCATGATCTATCAGATGACCTTCGCGGTGATCACCTGCGCGTTGGTCGCCGGCTCCGTCGCCGAACGCATGAGGTTTTCGGCGTTCATGCTGTTTTGCGCGCTGTGGCTCTTTATCGTCTATGTCCCTTCCGCGCACTGGGTCTGGGGCGGCGGATTTCTGCAGAAGATGGGCCTCCTCGATTTTGCCGGCGGCACGGTCGTGCATATCAACGCCGGCGTCGCCGGCCTCGTCTGCGCGCTCGTGCTCGGCAACCGCGTTGGTTTTGGGCGCGAAAACCTTTCGCCCTTCGATCTCTCGCTTGCCGTGATCGGCACGGGGCTGCTGTGGGTCGGCTGGTTCGGCTTCAACGGCGGCTCGGCGCTCGCCGCCAATTCACGCGCGGTCTTCGCCATCGTCGCGACGCATCTTGCCGCCTGCGCCGGCGCGTTGATGTGGAGCGGACTGGAGTGGGTCCAGCGCGGCAAGCCTTCGGTGCTCGGCGTCGTCTCAGGCGCCGTCGCCGGGCTTGGCACGATCACGCCGGCCTCGGGCTATATCCTGCCCTGGCAAGGCGTCGTCATCGGGCTGATCGCCGGCGCCGTGTGCTACTGGTTCTGCACCGTGGTGAAATACAGGCTGCGTTATGACGACACGCTCGACGTGTTCGGCGTGCATGGCGTCGGCGGCGTCATGGGCACGCTGCTCGCCGGAGTTTTCGCCACGCGCGCGATCACCGCTTCAGAAAGCGATCCTGGAGTCGCCGGACTCCTGGAGGGCGACCCGCATCAGCTTTACGTGCAGGCGATCGGCGTCCTGGTCACCGTCGTCTGGTGCGTGGTCGGCACCTGGACGGCGCTCAAAATCGTCTCGCTCTTCACATCGCTGCGCGTGAACTCCGACGACGAGCGCGAAGGCCTCGACATCGCGCTGCATGGCGAAGCGCTGCATCAGTAGCGAGATGGCTTCAAGAAAGGCGTTGCCTTGAAACCGCGTCATGGCCGGGCTTATCCCGGCCATCCACGCCGAGCCGCTACGCCAAATCCTCGTCCAAATCCCGCCGTTCGGGATTCATATCGTGGAGGAGCCGAACCCCCACGCCCCCACCTAAAGGCCGCACACTCTCGCGTCATTGATTACGCTCCAAATTGCATACGGGCATACTAAAGGTATTATTTTACCACCTCACGCTATATCCGAGTTTTTATAGCTTCCCGGAAACTCGTCGGCCTAAAAACTGCTTGACCTGCCCCGCGCCATCCCCTATCCCCTCGCCATCCGAACGCACCGTTCAAACGGAACTCCCATCCCATGTTTGGCAAAACTTTTTCGGCGAAGCCCGCCGACATCGAAAAGAAATGGGTGCTGATCGACGCCTCCGGGCTCGTCGTCGGCCGTCTCGCGAGCATCATCGCGCTGCGCCTGCGCGGCAAGCACAAGGCGACCTTCACGCCCCATATGGACGACGGCGACAACATCATCGTCGTCAACGCCGACAAGGTGGTTCTCACCGGCCGCAAGCGCGACCAGAAGGTCTATCACCACCACACCGGCTTCCCTGGCGGCATCAAGGAGCGCTCGGCGAAGTTCATTCTCGAGGGGCGCTTCCCGGAGCGCATCCTGGAGAAGGCCGTGCAGCGCATGCTGCCGCGCGGTCCCCTGGGCCGCAAGCAGCTCGGCAATCTGCGCGTCTATAAGGGCGCCGAACATCCGCATGAGGCGCAGAGCCCACAGACGCTCGACGTCGCCGCCCTGAACGTCAAGAATAGCCGGAGCGCCTGACCATGGCCGAGACCACTCTTTCCTCGCTTTCCGATTTGCAGTCGAGCGTCTCCCCGGCGCCGGAAGCGCCGCGCTATGTCCAGAAGCTCGACAAGCAGGGCCGCGCCTATGCCACCGGCAAGCGCAAGAACGCCGTCGCGCGCGTCTGGATCAAGCCGGGCCCCGGCAAGATCACCGTCAACGGCCGCGACGTTGAAGTCTATTTCGCCCGTCCGGTGCTGCGCATGATTTTGGCCCAGCCATTCGGCGTCACCAAGCGCGCGGGTCAATATGACATCGTCGTTACGGTTGCCGGTGGCGGACTTTCGGGACAGGCCGGCGCTGTGCGTCACGGCCTCGCCAAGGCGCTGACCAATTACGAGCCTGAGCTGCGTCCCGCGCTGAAGAAGGAAGGGTTTCTCACGCGCGACTCCCGCGTCGTCGAGCGCAAGAAATACGGCAAGCGCAAAGCCCGCCGCAGCTTCCAGTTCTCGAAGCGCTAAGCTTCGAAAGACAAGCGAACAAGCATGCGAGAGCGGCGCTTCGGCGCCGCTCTTTCTTTTGCGGGCCTCAATAGACGCAAATTTTGAAGTCGCTGCCGAGCCAGCAGGCGGGATCGGACTTGGAGCGCTTTGCTTCCCCCCAGCGGGAATTGATGGCGTCGCGGGTCAGCCCTCTCACTTCGGCGACGCCGGGCGAAACAATGGAGACGTTGACCATCGTCACGCTGTCAAATCCCGACTTGCCGATCGGCTCGACCGCAAAGCTGCCGCCAGCGTCAAGCATAAAGTTGCACCTCCCCCTATAGGGCGTCATGCCATTGCCGAGCACGACGCATTTCGCGGCTCTTGCGGCTGCCTCCTGGAGCAGGATCGGATGCGCCAAGACGATCAAGGCAATCAAAGCAGCAATTCTCTTCATCAAAACCTCCCATGTCTCCAACCTCAGTCAATCGTCGTTGCAGCACAGCCAGGGCTTTCAATCGAGCCATTCCCTGCGCCGCTCGCGCAGACCGGCGACGCCAACGAGCCCGACGACGGCGCCGAACATCAGATAGTAGGCGGGCGCCACCGGGCTGGCGAGAAATCCGATCAGCCAGGCGACGATAAACGGCGCAAAACCGCCGAAGATCATGACCGCGACATTATAGGCGATCGCCAGCCCCACGCTGCGGATATGCGTCGGAAACTGCTCGGCAAGCGCCGTCGACAGCGCGCCGAACAGTCCTGAAAGAATGACGCAGAAGGCGGTCTGGGCGATGGTCAACGTCGCAAGCGACCGCTCGACTTGCAGCCACGCAAACAGCGGATAGACGCAAAGGAGAAGCATTCCATAGGAGGCCAAGAGCAAGGGCCGCCTGCCAAATTTATCTGAGCAAGCGCCAACCAATGGCGTCAGGACGATCAGCAACAGAAGCCCGGGCGCCTGAGCGATAAAGGACTCGGCGAGGCTAAGCCCCAACTCCGTCTTTCCATAGGTCGGCATATAAACAAGGATGACGTAGAACGAGATCGTCGCGCCGACCGTGGCGGCGAAACTGGCGATCAGTCTGTCGCGTTGCCGCCGAACCATATCGAGAAAGGCCTCCATCGCGCCGCCGCTTCGAGGCGACGCTTCAAAGGCATGCGTTTCGTCGAGGTTGCGTCTGACATAGATCCCGACCGGGCCGATCAGCAAGCCGGCGACGAAGGGAAGCCGCCAAGCCCAATCATTCAGCGCCTGAGTCGAGAAGACAGTGGCAACGACGATGCCGGCGAGCGTTCCAAATAAAATCGACAGTCCCTGCCCGACCATCTGCAAGGAGCCATAGAGTCCGCGCTGGCCGGCAGGCGCGACTTCAATCAGAAAAGCGGTTGAACTCGCGAATTCTCCGCCGGTGGCGAAACCCTGCAGCAATCGGCCGATGACCACGAGCATCGGCGCGTAGACGCCGATCGCCGCATAGGTCGGCGCAAACGCGATCACTGCCACTGCGGCGGTCATCACGAACATGATGAGTTGCAACGCCGCCTTGCGTCCCTTGCGATCCGCGTAAAATCCGAAGAACAGCCCGCCGAGCGGCCGCGTGCAGAAGCCCGCGCCGAAGGTGGCGAGCGCCAGCAACAGCGCCGCCGTCTCGTCTCCGCTCGGAAAGAAAGCCCGCGCCAGCACGGAAGCAAAAAAGCCGTAGACGACGAAATCGTACCATTCGAGCGCATTGCCGATGACAGCGGCGGCGATCTGTTTGGGCGCTGGCGTTCTCGCTTGGCGCAGGTTCATCCAACTTTCGAGATTCGACGGCTTTCGCGAAAAGCCAGGAGATCGCCGAGCGGTCGCCGCGCCGCCTCGACGATGAGCGCGCCGGCGACGCCAAGAATGCTCATGAGCAGGAAGAAATACACGCTTTCGAGGCTCGACCACAGACTGCCGAGCCACCCCGCAAGCAGATTGCCGAGAAACATCGAAGTGAACCATAAGCCCATCAGCGCCGAGCGTGAGCCTTCAGGCGCGACATGCGAGACGAGCGACAAAGCAATTGGCGAAAAATGCAGCTCCGAGACGGTGATGACGGCAAAAAAGCCGAGAAGCCAAAGCCAGCTCGCCTTGCCGCCATCGCTCGTCCAGGCCGCCATCGCCATGACGCCGTAACTCGCGGCGACGCCGAGACAGCCAAGCGACATTTTCCGGATCGTCGACGGCTCGCGCCCCGACCGCGCGAGCCAGGCCCATAGCGAGACGAGCGGCGGCGTGAAAAGGAAGATCATCAGCGGATTGAAGGCCTGAAACCAAGTCACCGGAATGTCATGGCACCACCCGAAGACGGCGACGCTACGGTCGGTGAATTGCGCCGCCCAAAGCGCGATCGTATTGCCTTGCTGCTCGAACGCCGCCCAGAACAGCGCGGAAGGCGCGAAGAGCAGCATAAGAACGGTGAAAGACCGGCGAAACTTCGCGCGCGTCGGCGCCGTCGGCGCGCGCCTTTCGCGCGGCGGCGGTTCGCGCGGCAGACTCGGCAGACCGATGAGGTAAGTTACCAGACCGATGACCATGCCGACGCCGGCGCAGGCGAACCCGTAATGCCAGCCGATCATCTCGCCGACCGTTCCGCAGACGAGCGGCGCGAAGAAGGCGCCGATGTTGATGCCGACATAAAAGATCGAATAGGCGCGATCGCGTCGCGCGTCAGTCGGCGCGTAAAGCTCGCCGACCTGCGTCGATATGTTCGGCTTGAAACCGCCGCAGCCGAGCGCGACGAGAAGCAGCGCGATCAAAAACAAGCGATCGAACGCCATCATGAAATGGCCGACGGCCATCAGCGCGGCGCCGATGACGATCGTGCGCATGCGTCCAAGCCAGCGGTCGGCGATATACCCGCCGAGGATCGGCGCGAGATAAACAAGGCCCGTGTAGAGCCCGTAAATTTGCGAAGCAAATGGCTGCGGGCCGAGCGGACCGGACAGCATCTCGAGCCCACGCTGCAAGGCGTCGAGGCCGAGCGCCGCATCCATGCGCTCCGGCTTCAAAAGGTATTCGACCATGTAGAGGACGAGCAGCGCCCGCATGCCGTAATAGGAAAAGCGCTCCCACATTTCCGAAGCGAAGAGAAAGGCCAGTCCGCGCGGATGGCCGAGAAAATCGTCGCTTCGCTGCATACGCTCTATCGAACCGAGCCTTCGTTCCGCGCCGGCGCGCGCTGCAATTCTATAGACGGCGGTTCGATCGGCTCAAAAGGCGCCTAAATCGAGCCCTGCCGCGACGAGCATCCCCAATTCGCGGCAGGAGTCGACAAAGTCCTCCCGCCACTCGCCGCGGCAGATCAGCGGCTCGCGGACCGCGCGCCAGCGCAGGCCGGTGACGATCGTCTCGACGCCGCGCCGCGTTCCGGTTCCGTCATGGCCGGCGCGAATGTAAAGCGCGTAAGGCAGGCCCTGGCTGCGCTCCAGCAGGGGATAGTAACAGCGGTCGAAGAAGTCCTTCAGCGCGCCGCTCATATAGCCGAGATTTTCGGTGGTGCCGAGAATGACCGCCTGCGCGGCGAGAACGTCATTTGGCGTCGCCGCGAAGGGGTTCATCGCCTCGACGTCGACGTCCTCGATCTCAGGCGCGCGCGCGCCGGCGACGACCGCATCCCTCAGCCGCTCGGTGTTGCGCGACGGCGCATGCGCGACGATGAGCAGGCGCTTTCGCAATGAACGCGGCTACCAGGGATGAAATTCGGGCACGTAAATGATTTTCAAAAAGACCGCCAAACCGATGACTGCAAGCATGGCCAATAGCGCGCTATAGCCGATCACCGAATAGACCGAAGCGTTGTAGACCGAATCCAACAGCCGCAGCGCATAGGCTCGCAACGCGCCTCTTTCCGTTACCTCTTTCGCCATGATCTCTCCTCCCTTTGGAGGCGCGACTCATTCGCCTTCAGGACGTAAGTTAGCGGATTGGCGAGCCGGCGACAGCCTATCTGTTGCCGATAATTTGGCGGCGCGCGACCGTTTTGCGACTGCCCACAGACCTGCGCTGCGCGGCCAGCTCGACGATCTTGGCCCTTTGCGGTTCAGTCATCGACGTCCAGCCGGCGATCTCGGCGCGCGTTCGGCCGCAGCCGACGCACACATCGTCCTCATCGAGTTCGCAAATCTTTACGCATGGACTGTCGGTCATGGGCTCAACTTTGGATGGGCGTCGCCCGATGGAGCAAGGCGTACGCTTCCCGCCGCGCTATAGGCCGGAGCGCCGTTCACGTCAAAAACGTCCGACGGCTTTCGCCGCCAATCTTTTTCTCCCTCACGAAATCGATTAGATGCGGGCCATGACGACTAAGATCTTCATCGACGGCGACGCCGGCACCACCGGGCTCGAAATCCGCGACCGGCTCGCCGGGCGCTCGGACATTTCGCTCCTTGCGCTCCCGCAGGAGCGGCGAAAGGAGATCGCCGCCAAGCGCGACATTCTCGCGTCGGTTGACATCGCCATCCTCTGTCTGCCGGATGATGCCGCGAAGGAAACCGTCGCGCTCTGCGACGCCCTCGGCGAGCGCGGCCCGAGGTTGCTCGACGCCTCCACCGCCCATCGCGTCGCAAGAGGTTGGGTCTACGGTTTCGCCGAACTCTGCAAGGGACAGGCGGCGAAAATCGCCGCAAGCCGCCGCGTCGCCAATGTCGGCTGCTATGCGACAGGCGCCATCGCGCTCATTCGCCCGCTCGTCGACGCCGGTCTCATCCAGTCGGACCAGCCGCTGACGATCAACGCTGTCTCAGGCTATTCGGGCGGCGGGCGGCAGATGATTGAAGCCTATGAGAGCGGCAAGGCGCCGGAGTTCGAACTCTACGCGCTCGGTCTCGAGCACAAACATGTGCCTGAGATCATGGCCTATGCGAAACTTTCCGCACGGCCGTTGTTCGTTCCCTCCGTCGGCAACTTCCGCCAGGGCATGCTTGTCTCCATTCCGCTCGTGCTTGACGCCTTGCCCGGCAAGCCCGGAGCGGGGGACTTCGAAGACGCCTATGCGCGTCATTACGACGGCGCAAAACATGTCCGGCTCGAAGCGGCGCCGGCGAACGGCAAGCTCGACGCCCTGGCGCTGAACGGGACCGATGACTTGGAGGTCTTCGTCTTCGCCAATGCGCCGCGCGGTCACGTCCTGCTCGTCGCCCGGCTCGACAATCTCGGCAAGGGCGCGGCCGGCGCGGCGGCGCAAAATCTCGACCTGATGATGGGAAAGTGAGTGAGTAGCTCTACTCCCTACTTTCTACCCCCACGCCGTACTCACTCGGCATAGGCCGTGGCGCCTCCGGGAAGCTTGGCGACCACGTCCTCGTAGCGGCTGGTGCGCTTGTCCATCATGGTCTCGAAGGCTTCGTGCACCTCCTGGACCGAGCGAACTTTTAGCCGGCGCCCCTGCTGTTCATAGAAGATCGGCCTGTTGGCGCGCGCCGGCCTCGGCAGCAGCGCCGCCGCAGAAGTGTGCGGCGCCTCATCCACGGTTCTCATGAAACGCTCGGCGTCGTCCGGCCCTAGAAAGTGGATGAGGTAGGTCTCGCCAGACGTCAGCGGACGGCCGATCTTTTCGGCGATCCTGGCGCTGTCCTTCTTGAGCATTTCCGCGGCGAGAACGGCGGAAAGGTAGGGATCGTTGCGCAGATTGAGGATTTGCGCCCGCTTTTGACCGTTGACGCGCGGCGCATCGTCGCTCGCGATCGCCGCCGCCGTATCGCTGTGACCGTGGCGCCAGCCGAAGGTTTTCAGCGCCTTAAGCCAGGTCCTTTCGACGAACTGGAAGAGGCCGCTCGCCGAAGAGGTCCGCGCCTTCGCCGTCGAGGAAAAATTCGACTCCTTGTCAGCAATGGCCATGAGAAGCGCCGGATCCATCTCGGTCGTCTGCGCCGCCTTGACGACGTGCTCGACGATCGACTGGTGGATCTTGACCGATCCGAAGCGCATCACGCCCGGCGTCTCGGAGAAATTGTCGTCGTCGAGACGATGGGACCAGGTGAGCGCCGCCTGCTCCAGAGAAAAGTCGGAGTCGAGGGCGGTATCCTCGTCGCCGACGACGTCGGTCCTGAGCGTCGTCAACGGAGAAGCGGCGACACGCAAGCGCGCGGCGCGCGCAGTCCGCTCCGGCCGTCGCAAGTCGTCGCGCGCTCCGGTCATCGCCAGCACGGCCACCACGGAAAGCAGCGTCGCGACGCAGAACGCGCGCAACAAGGGAGAACAGGATCGATCGAGCAGCAAATTCGACAGATTTGCTCGGGACGAACTGTTCGACCGCCGTCCTGAGCGAGGCGACGCGACCTTTTCGTCCTTGGCGGGCGGCGGGGCGTTCGTCAGCGTGACCGTCATGCTTCGCGGGTTCTCCACAATTACGCAAATTTTGCGTAAACAGAAGGTTACCTGCGAGGCGGGGCAAAAGATCGACGGTCGGAGCCATGCTCGCGCCGCAATTGTGGCTGCGCGGCAGGCGCTCCACAGCTAAAAACTCCAACATTCACAGTTGGTTGGCAGAATTGACGCCCCGCGGTCGTCACATTGACGCCATCAGTCGAGCCGCCAATGCGCCAGGGGCCGCGTCCAGAACGAGAGGGCTGAGTCGTTACAAGAGATTGGTCACTTTAGAGAGCATGCCCTGCAGCAAATGATATTCAGGACCGGCCGTCGGCGTCGTGCGGGAGATGAAGTCGATCGGCTTGCCGTCCTCCATGCCGTAATCGGCAAGGCGCTGCACTTTCTTCGACTTATCGAAATAGACCGCATAGACGCGCTGTTCGGTAATGTTTTGCGGCATGAAGGCGAATTTCCGCTCGATGCGCTGGCTGACGTAATACCAGGCGTCGCCGCCGACCGTCGACGTCGTGGAGGGCGTGCCAAGGGTCGCCATCACCTGCTGCGCCGGCATGCCGACCTTGACTTGCGAGGTGCTGCGCGAATCGAGGACGGCGCCGCGATTGACGACGCCCTCATAGCCAAGACAACCTGAAAGCGAAACGGCCACCCCTGCGGCTGCCGCCAAACGAGAAGCGATGCGCAAAGCCTGCGCCATGTGTGTCTCCGCAATCCTCCGCCGCGGCGCGCCTGCGCCCGGCATATAGCGCCTCGCCAACTCCGTAATCTTCGAACGCAGCGAAAGCAAGACGGCGCTTTCCTGCGCTCTGACAGCGCTGGCGTCTGTGCGCCGGCTTACATATCTGTTTTGATGGAACGCGCACGACCGGGAGGCCAGACCGCCATGAACAGTTTTTCCGACTCTCGACCGCCGCTATCGCGGCGGCTCGCGGTTTCCGACGTGCCGCCCGAAGGTCTCGACGTCGACATCAGCGCCACGCCCGACGAATGCGGCGCCTTGGCTTCGCAAAACGGGCTTCCCGCCGTGCATGCGCTGCAAGCCGAGCTTCGGGCGCAACGGTGGCGCGGCGATGGGCTGAAGG
Source organism: Methylocystis sp. (assembly GCF_021731785.1). Taxonomy (GTDB): domain Bacteria; phylum Pseudomonadota; class Alphaproteobacteria; order Rhizobiales; family Beijerinckiaceae; genus Methylocystis. The sequence continues at coordinate 24,316 of NZ_JAKFWS010000067.1, forward strand.
TCGACGGCGAATTGCGCGCCAGGATCAGACAGACCTGCGTCGCGACCTTGGAGGAATTCGATTCGCAGCTCATCGAGCCGATCCATATGCGCTTTGCGTCGCCGCCCGAAGAAGCGCCGCGCAGCCGAAGGAGGCACGAACCTGCCGAAATCGCCCTGGATGAGGATCCGCCCGATCCGTTGATCGGCGGCGCGGTCGATCTCGGAGCGGTCGCGTCGGAATTCTTTACGCTGGCGCTCGATCCCTATCCGCGCAAGCCGGGCGTGCATTTCATCGAGCCGTCCGGCGACGCAGCTCAGGTCGTTTCGCCCTTTGCCGCCCTGGGACGCCTCAAACCGCCCCGCGACCCTTGAGGCGAGGCGCAATAGGCACTTGCGCGCATGGCCGGCAAATGGCAAGTCGCCCGCAGGGGCGGGAGCGCAGACGCGCTTCTCGGACGCGTCACAAAAGCCGGCCAATAGATCGAGCCAATAGCGACAAGGCGGCTGATCCAGGCGCGCAGTCGGGAGAAACGGGATAAATGCCGCAAACTGTTCGGATCGCGCTCGACGCGATGGGCGGCGATTTTGGTCCGAAGGTGACCATCGCGGGCGCCGCCCTGGCGTTGGAGCGGCGTCCCGACAGCCGTTTTCTGCTCGTCGGAGACGAGTCGGCGATTCGCGCCGAACTCAACCGCCATGCCCGCCTCGCCGAGCGCGCTGAGGTGCGTCACGCAGCCGTCTCGGTCCGCATGGACGACAAGCCAAGCCAGGCGCTGCGCTCCGGCCGCCGAGTCTCCTCGATGTGGCTGGCGATCGAGGCCGTCAAAAAGGGCGACGCCGACGTCGCGATCTCCGCCGGCAATACTGGCGCGCTGATGGCGATGGCGAAAGTTTGCCTGCATACGATGGCCCGTGTCGATCGGCCCGCCCTCGCCTGTCTCTGGCCGACGCTTCGCGGCCAATCCGTCGTGCTCGACGTCGGCGCCTCGCTGGGGGCGAACGCGAGCCATCTCGTCGATCTCGCGATCATGGGCGCGGCGATGGCGCGGGTCATGCTGAATCTCGCGCGCCCCACCGTTGGCCTGCTCAATGTCGGCGCCGAGGAAATCAAGGGGATCGAGGAGGTCAAGGCCGCTTCCACCATGCTACGCGACCTTAATCTGCCCGGTTTCGACTATCGCGGTTTCGTCGAGGGCGATGGCATCGGCAAGGGCGTTGTCGACGTCGTCGTCACGCCTGACGGCTTTACCGGCAACATCGCGCTCAAAACCGCCGAAGGGACCGCCGCGCAGATCGCCGCCTATCTCAAACAGGCGATGGGCGGCACGCTGCTCGCCAAGCTTGGCTATGTTCTGGCGCAAGGCGCCTTCCGCGAGTTGCGCGCCAAAATGGACACTAGGGCGACGAATGGCGGCGTGTTTCTCGGACTCGAAGGCATCGTCATCAAAAGCCATGGCGGCGCCGATTCGGTCGGCTTTGCGCGCGCCATCGAGATCGGCCACGAGATGGCCGGCGGCGATCTTCTCAATCGTATTCGCGACACTGTCGCGCTGGCGCACAGGCTCAGGGAACATGACGGCGCCGATCAGACCAGTCCGCCCCGGGAAACCGCTCAGTGACGACAAGCATGCCTCAACTGCGCTCCGTCGTGCTCGGCGTCGGCGCCTATCTGCCTGAAAAGACGCTCACCAACGACGAGCTGGCCAAGCTCGTCGACACGAGCGACGAGTGGATCATGCAGCGTACCGGCATCAAAGAGCGCCATATCGCCGCGGAAGGCGAGACGACGTCGATGCTGGGGGAAAAGGCGGCGCGCGCGGCGCTCGCCGACGCCGGACTCAACGCCGACGACATCGACCTGATCATCGTCGGGACGTCGACGCCAGACTGGACCTTCCCTTCAACCGCAACGCAAATTCAAGCCGCGCTCGGTATTACGCATGGCGTGGCCTTCGATCTGCAGGCGGTCTGCTCCGGGTTCGTCTTCGCTGTCGCTACAGCGGAGAAATTCCTGCGTTCGGGGTCGCACAAGCGCGCGCTCGTGATCGGGGCCGAAACCTTCTCCCGCATCATTGATTGGACCGACCGCACGACCTGCGTGCTGTTTGGCGACGGCGCCGGCGCGATGGTGCTCGAAGCGCGACCGTCTCAGGGCGGCATCGAAGAACGCGGGGTGCTGACGACGCATCTGCGCTCGGACGGACGCCATCGCGCGAAGCTCCATGTCGACGGCGGCCCTTCCGCGACGCAGACCGTCGGCCATCTGCGCATGGAAGGCAAAGAAGTGTTCCGCTTCGCGGTCGGTCACGTCACGGACGTCGTCAAGGACGCTTTCGCCGCAACGGGACTGATGGCTGACGATCTCGACTGGTTCGTCCCCCATCAGGCCAACCGGCGAATCATCGACATGTCGGCGCAAAAGCTCGGAATTGCGCCGCAAAAAATCATCGCCACCGTGCATTTGCACGGCAACACCTCCGCCGCATCCGTGCCTCTGGCTTTAGCGGTCGCCGCGGCGGACGGACGAATCAAACGGGGCGACCTCGTCATGCTCGAAGCCGTCGGCGGCGGCTTTACGTGGGGATCGGCCCTGATACGCTGGTAAGCTGGCGTAATACAATAGTAATTTCCTTAAAGCCAAATATTGGAAAGAAATATCGCGGGCGAATACAACCTGCGCTTGATTTCTGTATACAATTCTGAAAAATTCCGACAGCCGTGGAGAACCCCGCTGCGGGCGGGGGGCGCCACTCTTAATTGCGCCCGGTCGTCCCATCCGACGCGCTTCGTAGTTCAATTATGATCAGGCGTAAGGCGGAAGATGGCCAAGGGGGACGCGACCGCTAAGCCGGACGGCTCGACGGAAGAAAGGCGTATGGCGGGAAGGGGCGCGTTGACTCGCTCAGACCTTGCAGACGCGATCCATCGCAAGGTCGGCATACCGCGGGCGGAGTCTGCGAAATACGTAGAAATGGTGCTCGAAGAGATTTTCGAACGCATCATCTCGCGCGAAGACGTCAAGCTGTCTTCCTTCGGCGCTTTTTTGGTGCGCGAAAAGAAAGAGCGGCTGGGACGCAATCCGAAGACGGGCGCAGGCGCGAAGATTTCGGCGCGGCTCGTCGTCTCGTTCAAGCCCTCGAACATTCTGCGAGCGAGAATCAACGGCGACGACTGACATTTCGAGCACGGGACGCGCTTGAAGGGCGTCGTCCCGGCTTGACAAGCATTGGAACTCCATGCGCCAAACACGCATGGCCAAAAGCCGGGCGGTCTACGTCTGTCAAAACTGCGGCGCAGCCTCATGGCGGTGGCAGGGACGCTGCGACTCCTGCGGCGAATGGAACAGCCTCGTTGAAGAATCCGGCGCCGGCGCCGCCCAGATCACCCGCCGAGCCGCCCGCGGCCGCGTCTTCGAACTTGAGGGACTCGCAGGCGAAGCCCGGTCGGCCCCGAGGATCACGACCGGCATTGATGAATTCGATCGGGTCACCGGCGGCGGATTCGTTCCAGGCTCCGTGCTGCTGCTCGGCGGCGAGCCGGGCATCGGCAAATCCACCCTGCTCATCCAGGCGTGCGCCGCTCTGGCGCGGCGCGGCGCGCGAGTCGTGTATATTTCGGGCGAGGAGGCCGTCGCGCAGGTGCGCCTGCGCGCGACCCGACTCAATCTCGCCGACGCGCCGGTGGAACTCGCCGCCGCGACTCAGGTCGAAGACATCCTCGCCACCTGTGCGACAGGCGGCCGTCCGGCGCTGATCGTGATCGATTCGATTCAGACCATGCACACCAGCATGGCGGAGTCTGCGCCCGGCACGGTGACGCAGGTGCGCGCCAGCGCCCAGGCGCTGCTCCGCCACGCCAAGACGACGGGATCGACAATCGTCCTCGTCGGTCATGTCACCAAGGACGGGCAGGTCGCCGGCCCACGAGTCGTCGAACACATGGTCGACGCAGTGCTGTCCTTCGAGGGCGACGGCGCGCATCATTTCCGCATGTTGCGCGCCTCCAAGAATCGATTTGGCGCGACCGGCGAGATCGGCGTCTTTGAGATGACCAGCCTCGGCCTTGCCGAAGTCTCAAATCCGTCGGCGCTTTTCCTCGCCGGACGGGACGCGGGCGCGCCCGGTGCGGCGGTGGTCGCGAGCATGGAAGGGCAGCGTCCGCTGCTTATCGAGATCCAGGCGCTCGTCGCGCCGACGTCGCTTGGCACGCCGCGGCGCGCCGTCGTCGGCTTTGAGCAGAACCGGCTCTCCATGATCCTTGCGGTGCTCGAGGCGCATGGCGGGCTGAAGCTTGGCATGCATGACATCTACCTCAACGTGGCTGGCGGCTTTCGCGCCGACGAGCCCGCCGCCGACCTCGCCGCCGCAGCGGCGCTCGTCTCGTCGCTCACGGGCGCTGTCCTGCCGCCCGACACGTTCTTTTTTGGCGAAATCGGACTGTCGGGCGCCGTGCGGCCAGTCATTCATCCCGGCATGCGGCTGAGCGAAGCCGGGAAGCTCGGATTCCATCACGCCGTCGTCCCGCAATCCCAACAGATTTCCGACGACGCGCGCGGCGCCGGCGTGACGATCCGCCCCTGCGCCGACGTCGGTGCCCTCGTCGCCTCCATCGCTCGCATATCGACTCGCGAAAAAACCATCGCGCGCGGCCGAAGTCCCGCGCTTTAATGTTTCCGGCCGGCGTCAAGATGCGTTAGAAGGCTGCCAGTGAACTAGCCGTAGGCCTGCGGGAACGACGGCGCCCGACCGAGGGCGGCGCAAAATTGACGCAGGTTCGGGAGAGGGTCGTGCAAGCGTCGCCGGAAGGCGGCCAACAGCCCATTCAGAAGCGTCGAGAGCTCGGGGCGAACAAGCAAGAGGCCAGCGATGCCGTCATATCTTGATTTGGCAGTGATTACCGTCGTTTTGGTGTCGGGGATGCTCGCTCTTTTGCGCGGCTTCACCCGCGAAGTGCTTGCGATCATCTCTTGGGTCGTGGCGGCGGCGGCGGCATATTTCTTCTATCCGCTCGCCCTGCCCTACTTCAAACCATACATCAGCAAGGACGAGTTCGCTCTGGCGGCTGCGGTGGCCTCGGTGTTCTTTGTCGCCCTGATCGCCATCACGCTCATCACGGTGAAGCTGTCGGACATCATCCTCGATTCAAAGGTCGGCGCGCTCGACCGCACGCTTGGCTTCGTGTTCGGCGCCGTTCGCGGCGCCCTGCTCGCCGTCGTCGCCTTTGTTTTTTACAGCTGGCTCGTGCCTGAAACCAATCAGCCGCAATGGATCAAAGACGCCCGCGCGAAACCGTTCCTGACGGCCGGCGGCGAGAAGCTTCGCGAAATGCTGCCCGACGATATCGACAGCATCCTGGCCAAGATCAAGGCCAAGAAGGGCGGTCCGGCGAATGAGGAGCCGCCGGCCGACCTCGAGCCCGACAAGGTCCAGCCCTCGACCGGCGACGCGGGCGCCGAGGCGGCGCCGGAGTCCGCTGGTAAGCCTGAATGATGGTCTTGCGGATGGACCCCGCCGCTGGCACATATGACGGGAGTACGACGCCCGGGCGCTCTGGATTGCCGGGCGCTGGCGCGTCACGGGGGACGAAGCATGACGGAGGCCGCCGAGGATTTTCACCGATCCTCATCCCGCGAGGTTGATCCGACCGACGATCTCGACGGCGACAGGCTCCGCGAATATTGCGGCGTGTTCGGCGTCTTCGATCTGCCCGACGCCGCAGCGATCGCTGCCCTGGGCCTGCATGCGCTGCAGCACCGGGGGCAGGAGGCGGCCGGCATCGTCAGTTTCGACGGCGGCCGCTTTCACGGCGAGCGCCGACTGGGACTGGTCGGCGACCACTTTTCTCAAGAAGGCACGATCAAGCGCCTGCCCGGCCCCGCCGCCATAGGCCATGTGCGCTACGCCACCACCGGCGAGACCATGCTGCGCAATGTGCAGCCGCTTTTCGCGGAACTGAATACGGGCGGCTTCGCGGTCGCCCATAACGGCAATCTCACCAACGCCCAGACGCTGCGGCGCGAGTTGATCCGCGAGGGCGCGATCTTCCAGTCGACCTCGGATACAGAGGTTATTCTTCATCTCGTCGCGCGCAGCCGCAAACCGCTGCTGATCGACCGCTTCATCGAAGCGCTTCGCTCGATCGAGGGCGCCTATTCGCTGGTTGCGCTCACCAACAAGAAGCTGATTGGGGCGCGCGATCCGCTCGGCATTCGTCCTCTCGTCATCGGCGAACTGAACGGCAAATACATTCTCGCGTCGGAGACCTGCGCGCTCGACATTATCGGCGCGCGCTTCGTGCGCGACGTGATGAATGGCGAGATCGTCGTGATTTCAGAAGACGGCCTGCACAGCATGCGGCCGTTTCCGCCGCAGCCGATGCGCCCGTGCATTTTCGAATATATCTATTTCGCCCGTCCCGACTCCATCGTTCATGGCCGTCCGGTCTATGAGGTGCGCAAGGCGATGGGCGCGGAACTTGCGCGTGAACGCCCGATCGAGGCAGACGTCGTGGTGCCTGTGCCGGACTCCGGCGTGCCAGCGGCTCTCGGCTATTCGCAACAGTCCGGCGTGCCGTTCGAGCTCGGCATCATCCGCAATCACTATGTCGGGCGCACCTTCATCGAGCCCACGCAGATCGCCCGCGATTTCGGCGTGCGCATGAAGCACAGCGCCAACCGCTGCGTCATCGCCGGGAAGCGCGTGATCCTCATCGACGATTCCGTTGTGCGCGGCACGACCTCGGTGAAAATCGTGCAGATGATGCGCGACGCAGGGGCGACGGAAGTGCATTTCCTGATTTCGTCGCCGCCCATCACTCATCCCGACTACTACGGCATCGACACGCCGCAGAAGGAAAAGCTGCTCGCCGCGACGCATACGCTCGAGGAGATGCGGGAATATATCAGCTGCGACTCGCTGGCCTTCCTGTCGGTCGACGGAATCTATCGCGCCATGGGCTACGAGCGCCGCGATCCTATCCGGCCGCAGTTCACCGACCACTGTTTCACCGGCGACTACCCTACGTCGCTGACCGACCTCGTCGGCGAAAACCGCGCGCAATTGTCGCTGCTGGCGGAGGCGAGCTGAGCGGATGCGCTGGCTCATGTCCGCATGGCGATCGATGCTGGTTCGCTAGCGAGCGCAGCTTCGGTATTTGAACAATGTGCGACATTTTTCGGGTCTGCCAATCGAGCTCATCAATCCCTGACTTCACTGGCGGATAATTCTTGCGTCCTCCCCCTTCCCCCCGCATCGCACTTGTCACCGGCGCATCGCGCGGCATCGGGCGCGCCCTCGCGCTCGAACTCGCCCGCACGGGAGCGCATATCGTCGCATTGGCGCGCACGCAGGGCGCGCTCGAAGAACTCGATGATGAGATTCGCGCGCTCGGCGGCGAGGCCACGCTCGTCCCATGCGATCTTGGCGATTTCGACGCGCTCGATCGTCTCGGCGCGGCGCTGTTCGAGCGCTGGGGCAAGCTCGACGTCTTCGTCGGCAATGCAGGGGTGCTCGGCCCTCTGTCGCCGCTCGCCCACGTCGACCCGAAAGACTGGAACAGGGTGATCGCCGTCAATGTCACAGCGAATTGGCGGCTGATCCGTTCGCTCGACCCGCTTCTGCGCGCATCTGGCGCCGGGCGCGTCGTCTTCATCACGTCAGGCGCGGCGCACCGCGCGACGATGAAGCCGTTCTGGGGGCCTTATGCGATCGCGAAGGCCGCGCTCGAAGCGATGGCCCGCACTTACGCCGCCGAAACAGCCGGCGACGGCGTTACGGTGATGCTGGCCAATCCCGGCCCGCTGCGCACGCGCATGCGCGCGCAGGCGATGCCGGGCGAGGATCCGATGACGCTCAAAACCCCAGAGGAATTCGCAAAAAAATGCCTCGCGCTGCTGGCGCCGGAATGGCGCGAGAGCGCGAGGCTTTACGATTTCCCCACCGACCGGCTGCTGAGTTTTTCCGAGCCGGTCTGAGCCACGCAGCTTGACGCCGAAGCGTTAGCCGTGGCGCCAATGCCCGTGGTGATGATGGAAATGGTGGCGGCGCGGCATCGGCGGAGGCGGCGGCGGAACATAGGCGAGCGTCAAGCGCTCCACGCCCGCGGTCCATCCCACGCCGGCGCCTGCTTCCACCGAGAAAGGCTGCAACGAGAAAGTGTTGTCGGAACCGCCGACGAGAATCGCGCCGCCGCCGCCGACCCCAACCTTGGCCGATACTTCGGGGCCCATATAGGCGCCGGAAAGAGCGCCCGGACCAATGTGTCTCGTCGCCGCCACGACGCCCCACGCAAGTTCGCCAGGACCATTGATCGTCAGATTGGCGCCAACCTTGGTGAGGGCGCCGATATAATGAGCCGGAATCGCGCCTTCTGCATCGTCACGGTAGATGCAGTCCATCTGCTGATTTTCGACCACAACGCTAATGCTGTTTCCAGCCAAGCGACACTGCAAGGTGCCGACGCGATCGCCCGCGAACGCGCTCGCTGGCGCCAACAGCGCTAGCAGGCAGGCGCCGCTCACCGCACGACCCAAACCAACTTTCAGCATCCGTCCTCCTCTTGCCGATCTGCGACAGCCGCGCCTGAAGCGGAGCCGCGAACGCACGCTTAGCAGTATTGCGCCCTGCAGTACAGGACGCGGGCCGAAATGCAACAGCGCCGCTCCAGGCAGACACAGAACAGACATCATTTGCCGGAAGCATCCCGTGCGCGGGCGCACGCGCCTCGCGGATCGGCGTTTTTATCGTCACGCCTTTGCAGCGCTTGCAAAGGCCGCGGAAGAGTCCGATTTTAGCTGCAATCGAAAAAGCCCAGGCCCATCGGTGACGAATTCTCATCCGCTTCCCGTTGTCGTCGACGCGGGGTTGTCGCAGTCAGACGTCGAAGCCCTGCGGTCCGCCGTCGCGGCGCTGGAACGACAGAGTTTTGCGTCGCGGCTGGCAGGATTGGCGAGTCGACAGTTAGGCTTCGGCTCTTTGACATTGCCGCCCCGTCTGCAGGCGGCGGCGACGGCCGCTACGCAAAAAGCGCTCGCCGCAGCGATGAAAATGGCGATGGCGAGCCTCGACGCACAGCCAAGAAAGGATTCGGTGCGGATCCACCGACGTCTCGCGGCGCTTGCCGGAGGCGTCGGCGGTGCCGTCGGGCTTGCCAGCCTGCCGATCGAACTGCCGGTGTCGACGACGATCATGCTGCGCTCGATCGCGGAAATCGCGCAGACGGAGGGAGAGGACATGCGTCAACCGGGTGCGGCTCTCGCCTGCCTGGAGGTTTTCGCGCTGGGCGGACACTCCGCCGAGGGAAACGTTCTTGAGGGCGGCTATCTTGCGCTGCGCGCCGTACTCGCGAAATCCGTGTCGGACGCGGCGCGCTTTCTGACTGTCTGGCAGGTTTCCGGCGAGGCCGCGCCTGCGCTTGCCCGTCTGATCGGCGCGATTGGGGCGCGTTTTGGAGTCGTCGTCTCGCAAAAAACCGCGGCGCAAGCTGTCCCGGTGATCGGGGCGATCAGCGGCGCAGCCATCAACGTCGCCTTCACCGAGCACTTCCAGAGTCTGGCGCGCGGACATTTCATCGTCCGCCGACTCGAGCGAGTCTACGGCCCCGCCATGGTGCATGCCGAATACGCCAAAATCGCCCGTTCCGAGGGCTATTGGGATGACCCGTCGCAGGCCGCCTGATCCGCGCGACAAGGGCTCTACGGCAGACGGCGCAGCGCCTCGGCGAGATGCCCGATCTGCTTCGTCGTGGCGATGCCGGCTTCGTTTTCTTCGAGCAGGATGAAGTCGGCGCCGGCGAGGTTTTCATCGAGTTCTTCTGATGTCGCCGCCAGCCGTTCGCCGTTCGAAGCGTCGCCGGGCGCGCGCCGGTAATGACCGAGTTCGATTCCGTTGTCCGCGGTGCGCATATAGAACCAATAGTCGATTTGCGGCGGACAGGGCGCGAGCGTCGCCGCCGCCAGAACCTGATGCAGAAAGCTTCCGCCAAGCGCGAGCAGCCGCGGCGCCCGCGCGCAATCGCCCTTCTCTCCTACCCTACCGATCGTCACCGTTGGGTAATGCGCGTCAGGCCACAAGAGATTTAAGAGGTCCAGCAGGTCGCGGTCGGTGCCGAGGGCTTCGGGCGCCGGCGCTGACGTAAAGTCGAGCACGCCGATGGGAGACGTCAACGGCCCGCGCGTCGCTTCGCGCATGGCGAGCGCGCCCCCGACGCTGTTCCAATGCGAGCCGCCGCGCGGAAAAAGCGCGATCGCTTGTTTGGATTTTTCCGCGTCAATGAGCGCCGGGCCGTCCACGTAGCGCACATCGGATTCGTCAAGCGCCGCGCGATAGGGCGCGAGCTTGTCCGGCATCGATGTCGCGCGCGCCGCACATGGCGCGGACGTCGGAAGGTCTTCCGCATAGCGCGCCGCCTTGGACGGCGAAATCAGATAGACGAAGCTCTTTCCGCGCGCCTGCGCCATCTCCTGAATGTCGCGCAAGGTTGAAGACCAAACGCTGAGGCGAGACGGATCGAACACGCCGTTACGCGCGCAGAATTCGTCGATATAGATATCTTCATAGAGCTGGCCGTTGCGGCCGATCATGACGCCGGGCGCGGCCGAGCCGCCGAAAAGCGAAAAGACGAGCTGATTTTTCGCGCGCACGGAAATCGGAAAAACCGGCGACATTCGGCCGAGATTTGTCGA
>NZ_JAKFWS010000121.1 GCF_021731785.1 Methylocystis sp.
CCGCGTCGCGGCGCGCTTGCGCAATCCTGGCAGCGCTTTCTCGCCATGTTCGTCAAGGAATTCATCCAACTTCGTCGCGACAGGCCGACATTCGCGATGATCGTCGGCATTCCGCTCATTCAGCTGATGCTTTTTGGATATGCGATCAACACCGATCCCAAACATCTGCCGACCGCCGTGCTGACGGGCGACGACAGCCCGATCGCGCGCGCGCTGATCGGCGCCCTGCGCGCCACTGATTACTTCAACATCAAATATGTCGCGCGGGGCGAAGCTGACGCCGACAAATTGATCCTTTCGAACAAGGTGCAATTCGTCATTCAAATTCCGCCCGATTTTTCTCGCCAGCTCGTTCGCGGCGAAAAGCCGGCGCTGCTGCTCATCGCCGATGCGACCGATCCGACGGCGACCTCGGGCGCGGTCGCCGCCGCGCTCGGCGCCGCAAATCAGGCGCTCGACCGGGAGTTGATCGGACCGCTCGCCTCACTCGCGCAAAAAGCGGCGCCTTACGAGATCCGCGTGCATCGGCGTTACAATCCGGCGGGAGAGACGCGCCGCAATATTGTCCCTGGACTGATCGGGACGATTTTGACCATGACAATGCTGATGTATACGGCGATGTCGGTGACGCGGGAAATCGAACGGGGAACGATGGAGGCGTTGCTCGCCATGCCGATACTCCCGGTCGAGATCATGCTCGGAAAAATCGCGCCCTATGTGGTCGTCGGCGCCGTCCAGATGGCCACCATTCTCATCGTCGCATCGCTGCTGTTTCAGGTGCCCCTGGTCGGCTCGCTTCTTACCCTCTCCACGCTGACTCTGCTTTTTATCGTCGCCAACCTCTCCGTCGGCTATACGTTCTCGACGGTCGCGGTCAATCAGCTGCAGGCGATGCAAATGACCTTTTTCTTCTTTCTGCCGAGCATGCTTCTGTCGGGCTTCCTTTTTCCTTTTTACGGCATGCCGAAGTGGGCGCAATATGTCGGAGAGGCGATGCCGCTCACCCATTATCTGCGCATCGTGCGCTCGGTGATGTTGAAGGGCTCGACCTTCGGCGATCTCGCCGTCGACGCCGGCGCGCTCGTGGCTTTCACGCTTGTCGCGATGAGCCTCGCGGTGATGCGTTTCCGACAGACGTTGGACTAGAGCGCGGCTCTCGGAAAATGAAGCCGGCTTTTCGTGCGACGCGCGCTCTTGCTTTTTTGGTTCATGTCATCTGCATTTGGGCTATTCCGCCCAAATGCAGCGTGATCTGATGTTGACGGCCGATTTTTTTGACAGCCTAACATGGGCGGGGAGACAAAAATGTCTGACACGGAAGATCCCGAAGGGCGGTTCAACCTCATCATGAAGATCGCCACGCTCGCCGCAGTGCTGCTGACCGGCTATTACGTCTGGTCCTTTTTCGTCAGCAGCCGCTATCAGGCGCTGTGCGGCGGCTCTTACTGGGAGCTGGACAAGAAGGAGATCGATTCCTGCATCGATCGAAAAAAAGAACTCGAAAAATAGAGCCGGCCGCGACGCGCTAAGTCAGCAGCGCCGAAATGAATATGGTTCGGCGACGGCGCCGGAGCGGCCGTCTTAGATGGTCGCCAGACGAAAGCGGTCAGAAGAGAAACGCCGCGCTCTGCGCCAGGAATCCTGCGAACAGCAGCAGCCCGGCATCACGATTCGAACGGAAGAGGCGGAGGGCGGTTTCGGGCGCCACGTCCGCTCCCATCCGCGCGGTCTGCCAGGCGAGATGCGACGCATAGGCGACGACGCCGAGATAGGCCAGCCATCCGCCGCCCGCCAGAAAAACGGCGAAGGCGGCGCTTGCTGCGGACACGGCGTAGAGCGCGCCGACCGCCATTTGGACGCGTGGACCGAACAGTCGCGCCGTGGAGCGCACGCCGACGATCGCGTCGTCGCGCAGGTCCTGAAGCGCGTAAATCGTATCGAAGCCGATGGTCCATGCGACCGCTGCGGCATAAAGAAAAAGCGCCGGCGCGCCGAGCGCGTCCGTGCGGGCCGTCCAGCCGAGCAGCGCGCCATAGGCGAAGGCCAATCCGAGAATCGCCTGCGGCCAAGAGGTGAATCGCTTGGCGAAAGGATAGATCAGCACGATCAGCGGAGAGATCAGCCCGAGAGCAATCGTAAGCCCGTTGAACGACAGAAGCACGGCGAGCCCGACGAGGCATTGAGCGACAAGAAAGCCGAGCGCGGCGCGCGTCGTCGCCCTTCCGCTGGCGAGCGGTCGCAGACGCGTGCGCTCGACCTTTCCGTCAATGTCGCGATCGACATAGTCGTTATAGGTCGAGCCCGCGCCGCGCATGGCGACGGCCCCTACGAAGAACAGGGTCAGATGCCAGAGATTCGGGCCGTCGCGCAGCGCGACGGAAGCAAGCGCGCTGGATTCCCAGCAGGGCAGCAGCAGCAGCCACCAGCCAATCGGCCGGTCGAGACGCGCGAGCTGGATAAAAGGCAATAGCGCCGGGGGCGCGCGGCGCAACAACGCGTGATCGGCGATCGCGTCGGGCAGCTCGGCCGCTGCTGACGAATCGCCGCTCCGTCTTATGCTCACAGCGGTCCGGCAGGCAACTTCGGCGGCGCCATCATGCCGCCGCCTCCAGCGGCCGCCTGATCGCGCATCTGCTTCACCTTGGCTGCAGCGTCGCAGGCCTGCGAGGCAAAGCCCTGGGTCTTGCCGCGCGCTTCCTTGAAGCCGTCGACGACATGGTCCGGGATGTTGCACCACTCTTTGTTCTTGGCCAGGTAATTCATCATCTCGGTTTCGATGGCGACGAGGCGGCGCGCGGCAGGGCAGGCGGCTTCAGGATCCATCTTGCCTTTGCCCGCCTTGCCGATGTTGTTAAGCGCCTCAATGCCGGCCATGCGCTTTGCGGTGAGCTTCTGAAAGTCTTCCTGACAGCTTTGCGCCTGCGCGCCGTTTGCCGCGAGCAGCATTGCCAAGAATGAGAGTCGCGCGAGCGCGCGCGGAAAAACGATAGCGCCGATGATCATGTCTCTTGGTCCGCTCATCAGGCTTGTGGTCCGTTCATCATGATTGCAGCATTACCAGCAGGCTTGCCGGCGACGCAAGTTTTGGCCAACCTGTCCGCAACAAAGCGGCGGCTTCATGGCAAGCGCGCGTCGCGCTCGCGCCTCCGCTGGGAAGCGATTGTGCAAGCATACGATTTTGCCGCTCAGCGCCTGTTCGTTGGCGACGAACTCGCGCCGGGCGTCGAACTTGCGCCTTCAGCTGAGGCGTTAAATTATCTGCTTAATGTCCTGCGCATGCGCGAGGGCGCCGCGATACACTTGTTCAACGGCCGCGACGGGGAATTTCGTGCGACGCTGTTTGACGTTGCGCGTCGGTCGGCGAGGTTGCGCGTTGCGCAGCGCCTACGCGTCCAGCCCGAACGCGCTGACCTCGACTATTGCTTCGCTCCCTTAAAGCAGGCGCGGCTCGATTATATGGCGCAGAAGGCCACTGAAATGGGCGCCGGCCGGCTCGTTCCGGTGATCACGCATCGCACCCAGATTCGCCGCCTCAACTCGGCGCGGCTTCAATCCAATGTCATCGAGGCCGCCGAGCAATGCGGCGTGCTGGCCGTGCCCGAAGTCGCAGACGCAATCGAATTGCCTGACTTTCTGGCCCGATTGCCGGCGCAGCGGCTGCTCGTTTTTTGCGATGAGCGCGCCGCCCTCGCCAATCCGCTGGATGCGCTCGCCGATCGCACGGCCCGAGCGGGCGTGAGCGTGCTCATCGGACCGGAAGGCGGCTTCGACGACGCCGAACGGGCGGCGATCGCACGTTTGCCGAACGTCGTTTGTCTCTCGCTTGGACCGCGCGTGCTTCGCGCGGACACCGCCGCGGTCGCAGCTTTGACGATCGTACAGGCCGCGATTGGCGATTGGCGATCGCCGGCGTCGCCCGACGTCTAAACAAAAAATAAATAAATGGAAAATAAAGCGTACTTCTCGATTGACGCCGGCAGGCTTCGCCCAATGGCGTCAAAGACACGATCCTGCCACGATGTTTGGCTCTAGTTGGCGGAGCGTCGTTTCGAGGCGAGAGGCCCAACGCCGCCGCCGGCGTAACGATTGCGTATCGAGAGACTTGGTCGGGATTGCAAGGCTCCTGAAATCTCGCGCGCATGCGCGAACTTCGGAGGTAAGGCCAAAAAAATATGACGACCTTAGACATCACAAGCCGTCTGTTTCCGGGGCGCTTTATTGGCGTTATCGCGCTCACCACGCTCGCTGTCACGCCGGTTCGCGCCGAGAATATTAGCCAATGCGCGCGTTATGGCGCCGACTATGTTGCGGTCGCCGGATCGAATGGCTGCGTTCGACTCGGCGGTCACGTCCGAGTCGCCATGCCGAGAACCCCAGTCGCGCCGATGGGCTACGCTGAAATGCCGCGCGACGGCATGCGGCATGCCGCCGCGCGTTCCTCATTGCTCCCAATGGCTCCGTTCGGACTGCACGACCTCTTCCCGCGCTAAGCGCTTCCTGTTTATAGCGGCAGAACGCAACTCGTGAAGGCGGCGTCGATCGATCGTCCCCAGCCGCTGTTATAGGCGTCCAGCCGCTGCTGCGCCAAAGTGCGCCCATCTTCGAGAATTGCTTCCAGCGGCGCGAGAAAGACGCTCTCGTCGCGCCCCTGGGCGTCGAGACGGGCGCGCCGGCGCAATCCGCGTTTGGCCAGGGCCAGAACGTCGCGCCCGATCTCGCGCAGACTGCGGCCCTCGATTGTCGTGTCGAGCGCCAGCGCGGGAACGTCGTTGCGCAGCGCCTGGCGGGATGCGGCGCTCCAACCCTTAATGAGTTCGCCCGCCTGATCGAGCGCGCCGGGATCGTAGAGCAGACCGGCGCAGAGCGCGGGGAGGGCGGTGAAATGGCTGCGAGGGCCGGCATCCGCGCCGCGCATTTCAAGATAGGTCTTTAGTCTCACTTCCGGAAAAATCGTCGAGAGATGATTAGCCCAGTCCGACATTGTGGCGCGCTCGCCGGGCAATTGCAGGAGGCGCCCCTGCATCAAATCGCGAAAGCTGGCGCCCGCGACGTCGTAATAGACGTCGCCGCGCTTGACGAAATACATCGGCACGTCAAGCGCATAGTCGACATATCGCTCGAAGCCGAAGCCAGGTTCGAAGGCGAAAGGCAGCATGCCGGTGCGGTCGGGATCGGTATCGAGCCAGATGTACGACCTCTGCGAAAGCCGGCCGGTCGGCTTGCCGTCGAGAAACGGTGAGTTAGCGAAAATCGCTGTGATCAGCGGCTGCAATGCGAGGCCGACCCGCATTTTTTGAACCATGTCGGCTTCATCTACGAAGTCGACGTTGACCTGCACGGTCGCGGTGCGAAACATCATGTCAAGCCCGTGCACGCCGACTTTCGGCATATAAGCTTGCATGATCGCGTAGCGTTGCTTGGGCATCGCCGGCGTTTCCGCGCGCGACCATTTTGGGCTTGCGCCCAGATCGAGGAAACGAATCCCGAGCGCGCGCGCCACCGGCGCGAGCGCCGCAAAATGCGCGTCGAGTTCGTCCTGCGTCGCGTGAACGTCAGGGAGCGGCGCCCCGGACAGTTCGAACTGTCCGCCGGGTTCGAGCGAAATCGCGCCGCCGCCATCCGGCTGATAGAGGCCGATCAGCGCGTCGCGGTCGAGAATGGGCGCCCAGCCGAGCGTGTCGCGCAAGCCCTCAAGCAGCGCGCGTATGCCGCCGCGGCCGGCCGAGCCCTCATAGGGGACAGGCGCATCGTCGGCCGTATAGAATGGAATTTTCTCGTGCTCGGTGCCGATGCGCAGCGGCGCGCCGCCGGTCTTGCAGCCGGCTTCCAGCCATTCGACCAACATGTTGCGCGACGTGATCGGCGTCGTGTCGGAAACGTCGCGAGCCATCTATGGGAAATTGTCCGTGTTCGAGGAGGGCGCGAACGCAGCGCGGACGCGCCTCGCGCCGTCGAGGATTCGCGCCGACTGGATTGCAGGAAAGCCGGCGCTGCGCAAGCCTTGGCCGCGCCGGCGGGGACGGGCGACTCATAGCGACCAGCCGCCGGCCCGGGCGCGCTTGGCCGGGCGCCGATGACGGGGCCATCTCGCTCAGCGTTTGCCGAACATCTGGCCGATGATGCTTTCGAAATCCGAGCGCGGGCCTGCGGTTTCGCCCCCGCTGGCGCGGCCGATCTGCAGCGTCTTCTTAATGTCCTCGATCGCCTGCTGGAGCGATGCTTGATCCAAGTCGTCCGGCAGCCCGGGCGAGCCGCTTCGATTCGGGTCGAGGTCAAGCGGGCCGCCGCGGCTATGGCCGCCGCCGGCCGGATCGCCCATCGGTCCGCCGTAGGGGCCGGGCGCCGGACGGCGGCCGCCGCCGAGCAGCGATCCCAGAATCGATCCCAGAATTCCGCCCAGCGGACCGCCGCCCATTCCCCCGCCTCGCGGCGTCGGCATGGGCGTGGGTTCGGGCTGCGGCGCGCGCGCCCCGCCGAGCATTTGTTCGAGGATCGAGCCGAGCGCGCCGGAATTGACGAGCTGACCTAAAACGCCCCCGAGTCCGCGGTTGCTCACATTCTTGAACAATCCGCCGATGAGAACCGAGGCGAGCACCGGCAGGAGCTGCGAAAGAATATCGGGACGCAGCCCCGACTCTCGGGCCGCGACCTGCACCACCTGTCCGGCCGCGGCCGGAGAGCCGAAGAGATCGTCGAGCAGCTGCCGCGACTGCGCGACAGTGTCCGCGTCATGAGCGGCGCCAGGCTCGTCAAAGGCGGCCAAGCGTCCGGGAGACGCGATGTCGCCTAAAAGCCTTTCGAACAGCAGCGGCTTTTCGGCGGCGTTGCTCAACCCGACTTCCAGCGCGGGGGCGAGCGCCCTGACGGCGCCGTCCATCTGTTCTTCCGTGAGGCCATAGCGTTGAGCCAGATTGGCGACCAGCTGGCCGCCTTGCGCCGACTGCAAAATCTCGTCGAGATACGACATGCGCGCAGCTCCGTTCGATCGGGCCCGGGATGCTGGGCCCGCCATCATGGTGTCACAGACCGGCGTCGCCGCCAATCGGCGGCGCGTCAGGCAAACCGTTCGAGGCGCAGCCCGTTTTGCAAAGCGTTGGCCTTGCTAGCGGATGGGTCTGTCGCCGCCGACCCGCGCGTCGCGGGCGGCTTGACACCGTCGCGCATGCGCGACATTGCTTGCCGGCGTTCAGCCCGGGAATCTGGATGGCCGCGTTTGGCGCTTGAGCGACTCGCCGCCTCGCGCCGCCTCTGCCAAAGGCGCGAAGATGAACGTTCACTCTCGGCCCACGAAACCGCCGCTCAAAATACTCTTGTGTTCTCCGCGGGGATTTTGCGCGGGCGTCGTGCGCGCGATCGACGCCGTCGAGCGGGCTCTGGCCAAGTTCGGTCCGCCTGTCTATGTGCGGCACGAAATCGTCCACAATCGCTATGTCGTCGAGTCGCTCAAGGCCAAGGGCGCGATTTTTGTCGAGGAGCTCGACGAGATTCCGAACACCGACGCGCCGGTGATTTTTTCGGCGCATGGCGTCGCCAAGGAGGTCTCCGCCGCGGCTGCCGAGCGAGGCCTTCTCGCGATCGATGCGACCTGTCCGCTTGTCACGAAAGTGCATCGGGAGGCGGAAATTCATTGGCGGCGCGGCCGTCGGGTGTTGCTCGTCGGACATTCCGGCCATCCGGAAGTCGTTGGCACCATGGGGCAGCTTCCGGAAGGCGCGGTGGTGTTGGTCGAGTCCGTCGAAGACATCGATCGACTTAAATTCGACGATGAATCCAATCTGGCTTATGTGACGCAAACCACGCTGTCGGTCGACGACTCGCAAGGGATCGTCAACGCGCTGATGCGGCGCTTTCCAAAGATCATCGGCCCGCACAAGGAAGACATCTGCTATGCGACGACAAACCGCCAGGCTGCGGTCAAGGAGGTTGCGCCCTACGTCGACGCGGTGATCGTCGTCGGTTCGCCGAATTCCTCCAACTCGCAGCGGCTGCGCGAAGTGGCGGAGCGCGCCGGCGCGCCGGCGCAGCTCGTGCAGGGCCGGAAAGAGATCGACTGGGAGATTTTTGGCAGCATATCGTCGCTCGGCATTACCGCCGGCGCCTCCGCGCCCGAGGTTCTGGTCGAGGAGATCATGGACGCGTTCGCCGAGCGCTACGACATTGTCGTCGAAACCATCTCGAGCGCCGACGAGAACGTCTCCTTCCCCCTGCCAAAGGAGCTGCGGGCGATCGCCTGAGGGCGGCCTGCAGTGAACGGTCGGCGCGCATGGCCGTCTACACGCTGGTTGATGATGAGGAGCTGATCGCTTTTCTGTCGACCTATGACCTCGGGGAACTGTTGTCCTGCAAAGGCATCGCCGAGGGCGTCGAAAACTCCAACTACTATCTCCACACCGGCGCCGGCAGCTTCATCCTCACGCTTTATGAGAAAAGAGTCGCGGAAGCCGATCTGCCGTTCTTCCTGAACCTGATGGAACATCTCGCCGCGCGCGGCGTCACCTGCCCGCTGCCGGTGCGAGACCGCGCCGGCGGAGCGCTGGGTCGCCTCGCCGGCCGCCCCGCCGCGATCATCACCTTCCTCGACGGCTATTCCGTGCACCACCCCGAGGCCGCCCACTGCGCCGCGCTCGGCGCGACGCTGGCGCGGCTGCACCTCGCCGGCGCGGATTTCGCGCAGCGGCGCGGCAACGCGCTTTCGGTGGAGGGGTGGCGGCCGCTTTTTGCGACCTGCGCGTCGCGCGCTGACGAGGTCGCGACGGGGCTGCGTGCGCTCGTCGACGCGGAGCTGGATCATCTTGAGCGCAACTGGCCGCGCGGTCTGCCGAGCGGCGTGATCCACGCCGATCTGTTCCCGGACAATGTTTTCTTTCTGGGCGAGCGCATCTCGGGACTGATCGACTTCTACTTCGCCTGCACCGACGCCTACGCCTACGATCTCGCGATCTGTCTTAATGCCTGGTGCTTCGACGCCGAGCATCGCTATCAGCGCGAGAAAGGCGCGGCGCTGCTCGACGCCTATCAGCGGATTCGGCCACTCTCCGTCGCCGAGATCGATGCCTTTCCCATGCTCGCGCGCGGCGCCGCGCTGCGCTTTCTGCTGACCCGCTACGTCGACTGGCTCAACGTGCCGGCGGGCGCGCTGGTGCGTCCCAAGGATCCGCGCGAATATCTCGCCAAGCTCCGGTTTCACCAGTCCGCGGCCGATGCGCGCGTCTACGGAGTAGGTTCATGACGCTCGGCGTCGAGATCTGGACCGACGGCGCCTGCTCGGGCAATCCGGGGCCTGGCGGCTGGGGCGCGATTCTGCGCTTTGGCGATCGCGAAAGAGAGATCAACGGCGGTGAGCCGCTCACCACGAACAACCGCATGGAGTTGACGGCGGCGATCATGGCGCTCGAAACTCTGACGCGGCCTTGCGCGGTCGATCTCCACACTGATTCGCAATATTTGCGCGGCGGGATCACTTCATGGATCGCCGGCTGGAAGGCGCGCGGCTGGCGCACCGCCGATCGGAAGCCGGTAAAAAACGTCGATCTATGGCAAAGGCTGGAAGCTGCGGCGGAACG
Source organism: Methylocystis sp. (assembly GCF_021731785.1). GTDB lineage: Bacteria > Pseudomonadota > Alphaproteobacteria > Rhizobiales > Beijerinckiaceae > Methylocystis. The sequence goes on from NZ_JAKFWS010000121.1 coordinate 9,564, forward strand.
GCATGCCGTCGACTGGCATTGGGTCAAGGGTCATTCGGGCCATGACATGAACGAGCGCGCCGACGAATTGGCGCGCGCCGGCATGGCGCCTTTCATCCCCGGCGGCCCGACGGCAAGCGCGCGCGCTTCATTGAAATAGCCTTGTCGACGCGCTGACAAACCCTATCTCATAGTCGACCAGGACTCTTCTTCGCCTTTGGGGAGCGCGGCGCGGCCGCGTTCCCCATTTTGCTTTGGAAATTCGATTGAGCTGTTGGCCATCATATTGACATGACGCCGCGCAAAGGAGCCATGTGCGGTTGAGTAAAGCGCGTCTTCGCTGATTCTCTCTTTGGTCGAGGGCAAGACGTCGATGCACCTTCCCAAGAAATGGTGGATTGGGCTGCCGGTCCTTACGGGACTAGCCTATTTTGCTCAGCATGCGCTGACCGGTCCGATGGAGGACGATCTGCGCGCCATGATCCTTTCCCGCACCGCAAAATCACCTGACGCGATCGACAGACCGCAGGTGCGCGTCGCTGGCCGCGACGTGATTCTCGCCGGCATTTCGCTGTCGCCCGATGTGAAAGCCCGTCTCCTGACGGCGTTGGGAGTCGAAACCCCCGCCCGACGAATCGTCGACGCGACCGAGCCGCTGTCGCGCGCAACCCCCTTCGTGCTGCGACTCGAACGTCACGGCGGCAAGGCCACGATTTCGGGCAACGTCCCGCCGACAGGCGCGCGCGAAAGGCTGCGCGAAGAGATCGCCGCCTTAGGTCTGGAAGTGAGCGACGCCGCCGCCTACGCCGACGGCGCGCCGCAATCCTTCGCCGATCTCGCCTCTTTCGCCGTCCGCCGACTCGCCGAACTCGACCCTGCAACGACGACGATCACCGACGCCACGCTCTCAGTTGCAGGCGAGGCGCGCAGTGCGGCCGATTACGACAAGGCGCTCGCCGCGCTCAAGACGCCGCCGTTCGACGCGGCCGCCATAAAGGCCGCGGTGTCGCCGCCGCGCGTTTCGCCTTATGTGTTTTCCGCGGCGTTGCGCGACGGCATAGTCAGCCTGTCAGGCCACCTGCCGAGCGATGATCTGCGCAAACAGGTCGTCGCGATGGCGGCTTCGGCGGGCGCCGGAGCTGCGGTCAGCGACGCTACTCAGCTTGGCGCCGGCGCGCCGGAAGGAGACTTCGCCGGCGCGCTCGCATTCGCCGTGAGCCAACTCGGCAAGCTGTCGCAAGGCAAGGTCGTCGTGTCCGACGGCAAGATTTTTATCGAAGGGCAGGGACGCGAAAACATATTGGGCGCGACGATTCAGACCGACGCCAAAGCGCGCCTGCCATCGAGATTCGAGATTGCGCGCCTCGACGTCATGGCGGGTCCGGTCGCGCCTTATGTCTTTGACGCGCAGCGCGCCGGGGGAGAAGTGACGCTCTCGGGCTACGCGCCGGATGAGACCGTCCGCAATCGTCTCGTCGAAACCGCGCGCAGGAGTTTTTTCGACGCTACGGTCATTGATCGCCTCGTCATCGCGAAGGGCGCGCCGCAGAATTTTGCGGAGGCGACGGATCATGCGCTCGCCGCGCTCGCGCGGCTCGACGAAGGCAAGCTTTCGATCAGCGACTCGACGGTCTCGCTCGCTGGCGTCGCGCGTCATCAGAACGCGCGCGCCGATATCGGAGCGGCATTCGGCGAGGGGCTTCCGCAAAGCTTCCGCGGCGACGCGCAACTCTCGACGCGCATCGTCGGCGCGCCGCTCGACGCTCGCGAATGCGGCGCGGCGCTGTCCCGGCTGATCGCCAAATCGCCGATCGTCTTCGCGTCGGACGATTCGACGATCGCGCCTGAATCCGCGCCGCTCATCGATGCGATCGCCGCGACGGCGCTGCGCTGTCAGGGAGCGTCGCTCGAAGTCGCGGCGCACACCGACAATGTCGGCATCGCGGAAGTCAACATGGGACGCAGCAAGCGTCGCGCCCAGGCGATCGTCGATCGTCTTTTGAAAGCCGGCGTCGACCCGTTCAGAGTAACGTCCGTCGGCTATGGCGGCGAGCGTTCGATCGCTCCCAATGACAGCGACGAAAATCGCGCGCGCAATCGTCGCGTCGAAATCGTCGTCAAGTAGCGTCAGAGAAGGAGAAAGCAGATGGCGTATTTGCTGACGCTCGGCTGGCCCTGGTTCGCCGCCGCTTTCGCGCTTGGCGCGCTTGTCGGCTTTGCCACGACCTCGCAGGCGAAAGACTCGCCTGCTGCGCCCGGCTGGAACATTGTCGCGATCGCTGTGGCGCTTGCGGGCGCCGCCGCCGGGTCCTGGTTCGGGCTCGTTGAGGGCCGCGCCGCGCTGACGTTGGACATATTCCTTGTCGCCGCCGTCGCCTATCTCATCGGTCTGCCGATCGGCGGCGCGCTCAAGAGCGCACAGGCGGCTGCGCCAGCGCAGGCGGCCAAGCGGCCGATTGTCGTGCTTCGCAGCGCAACGGCTGAAATCCTTGAACCTGTCGTCGCGCCCTCGCCAGAACCGTTAGGAGACAGCGCCGCGACGGCTGAGCCCGTATCGCATATGAGCGTCGAGCCAGCGTTGGCGGCGGCGGCCTCGGCCGCCAAGGCGTTGAACGAAAAAGCCGCGCAAATGCGCGCACCAAGCGGCGGTAAGGCCGCTGCGTCGCGTCCCGCGACGCTTCCCGCGCCGCGCGGCGGCGCGGCTGACGATCTCGCCAAGATCAAAGGGCTCGGACCGAAGAGCGTCGAGAAGCTGCACGCCCTCGGCGTTTTCCACTATGATCAAATCGCCGCCTGGAGCGACGACAACGTCAAATGGATCGAATCGTCGATCGGCGCGGCGGGCCGGGTGACGCGCAGCGGCTGGGTCGAGCAGGCGCAAGCGCTGAGCGGCGGCGCCGATCGGAGCGCCGACGCGGCGTAGCGCCGGAGAGAGACGAGTTCGCGCGTATGCGTCACGTTCCAAGCTTCGTCCTCATATGCGTCGCGTTCCTGTCGGCCGCCGACCTTCGCGCGCAGGACATGCTGCAAGGCGTCGATCTTGCGCAGCCGGCCTATTCCCAGGCTGAATTGACGCGCGCCGACGTCGAAGCGGCGCTGAAGCAACGCAAAAGCGGGAAGGTCGATCTCTCGCAGAAAAGCCTCAACGGGCTCGATCTTTCCGGACTCGATCTGCATGGCGTCGATTTTCGGGCGGCGCGCATGAACAAGACTCGTCTCGCCGGGGCGCGGCTCGACGATGCGATTCTCGATCAGGCGTGGCTCATCGAAGCCGACCTCTCCGGCGCATCGCTGAAAGGCGTGCGCGCCTTCGCGTCGCAAATGCAGCGGATGCGGGCCGACGGCGCCGATTTCGCTCATGCGCGGCTCGCTGGAGACCTCACCGGCGCTTCGGCGCGCGGCGCCAATTTCAGCGACGCTGATCTTTCCGCCGACATGAAGAACCAGTCGATGGGCCTGATGCGCGCGGTGCTGCGCTCGGCCGCGCTCGAAGGCGCGCGTTTTCGCAACGCCAATCTTGCAAGCGCCGACCTTCGCTTTGCGAAAGCGATGCGCGCGGATTTCTCCAATGCAAATCTCAAGGGCGCCGACGCCGCCGGCGCGGATTTCACCGGCGCGAACTGGACCGGCGCGAAGACCGAAGGGCTTGACCTCGATTCCGCTGAGATCGACTTCGCCGCCCGGGCTGCGCTCTCGGGCGCGCAGAACCTCGATCGCGCCCGCATGAAATGACGTGCGATATTGTGCGCATCGGCGTCGATCTCGGCGGCGCCAAGATCGAGGCGATTGCGCTCGGCGCCGACGGCGAAACTCTCGCACGCCGCCGTATCGCGACGCCCGCGCATGATTATACCGCGATCGTGGCGGCGGTCGCGAAGCTCGTCGGCGACCTCGAATCCGACATCGGACGGCGCGGCGTCGTCGGCGTCGGCGCGCCTGGCGCGGTCTCGACCCATACCGGCCTGGTGAAGAATTCCAACACCGTCGTCGTCAACGGCAAGCCGCTCGACGTCGATCTCGCGCAGGCGCTCGGACGGTCGGTGCGAATCGCCAACGACGCCAATTGTTTCGCGCTGTCCGAGGCGGTCGACGGCGCCGGCCGCGGCGCCGGCGTGGTCTTCGGCGTTATTCTCGGCACCGGCGTCGGCGGCGGCGTGGTCGTCGACGGCAGGATCGTCGAGGGACGCAATCGCGTCGCCGGGGAATGGGGCCATACGCCGCTGCCATGGATGACCCCGCAGGAATATCCCGGCGCGCCCTGCTTTTGCGGACACAAAGGCTGCATCGAGACGTTTCTTTGCGGCGCGGGCCTATCGCGCGACTATGAGCAGCGCTCGGGCGCGCGGCGGCCTGCGACCGAAATCGCCGCGCTGGCGGCGGCGGGCGACGCTGGCGCGCGCGAGACCCTCGAGCGCTATCAGGACCGTCTGGCGCGGGCCCTGGCGATGGTGGTCGATCTGATCGATCCCGACGTGATCGTGCTCGGCGGGGGTCTTTCGAATATCTCGCGGCTCTATGAAGGTCTTGCGGCGCGCGTGGGGGAGAACGCCTTCACCGACGCTTTCGACACGAAAATCCTGCCCAATGCGCATGGCGATTCAAGCGGCGTGCGCGGCGCGGCGTGGTTGTGGCGCGCCGGGGAGGCCGGCTGAGCGGGCCGGGCGCGCCGGCGCCGTTCCCTCCGGCCGCGCGCCGGTGTATGCGAAAAGAGTCGTGGCGGCTGCGGACGAACGCGAGGGGAGTTGCGATGGGCGCCGCCGGAGAGCAATCGAGTAACGGGAAGAAGCCCTTCGCCAAGCTGGCCTTTCTCGCCTCGGGCGCGCCGGAGGCGGAAGAAGCCCGACAGCGCCTCGTCGAAAAATACGGCGACTGCCCGCCTGAAGAGGCCGATTGCATCGTCGCGCTCGGCGGCGACGGCCTCATGCTGCGTACGCTGCATCGGTTCATGGACGCCGGTAAGCCGATCTACGGCATGAACCGCGGCTCGGTCGGCTTTCTGATGAATCAGTATCGCGAGAGCGGGTTGCGCAAGCGGATCGCCGAAGCCAAATCCTCGATCATCCACCCGCTGCTGATGCACGCCATCAATGTGCGCGGCGACGAGTTTTCGGCCCACGCCATCAACGAGGTATCGCTGCTGCGCCAGACCTCGCAGATCGCCAAGCTGCGCATTCTGGTCAACGGCCAGGAACGTATGCCGGAGCTGGTGACTGACGGCGTGCTGGTGTCGACGCCCGCCGGCTCCACCGCTTATAATCTTTCCGCCAATGGCCCGATCCTGCCGCTCGACGCGCCGCTGATGGCGCTAACGCCGATCTCGGCCTTCCGCCCGCGGCGCTGGCATGGCGCTCTGCTACCGGACGCCGCCAAGGTGCGCATCGAAGTGCTGGACGCGGGTAAGCGCGCCGTCTCCGTCGTCGCCGATCATGACGAATTCCGCGACCTTGCTTATGTGGACGTTGAGATGGACCACGAAACCGCGCTGATCCTGCTCCACGACCCCGGCCATTCGCTGGAAGAGCGGATCCTGCGCGAACAATTCGGATATTGAATGCCCCCGTCTGCGATCAAACCGTTCCGCCGCCACATCTTCGTCTGCGTCAACAAGCGCGACGGCAAGCCGGCCTGTGAGGACCACGACGCCAAGGCGGCGCTGGCCAAGGCTAAGGAGGCGATGAAGGCGCTGCCCTTCTCCAAGCGCGACGGCGTGCGGCTGTCGCAGTCTGGCTGCCTCGGCCAGTGCGAGCACGGACCGGTCGCGGTCGTCTATCCATCGGGGAAATGGATCAGCTATGCGTCGGCCGACGAGCTGGTGCACTTCGTTCTGGAAGCGATAGAGGCGGCGGACTGATCAGCGGCCTGGGGGCCGGCGGACCCAGCGCGGCGCGAGCATGATAGAAGTGGGCCGAAGTTCACCCCAAGCCGCCCAATGTCATGCGCGCCTGTTTGATCCTTAACTTCGACGCCGGCGATCAGGAGTTCGCCGCGGCGCTCGAGTGCGACGCCGACGCGCTGCTGGTGCGGCTTGGTCCCTGCGCCGAAGACGACGCGCGGCGCGGCGCCCGCGCGCGCGCCGGCGCGCTTATCAACACGGCGCGGCGAAAGGGCGGGGCGCCGACGCTCTTCGTCGAAGTCGCGTCGCTCGACAGCGACCTCGTCGAGGCTGACCTCGACGCGCTGTTCGGACCCGGTCCGGACGGCGTTTTTCTGCCCTGCTGCGACGGCGCCGCCAAGCTGCAGCGCCTGGCGGTCAAGCTCGCCGTGCGCGAGGCGCAGGCCGGTCTCGCCGACGGCGCGACCAGGATCGGCGCCTTTGTCGGCTCAGACGCCGGCGGCATTCCGGCGCTGCGCAGCTTCGTCGGCGCGTCGCCGCGTCTCGCGGCGCTGGCGTTCGACGAAGCGGGGCTGCGCGCCGCGATGCGCCTCGCCGACGGCGCCGGCGCCGCCATCGAGACGGCGCGGGCGATGGTCGTGCTGGCGGCGGCCTCGGCCGGCGTTCCGGGCCTCGCGCCCCCCATCGAGACCGGGGCAGAGGCCGCCTATGCGGCGGCTCGCCGCGACGGCTTTACCGGCGCGATGGCCCTTTATCCGGGGCAGGTCGCGGCCATCCGCGACATCTTCCCAGCGGGCGAGAATCGACAAAAACCGAATTCGCCGGCATAGACAGACCGATGAGCAAGGTCAGATCGGGCGCGCTTGGCGGGGTCGCCACGGCGGCGTTCTTGAGCGCGGCGGTTGTTTCGGCGCCGGCGCATGCGCAGCAGCAGGCGCCCCATCATCCCCGTCCGCCGCATGGCGCTACAGAATCTGCCGGACCGCCGCAGCCAGCCGCGAAACTGTCGATGCTGCGGCTGAGCGCGACGCTTGCGGCCAACGATCCGCAGCCGGTCCGTTCGGGCCTCGTCTGGCGCGTCTTCGAGGAACGCGCCCAGCCCGACGGCTCGCATAAGCTTGTGGCGCAATCCGAGGAGGCGGCCCCGACTCTGCCACTGCCGGACGGCGCCTACATCGTTCACGCCGCCTATGGCCTGGCGGGCGTCACCCGCCGCGTCGCTATCGAAGGCGGCAATGTGTCCGAGCGGATCGCGCTGAACGCCGGCGGGCTCAGGCTGATCGACAAGCTGGGCGACGCGCAGATTCCGGCGCAGCGGCTGTCAATTTCGATTTATGTGCCCGAACGCGGCAATTCCGAAGCGAAGCTCATTCTCGCCAACGCCAAGTCGGACGAGATGATCTGCCTCCCGGAGGGCGCCTATCATGTCGTGTCGAAATTGCTCGATACGGGCCAGGGCGCCCAGGGCGGGACCAACGACACCAATTCCGTCGTTACGGCGGATCTCAAGGTCCCTGCGGGCAAGCTGATCGAAGCGACCCTGCGCCATCGCGCGGCGACGATGACCTTGAAGCTCGTCAAACAGCCGGGCGGCGAGGCGCTCGCCAACACGAGCTTCTCCGTGCTGACCCCCGGCGGCGACGTCATCCGTGAAATGATCGGCGCCTTCCCGTCGCTCGTGCTGGCTGAAGGCGAATATGTCGCCATCGCGCGCCACGAGGGCAAAACCTATCAGGGAACCTTTCGCGTGCAGTCGACCAAGGACGCGGACGTCGAAATTCTGATCCGCGATCAGCCGCATAATCACGCCGACGAGGAACATCCTCAATAAAAAGCCGCCCGGCGAACCGGGCGGCTTACTGACGCGCTTGGGAACCAGGTCTGCTTGGGAACCAGGTCTAAAGGATCGTGAAGGGCACGATCACGTCCATGTTGAACATGCCCTGCGATGAGCTCAGGCCGCTGCGGTTGAAGAAGGGCGTCGTGCCGTTGACCGACGTATCCCAACGCAACTCCGGGCGCATGATCAGGCCGGTAATTACAGGCAGTTTGGGCAGTTCGGGGGTGATCGTCATGCCCAGCGTGAGCCCGAGATAGCTCGTGCCCGAATAGATCGGCCTGTTGGCGTAAAGTCCGGTTCCCAGGTTCTGGTTGAGGCAGGATGGGCACCAGAAGCCGTGGAATAGATTGACCGCGTCGAAATATCCCGGGAGCGCACTGATGAAGAAGTTATTGTTATCCCGGAAGAATTCGGCGCGCGCATTGACCTTGAAGATGTCGTTGACCTTGTAGGAGGCGTATTGCGCGATGCCGAAGGCGCGGGCGCCCATCGGATAGGCCGGGGCCGTTCCCCAGAATCCGGTGCCGGTAATCGTGTTGGCCGCGTTCCAAGCTTTCTGCGGCAGTCCGAAGGAGCTCGGATTCCAGCCGCTTTCCATCATGAAGCTGATGTCCGTGACGAGCGTCAGGTCCTCTGTCGCCTTCCACGTCGTCGTGAGGTTGTTGAACGAACGGATCGTGGTGTTGACGTTACAGGCGCATGCCGACGGCACGCCGAAACCGCCCTGATTGAAAGGCCAGCCCGGCGTGGTGGGCGGCGGCCAGCCGCCCGGCGTAAAGGGGATGCCGGTGAAGCCGACCGGCCAGCCGACGCCGAGCGGATCCGTCTGCCTCGGGTTCTCGGGACCGGTATGGGTGATCGCCAGAATGGTCAGGTCGCCGTCGAGAAAATTGAAGCCGAAGCCGCCGTGGAAGGCTGCGGCGGCGTTGTTGTCGCCCGGCCATCCAATGCTCGTATTCACGCCGCTGGTCACGCCCGTATAGACGTCGAGCCAGGGCTTGACGTGGGTGGTGACCATCGCGCCGGTGTGAATGAAGGGCCCGAAGTTGAAGATGTAGGAGTGGCTGTAGAACAAATTGTCCTTGGCGTAGATGAGCTCAGCGCCGTTGTAGGTCGGGAACATCCCGATCTTCAGGTCGACGCCGCCCTCGCTGATCGGGCTAACCCAGGGGAGATGCGCCGTAACATTGGCCTCGATCGGCCCGATCTGCGTTCTTGAATTGATCGCGTAATCGAGGATGCCGATGTAATGGTTGTAGCGCATGTCCTCGCCGACCATGCCCTGGAGCTTGAAGCCGAAGTCATAGCCTTCGGCCTTCGGGTCGAGCGGACGCTGCACGGTTAGGAGGGCGCCGTTGAAGGTCGGCCAATTGGCGCGGTCGGTATAGAGATGGCCCCAGCTCAGCTTGTTGAACGGCTGATTGAAGTTGAGGGCGATGCCGCCTTCGACGTAGCCGTCGATCGTGATGGCGTCGATCCAGGCCGGCGGCGGCGGCGGCACGGCCGGCCCCTTGACGATCTTGCCCTTCTTCACGGGCTTGACCGCGGAAGGAGGCGCAGGTTGATTCTCTTCAACGAGAGTGGGATCGACCTCCAGGAGCTTCGACTGAGCGTGAGCGGCGCTTGAGATGCTGGTTGCGAGAGTGAGGGCGGCCACGCCCGAGAGGTAGTACCACTTCATTGCTAGGAACTCCGGCTGGAGGCGAAATCTGACCGATATCACTCGCTACCCAAGTTCCATTCAAGTCCAAGGTCCGCGCACCTGCACAATTTTTAAGCAAATATGGCGTTGGCGAAACTTTGTTCTTATTAGTGTTGCTCCAATGTCACATTTATTGACAGTGCAAGGCCGTCTTCCCTTGATTTCGCTAGTCTCACACTATTCAAAATACGACAAGGCGGGTTTCGTTTTTTGCCGAATCAGCCTCGAATAGGTCGCTGACCGCGCCTTGTCGCTTCTCAAGCGTCGCCCTTTGTAGAGAAGCGTGACAATTGGCTGGCGCGTTCCGCTGGTTCGGCGGAAGCAGGGAGAGCGACATGGCGGAACAGGGGCGCGAACAACTGGAGGGTCCCGACTTCTCGCAGGGCGTCGCGCCCGAAGATGTCTCGCAAGACCGCCCCTTGCTCGGTCATGTGGCGGGCGAGGGCGCCGTCATGGCGCGGCAGGGCGACGCGTTCTTCGTGATCGCCGCGCATTGCACCCATTATCACGGGCCATTGGCCGAGGGACTGGTGGTCGGCGGTTCGATCCGGTGTCCCTGGCACCATGCTTGTTTCAGCCTGCGCAGCGGCCGCGCCCTGCGGGCGCCCGCGTTTGACCCGTTGCCGCGATGGCGGGTCGAGCAGGTGGACGGCAAGGTTTTCGCCCGTGAAAGACTTCCCGACGCTGGGCCGGCCACGCAAAAGGCCGCCGCCCGACCGCCCAGCGTCGTCATCGTCGGCGGCGGGGCGGCGGGCTTCGCCGCCGCGCAGATGTTGCGGGCCGAGGGCTATGACGGAATTCTGGAGCTGATCAGCGCGGATTCGACCGAGCCGTACGACCGGCCCAATCTCTCCAAAGACTATCTGGCCGGAACCGCGCAGCCGGAGTGGCTGCCTTTGCGCGATCCGGCCTGGTATCGGGACAATGGCGTCCAATTGCGTCTAAGTTGTCGCGTCGAGTCGCTCGATCCGGAGGGCAAGCGCCTGACGCTTGCTGACGGGGCGACGCTCTCATACGACGCGCTGCTGATCTCGACGGGCGCCTTTCCCACGCATCTGCCGACGCCGGGCGCCGAGCGGCGCCACGTTCATTATCTGCGCTCGCTCGCCGACGCTGACCGGCTCATCACAGCCTGCGCCGGAGCGCGCCGCGTGGCCGTGATCGGCGCGAGCTTCATCGGCCTTGAAGTGGCGGCTTCGCTGCGCGCCCGCGATCTCGACGTCCATGTCGTGGCGCCGGAGGCGATCCCGATGGCCCGCATTCTCGGACCGGAAATCGGCGCACATGTGAGGAAGCTCCATGAGCGCCATGGCGTCGTGTTCCATCTCGAGGATACGGCGACCGAAATCGGCGAGCGCACGCTGACCTTGAAAAGCGGCGTTATTCTTGACGCCGACCTCGTGGTCATTGGCGTGGGCGTGAAGCCGGACCTCTCCCTCGCTCAGTCCGCGGGACTTGCCGTGGACCGCGGCGTGCTCGTCGACGAATATCTGCAAACCAGCGCGCCAGACGTTTACGCCGCCGGGGACATCGCGAGCTGGCCCGACAAAATAACGGGCGAGCGGATTCGCGTCGAACATTGGGTGGTCGCGGAGCGTCAGGGTCAGACGGCCGCCCGCAATATTCTTGGCCGCAAGGAAAAATTCGACGCCGCGCCCTTCTTCTGGAGCCAGCACTACGACCAGGCGATCTCCTATGTCGGACATGCCGCGTCATGGGACCGGCTGGAAATTTCCGGCGATCCAGCCGCCGCCGACTGCGCGGTTTCTTACTTTAAGGGCGACCGGCTTCTGGCGCTCGCGACCATCGGTCGAGACCTCGACAATCTTCGCGCTGAAGCCGCGTTTGAAGCGCGTATCGGCGCCGAACCGCCGGAAGCGATCGAATAGCTCCGAGCGCTATTCGAAGCGTCCGGCGGCGTGGCCCAGCATCGTGTAAACCTTGCCGGCGTCGCCAGTGAGCAGATCGAGCGCTTTCGCGCCGTCGCGATCTCCCCGGCTTGTCTCGACGAGCAGATCCTCGAAATGCTTGAGGTAGTGATCGGCAGTCGCGCGAAATTCCTGATCCACGCGATAGCGGCGCCTGATTTCCTCGAAGGTCTGATGGCCTTGCGCGGTGTAGAGCCGCCGACCGAAAAGCGCTCCCTTCTCGCCGCGCTGATACCGGCGCCAGACCTCCGTCACGGCGGCGTTGTCGACCATTCGCGCAATGTCGAGCGTCAGGCTGTCGAGCGCGCCGGCGCTCGCCAAAGACCGCGCCGGGCGCGGCGGCTGTGCGGATTCGTCGAAGGAGGCGCGCGTCAGCAGGTCGCTCAGCCATCCGCCGCTTGGCGGACGGATCGACGGATTTTGCGTGGCGGCCCGCGGCGCGGTCTCCCTGCGCGCGGCCTGATCCACGGCGGCGTGGCGAGGCGGTGAAGCGCTCTGTTCGGCGATGTCATAGACTCGGCCCGAACGCGCCACGATGTCGGTGAGCTCGTTCAGCGCCTTCACTTGATCGCCAACCACCCGCCGCAGCGCCGCTGCCTGCTCCGCCGTTTCCTGGGGAATCTCGGTCGCGCCGCGGCGCACCTCCTCGCGGGTCTTCTCGATCTCGCTATGGATGGCGCGCGCCATGCCGCGAATGTCGTTTGCCGCGGCGTCGAATTTCGAACGCGCGCCGTCGAACAGCCGGACAATTTCTTCGTTGGCTTGCGTGAAGGCGGAGTGCAGCGCCTCGGAGGTCTGCTCGCGCTCGCCTTCCGCAGCGGCGCGCACCGACGCGAATCGCGCTTCGATCAGATCTGCGGCCTGCCTGGAAGTTTCGCTCAGCGCTCCGCCAAGCTCGCGTGACCGCGCTTCGATAGAGTGGAACGAGCGGTCCATCAGCTCGCTGAATTGCGCCATGGCGCTTTCGAGTTCGGCGCGCCGGCCATCGATGACCGTCGTCAGTTCTTCGAGCGAGTGATGGCGGGCGCGCATCGTCGCGTCGAGCGCCTGCTGGCTTTGCGCCAGTCTCTCGGCGCTCTGCGCCAGCGCGTGCTGTCTTTCGTCGAGCGCCTCAACGAGGGCGTTGGCGTCGCGCATCGTGTCGCCCGTCGTCGCGGCGACGTGCTCGACCTGCGCGGAGGCTTCGTTAACCGCTCCACGGAACTCGGCGAGCCGCTTGCCAAGCTCGTGTTCAAGCGTGGCAAGATTGCCGCCAGTCTCGTCGACCATCGCGTGCAGCGAGGCGTTGGTCTGGCCGAGCCCGTCGAGCAGGATGGGCAGCTCCGCGCGAATCTTCTCGTTCGTCGCCAGCAGAGTCGCGATCGAGTTCTGCGCGCTGGTTTCCAGCGTCAACGCCAGCGCCTCGCGCGAAGCGATGAGCGTGTCCGTCAACTCGTCGCGCTTCGCGCCGAGGCGCGAGACAAGGGCGTCGCCGGCGTTATCGACGGCGGTCGCCGCCAGATCGGCAATCGCGGTCAATTCCTGAGCGACAGCCCCGCTCCGCTCATCGAGCACCGAGTGCATTTGCGTCAGTCGCGCGTCGAGCGTTCCGCTGATCTCGGCGACTCGTTCGGCGAGCGACTGGCCGAGATCGCCGGCGCGCGCGTGCAGCGTCGTATCGAATTCGTGCCGCGCGTCGGCCAGAATCTCTTTGATGTCGTGCAGCCGCGCGCTGACCGTGTCCACGACCAGCCGGCCTCTTTCGTCAAGCTCCGAAGAGACCGCGCTGAGCCGGCTGACGACATTGGTCTCGAGAAGATCGATGCGATTGTCGAGGATCGACTCCAGCGCCTTGGCTTGGCCCCCCAGGGTTTCGTTGATCTGCTCAGTCCTCGACGCCAAAGCCTGGGCGAGTTCGCTCGATCGCGACAGGAGAATCCAGTCGACGTCTTTGATCTTTGCGTCCAAAGCCTGCATGACTTGGCGCCCGCCGTCTTCCAGCACGCGTGCGACTTCCGCTGCGTGATTGGAGAGCGCCTCTTGAAGCATCTCGCCGCCTATCCCGACGCCAGCGTCAACGCGTCCGACCAACTGGTCGATGCGCTCCGCGGCTTCCATTGTTCGCGCGCTGGCGACGCTCTCGAAGGCGTCGATCTTATTCGACATCGTCGAAGCGATGTCGATTGCGCGCACGCCGAGCCTTTCGACGAGATGGCCGCCCTTGCTCTCGATCATGTCGTCGATTGCGGCCAGTCTCGCGTCGATCTCGTCGGCGAAGTGGCGGGAATTGTCGCCGATACGGGCGTTGTAGTCCTCGACTTGCGCCGACAGTCGGTCGACGAGAGCGCCGCCCTCCGTGCGCAGCGTTTGATCGAGCGACTGCAACCGGTCGTCAAGCTGATGCGAAATCTGCTGCGCCTGCGCGTCGAGGCGCGCGGCCGCGTCGGTCGTCCGCGTCGTCAGATCCTCGACCAGCTGCGTCCCCTGGTTGCCGATCACGTCTTCGACGACGGCGAATCGCTGTGCGAGTTCGGCGCTGAGGCGTTCGGCATGTGCGCCGACCCGGTCGGCGACCGCGCCGCCGTCGCGCAGCAGCGCATTCTCAAATTGCGTCAGCTGCTCGCGGAGCGTCACCGCAATGCGCTCGCCCTGTTTGGCCAGCGAGGTCACCACTTCTTTGCTTTCGGACAAGACGGCGTCTTCGAAGGAGCCGAGCCGGTCGTTCAGCAGTTCATGAAGCCGCTCGCCTTGGGTCGCGATCGCCAGAACGGCGTCGCTCGCCGCGGTTGCGAAGCGCTCATGCATCGTTTCGGCGTTTTCGGCGAGAGTTGACGAGGCGTCGGCGACGCTTTGGCGAAGCTTGTCGCGCAAGGCTGCGCCGTGCGCCTCGAATTCCTGCAGCGCGAGCTCGCGCGTCGTCTCCATTGTTTTGGCGACGAGCATTCCCGCCGCCTCGAGCGCGTTGAGCCGCTCGCCGAGCAGTTCATCGACGCGAGTCGCATGTTCGCCGACAACCGACGCCACGCTTTCACTATGACGCTTTACGGCCTCTTCGAAAGAGCCGAGCTTTTCTGAAAGGCCGAATTCGGCGCTATCGGCGCGCGCGGCCAAACGTTGAGCGAGCTCGCCGCCCTGCCGCACGAGCACGTCCTCGATGGCCTCAAGACTTTGCGAGACAGCCTCATTGACCTGTCCACTGTTGCGGCCGAGGCTGTCTTCGAAGGCGGCAAGCTTGTCGCCAAGTTCTGCGGCGGCGCGCTCTGTGCGGGCGGCGACCCGAGCGGCCAATTCTTCGCCCTGGCGCGCGACGACGTCTTCGAACGTCGAAAGACCTTCTGAAAAGGCCGCCGTCGCGCGGGCTCCGTGTTCGCTGACGCGCTGGGCGATTTCCTCGCTATGCTGCGTGACTGCGTCTCCGAAAGCGGCGAGCTGGGCGGAGAGCGCCGATGCGGCGCGCTCTCCGCGCTCTCCGACGCGCTCGGCGACCTCATCGCCGTGGCGGATGATGGTGTTCTCAAAGGCGGCGAGTTGCGCCGCGAGCGTCGACGTCGCCCGCTCGCTTTGCTCGCCCACGCGAAGGGCGACGTCGTCGCTGTGGCGCACGACCGCTTCCTCGAAGGCGGCGAGCCGGGTCGCGATGGTGGACGTGGCGCGTTCACTATGTTCGCTCACCCGCGCCGCGACTTCATCGCTGTGCTGCGTGACCGCTTCCTCAAACGCTGCGAGTTGGGACGACAATGTCGCGGTCGCCCGCTCGCCCTGTTCGCTGACCCGTTCGGCGATTTCGCCGCTGCGGCCATTGACGGACTCTTCGAATGCGGCGAGCTGCGTCGAGATCGCCGTCGTGGCGCGTTGGCTGTGTTCGCCGATGCTCTGCGCGATTTCCCCGCTGCGCTGCGCAACGGCGCTTTCGAACGCAGCGAGCTGCGTCGCGACGGTCGTCGCCGCCCGCTCGCCATGTTCGGCGACGCGCGAGACGACATCCTCTCCATGGCGCGCGAACGTGTCCTCAAAGGCGGCGAGGCCGTCCGAAATGACGGAGCTGACGCGGTCGCCATGTTCGGCGACGCGCATGGCCGCTTCCGAACTGTTGCGCACGACGGCCTCTTCAAAGGCCGCGAGCCGCTCTGCAAGAGTCGTCTCGATCTGCAGCCCACGTTCGGCGATCCTCTCCGCCATCTCGCCGCCGCGGCCGAGCACCGTATGTTCGAAGGCCTGGAAATTATCGGCGAGCGTTTCATTGATTCGATCGCCGTGTTGGCCGATGGCCGACACAGCTTCGCTGGCGACGGCGACGAAACGCGCCTGTAAGGCGTCGACCTGTTCGACGAGATGCGCCGAACCCTGGTTCAAGCTGAGCGAGATCGTGTCATGAAGCGCTTGGCTGCGCAGCTCGAATTCGCTTTGAGCCTTCTGATGCGTGTCTTCGAGCAGGCCAACAATTCGGGTTTCCGCCGTTTCGAACGTCGCTTTGGCGCTTTCGACATGTTCTGTGACGCTGGTCGTAAGGCGTTCCTGAGTTTCGGCGAGCGAGCGCTCAAACGCGCCGCCTTGCGTTTCAATCGCTTCGCGAATCGCGCCGCCGGTCTCGGCGAGCTGCGCGACGATCCGCTCTCCCTGGCCGCCCACCGCCTCCGAAAGGCCTGCGCCGATCGCTTCCAATCGTTCGAGCACTTCGGCGCCGCGCGCGTCGAAATCGCTCGCAATCGCTTGGCCGGCGGCTTCCATCTTGCGGCCGACCTCCTCGACTCCGTCGGCGAAGCGGCGGCTGACGTCGTCGCTCGCGCCGGTGACTTTCAGCGCGACTTCGTCGCCGGTCTGGCTGAGAGCGATCAGCACTCTTTCGCCGTGACTGGCCAAAGTGGACTCAAAGGCGTCGCCCGCCTCATCAAGCGCGAGCCGGATCTCTTCGCCTTTGGATCCGAGCGAGGAGGCGACGCGCGCTCCCGCCTGGCTCACCGCTTCGGCGAGATGGACCGACGTCGTCGCGAGCTCCTGAGAAAGCGTTTCGCGCGCGCCAAAGAGCGCCGTCCGCGCGTTGTCGGCGTTGACGACGATGGCCTCGCGTTCGCGCGTCAGTTCGTCGATGAGCAGCCGAATGCGCCGCTCATTGTCGGTGTAAGAGCGTTCGAGGTTGGTGACCTCGGTGCGCACGATCACTTCAAGCTCGCCGGCGCGCGCCAGCGCGCGCTCGATGCCGTCGCCCATTGAGGCGGCTTCACGTCGAATCGCCTGTGAAAGCGAGACGACCTGCTCGGTGGCCACCGTTTCAGGCTCGATGAGCCGAATAGCCACTTCGGTCATGGAATTGGCGATGAGCCGCATCTCGTGGGCGCGGCGCGCCATCAATCCGGTGAGAAAGAGAAAGACGAGGGGCGCGATGAGCGCCGCGAGCGTCAGGACCGGCTTCGGCGCGAGCGTCAACACGTCGCCGTCGAGGATTTCTCCTTGATGGAAATAGACGTACAGGACCCAGCACGCCGCCCAAAGCGCCATCGAGGCGAGGGTGAGGGCCATGATCGAGCGGTTTGGCTTGATCTGCAGCGCCTGCCGCAACTCGCCGACTGTGCGACGATCATCGTTCGCTGGCGCAAAGGCGGGGGCGATGCCTCCGTGCGGCGCCTGATCACGGTTCTGCGGCTCGCCGTAACCGGGCGACGGCCTGCGTTGATCAGCGGCATGCGCGTCCGCTCTGGAGCTCGGGGGCGGGCCCGATCGGCCGTCCGCCTCGTCCGCTGCGGCGTCCGGCGCTGCGCCGATGTCCAGCGCCTCCTCGACCGCCGTCAGAGCGGCGGACGCCGCGTCCTGGATTTTTCCCGATGTCGCCATTCGCCCTCTCCAGCCGGCGCAGACGCGTGCGGTCCGGCCAATTCCACGGCCCGCCGCGTGGCGGCCGCCGTTGAATAAAGATTAACCAAACTTTACAGCCCATTCCGGGCAATTGAAACATGTGCGCGGCGCGTATCGGGAAACTTCGTTAACGCGTCCTTCAGGTTAGAAGCGCCAGTCTGGGGACGAGCGCCGGCTGGCGCGCTTTCCTCGCAGGCTTCCTAGAATCGCGCTTTGCGATAAATATCAAGGAGAACAGGGAATGGGGATGGCGAAACTCGCGGAATCAGCCTTTCTGAACTGCGAAGCTCAGCCGCAGCCGTTTTTGGACGGGCAGGCGGAATCGCCGATCGACCTCGTTCATCTCTCCCGCCAGACCTTCGGCGACCATGATCTCGAACGGGAGCTGTTGGCGCTTTTTGACGCGCAGGCGGCGCAATTTGCCGAGCGTTTGCGCGCGCCCGCCGCGCTCTGCGACGGCGAATGGCGCATCGCTCTCGCGCATACCATCAAGGGCTCGGCGCGGGCGGTCGGCGCATTTGAGGTGGGAAATGCGGCGGAGGCCTATGAGAAGGCGCTGCGCGGCGGGGAGTCAAGCGTCGTCGAGAAGCGCGATCAGCTCGACGACGCGATAAGAAAAGCGTGCAGCGCCATCGCTCACTTGCTGGGCCGCGCGGTTCAGAACGGCCCGACGGGGAAATATTTCAAATAAAGCTCGGCGAAGACGCCGCGTTGGGCGAGCCGGGCCAGCGCATAGTCGAGGGCGCGGCGCAGCGGCGCGTTGCCTCTTTTTACGGCGATGCCGATGCCCTCGCCAAAATATTTCGGATCGGTGAAGGGTCCGTCTCGAAAGACGCAGCACCCGGCGGCTTCTGCGCCGTTCAGCCAGTAAGACAGAGAGATCGCGTCGCCGAAAAACGCCTGAACGCGGCCGTTTTTTAGCGCGTTGCGCGCCAAGGCAGGCGTTTCAAACGTCGTCAATGTCGAATTCGGATAAAAGGTTTTGAGAAAAGCCTCGTGCCGCGAACCAGCGACCACAGCGATCGGCCGGTCGGCGAAAGCGGCGGGGGACGCGGATTTCAGGGTCGTATCGGCCTGCACCGCGAACCGGCCCGGCGTCATCATGTAAGGTCCAGAAAAATCAACCTGTTTTCGAGTTTCGTCGTTGATCGCGAGCGACGCGATGACGGCGTCGCCGCTATTGTCGTTCAGCGCGGGAATCAGCAGATCCCACCGGCGTCTCTGGATCGTGCAGGCGAGGTCCAGTTCGACGCAGATCGCCCGAGCGAGATCGACGTTGAAACCCGCGACCTGCCCGTCCGGAAGCAGGAAATTGAACGGCGGATAGTCGTCCTCGGTGAGAAACCGGATCTGTCGCAAACCGGAGAGATCTGGCTTTTCCGGGGAGCGGTTGGGGTCCCAGAAGGACGGCGCGATCGCGGCGTGCGGCGTTGGCGCGGGCGGGTCGCCGTCAGCGCTTGCGGTCGCCAGGCAGGACGAAATTACCAGCGCTGCGAGCGCCGCGCGCAGCGACGCGAGGCAAGCGAATCTGGGCGGCTTATTGATACGGCGCATAAAGTTATTGCGTGGCCTCTGCTGGAGATCGATAGTCGTTCGAAGGCTGCTTGCGCGCGCCGGAATTATTGCATGAGTTTCGTTCCGATCGATAGTGTCGCCTCCAACACTTCGCCGATCAAGGACGATCTTCGTCAGCCGGTCAGCCGCCGGGCGTTCGCCGACTCCCACGCCGTTCGCCGACCGCCGCCGCTGCGCGCCGCCGCGCCGCCATCCATTCCCGTCGAAATCGCCTTTCTTGCCGGTCACGGCGTGCCGGAGCAGGCGTTGCAATTCGCCGCGGCGACGGCGCGCCGTCAAGGCGTCTGCGCGGACCAGGCGCTGCTCGCCGAGGGACTCGTCCCGGAGGATGTCTTCTATCGGGCGCTGGCCAAGCATCTCGACGTCGACTTCATCGACACTCCCGTCGATGTCGTTGCGCCGGGCGTGGCGACGGTCGAATGCGGCTATGCGCGGATTCGCGACGCGTCGCGCGGCTATCTTTGGCTGCTGGCGCCGAGCGGCAGCGGCGTCTTTCGATTGATGAGCGTGCGGCGCGTGGCGAGAGGGCGGCCGCTTTTCGCCATCACCACCCGAACGCGGTTCCTGGAGGCGGTGCGACGAGCCGATCCCGCCAACGCCGCCCGCAACGCAGCCTTTCTGGCTGAACGCGTCGACAGCGAGCTCTGCGCGCGCGGCGGCCTACAGCGCGGACAGGTGGGACTGCTGCTCGTTACGCTGATCGCGCTCGCGGCGAGCCTCTACGCGCCCTTTTTCCCGCTGCGCCTTGCGTCGGCCCTGCTGCTTGCGGGAATGTTTTTTTGCGGCGTGTTTTTAAGGCTTTTCGCCTGTGCGGCGAGTTTCCGGGAAAGCGCCGACGCTGAACCGCTCGAAGCCGACGCCCGGCTGCCAGTCTATACGATCGTGCTTGCGCTCTATCAGGAAGCCGCCGTCGTTCGTCAACTCACCCGTGCGCTCGACCGTCTGGATTATCCGAGAGCCAAGCTTGACGTGAAATTCGTGATCGAAGCCGACGATGAAGCGACGGCGGCGGCGTTGCGGGCGCACCCGCCACGCGCGCCCCACGAGATCGTGGTGGCGCCCGAGGGCGCTCCGCGCACCAAGCCGCGCGCCCTCAATGTCGCCATGCCGCTCGCCCGTGGATCGCTGGTCGCCGTGTTTGACGCGGAAGACCTGCCCGAGCCGCGCCAGTTGCGCCACGCGGCGACGCTCTTGGCGCGCGCGCCGCCGAACGTCGCCTGTCTGCAGGCGAGCCTTGCCATCGACAATGGCGAGCTGAATTGGATGACGGCGCTGTTCGCCCTCGAATACGCCGCGCTCTTCGATGTTTACAACAGAGGACTGGCCTTGATGGGCATGCCGCTTTTTCTCGGCGGCACTTCAAACCATTTTCGCGGTATTATGTAGCTGATGCAAGGAAGCTAAAAGCCAATTTCACCAAGGCGTTGTGATCGCGGTCAAGCAAGCATTTGGGTGCGTCTACCGCCCAATGCCGGTCCTTAAAGACAAACGAAGGGTGCTCATCAGCCGCGCCATTTTGACGGCTTTGGGACGACCTTGGAAAGGGACTTACAAACGTACTGAGCGCCCGAACTTTATCGAAGCTAACAATTTGGCTGAGTTCGTCACCAAAGAGCTGGAGGACGTACTAGAGCCCGTCGAATACGTCAGCAAACGCGGCCAACGAACTCTCGGATATCGCGCTGAGCTTCTACCGCTCGTTTGCGAAACGTATGTAAAGGCGCGCAACGCGGGTGTGCTGAACGCTCGACAACTGCCCGTCGCCAACCAGGCTGAGATCCTACTAAAGGCGCTATCTAAGGTCGGCATCATCGGCCTCGTTGACGAAGCTACCGGCTATCAAGAAGTCAGAGAACGAGATGAACTTCAAAGGATTTTGGCCGCGTATGTGTCGCCGGTGTACTTACCCATAACGGAACGCATCCCGATTGAGTTTTTCAAGGAAATGTTTCGAGTGTGGGATTGGCCGTGGCCAACGGACGGCGTCTCTTGGAAGGGGCCTCTTGGCCCAAGGTACGCCGGAAAGCTCATTAGGCAAATCATCTACGAAAATCTGCCGCCCGGGGTTCTTGATGAGCTCGATCGCAAAAACCCGCCAAATAAAAAATGGCAGCGGCGACGCCGGATGCAAGAACTGCTTACAAGCGAGATAGGCCGCCCACACGTCGAGAAGTTGGTGGCTAACATGACGCTGCTTTTCAGGCTCTCCGACACGAAGGCTGATTTTTGGCGTCAGTACAGGCGCGCGTTCAACAGGGAACCGCCTCAGCTTGAATTAAGGCTGATGGTTGAAGGCTCAGACGCTTAGCGTCTGAGCCTCTATGGGGACGGTTGGCCGGGCCAAGGAAGCATTTGCAGGCTCTCCCCTTGGGGTTCGACTCCCCCCGTCTCCACTTTTTCAGTGTACCAGAGTCATGTCGGCGCTGCAGCGCCTTTCAGCAAGAGGACGCCAGATGCTTCGTCGTCATCTTGGAACCGAATCCCGCGCCCCTCAAGAACAGCTTGGATTGCCACTAGATTATTCCCAATCGGAACGCTCCGGCCTTTCTCAAAATTGCGGATCGTTGAAAGCCCGACCTTCGCGGCTGTCGCAAGATCGTCTTGAGAAATATCGAGAAATCCGCGAGCTGCGCGGCACTGTGCTGGCGTCATGCGACAGGGATAGCGCCAAAGCACAAAATCGTCAAGGCGAACGAAAAACGTTATTGACACCTAAATGCTAACGTTTATCGTCATGTCTAACGAAATTCGTTGGACAGACGCAAATGGCTCAGCACTTCCTCCTTTCCGCCGCCGCCCGCTCGCTCTCGCTGGCGAAGGTCGCGCGCATGACGGACGAAGAAGCCCGCGACGCCTTCCGCCTTGTCCGCTGGGCGTCGACCGAAGGCCAGCCGGTTTGCCCGCGCTGCGGCTGCATGGGCGTCTATGCGCTTAAGTGCCGTCCGGCCTTCATGTGCAAGGGCTGCGATCATCAGTTTAGCGTCACTTCCGGGACGATCTTTGCCGATCGCAAACTTCCCGTCCGCGATTACCTCCTGGCGATTACGATCTTCGTCAATGAAGTCAAAGGCAAGAACGCGCTGGCGCTGTCGCGCGATCTCGACGTGCAATACAAAACAGCCTTCGTCCTTGCGCATAAAATCCGCGAAGCCCTCGCCGCCGAAGTCGAGACGCTCAACCTTGCCGGCGAAGTGGAAGTGGATGGATGCTACATCGGCGGCCACGTGCGCCCCGCGAACTACAAGGAAAACCGCGTTGATCGCCGCAAGGCTGAAAATCAGACCGGCACGCGGCGCGTCGTCGTCGTTATGCGCGAGCGCAATGGCCGCACGCTCCCCTTCGTCTTCAAATCGGAAGGCGAGTCGGTCGAGACGATTGCCGAGCGCGTGGCGCCTGATGCGACCGTTCACGCGGACGAAGCTGCGCATTGGGACAAGCTTCACGCGATCTTCCTGACGAAGCGCATCAACCATCAGCACGCGTACAGCGACGGCGAGGCTTGCACGAATCAGGCGGAAAGCTTCTTCTCCCGCATCCGCCGCGCCGAAGCTGGCCACTTCCATCATCTGTCTGGCCCGTATCTCGCGGCCTACAGCCGGGAGATGGCTTGGCGCGAAGATCACCGCCGAGTCTCGAATGGCGAGCAATACCTGATAGCTGCGAATGCGGCGCTTGCGCACCCGATGTCGCGCCAGTGGCGCGGATACTGGCAGCGCAGCAACTAACCAATTGGCGAGGTCAGGATGTTTGTTGAGGCGAACGACAACGACCCTTATCTGCGCGGGCACTGCGATTATGAAAACGGTATCGAGCGTCAGCAAAACCCTTACGAAGACTTGCACTACGGGACAACCTTTTGGGAGGCATGGTTCGACGGATGGGATGATGCGAGGGACGAAGCAGTTATACTCCATAAACCATTGAATTAACTAAAGCTTGTACTGGAGGCCGATTTATGGCAAAAACTCCGAGTTGGAATTCGGAGCAAAGCTATGCAATGGGGTCACAGAATTGATAACTATGTAGCAAAGACAGGCTTCCCGCGAAGCCTCTTTGCCTCCGAAGACGGCCGCGTGGTCGGAACCTGGATTATGGGAAACGACTACCGCGTTAAATCTGAATATTACGGCGGCTATCCGGCCGGATATTTGAAGCGAGTTAAGGCGTTGTTCCCGGAAAAGAAAAAAATATTGCACCTTTTCAGTGGCAAGGTGGATTTAAACGTTTTTCCCGGCGATACAGTTGACATCAATCCAGCGCTAAACCCAACTTACGTTGACGACGCGCAAAAGCTCGAAATCGTTCCCCTCAAAAAATATGATCTTGTGCTAGCCGATCCGCCTTACAGCGTCGAGGATTGCGAGCACTACGGGACAAGCATGGTTAAGCGAAACACAGTCATGCGCGCCCTACAGCGGTTGCCGGAGGGCGCGCATGTAGTTTGGCTAGATCAAGTCCTTCCTATGTATCGCAAGGACTCTTTCGCACTTGAAGCCACGATTGGCATGTGGAAGAGCACAAACCATCGGTTCCGCGGCGTGTCGATTTTTAAGCGCCTACCCGCCAGCCATTAGTCGTCGATCGGCCGTAACGTGCGGCGACGCCCGTTACGGCCTCCCGAGCTTTGGTCCAAGCGTCCGACCGAAGACTGCTTTTAGATAGCTCTCCCAGCCGCCATTCTTGTAATCAAAGGCATACCTTGGAATGCGCTCAAGGTCTTTTCGGTCAAGAAAAATTGCCCCTGTCGCCGCATCCAATTTTTCCTGAAGTGTAACGATAAGGAGTTGCCACCCGCCACGATTTTTCCTCGACGGGTCTTGCTTCATCAACACAGAGATTTCACCAGAGGTCAGCGTAACTGATCGCATCTATATCTCCTTCGTTAGGATTGAAGGTGGATGTAGGTGCGCAAATCGCCAAGACAAGGGCCGTGCGCCTACGTAAACGTGGTTTTTTTAGATATTGGAGCTTTTTGCCATCGAAGGTTCCGAGCGCTGTCAAAAATGCTGGAAACTGCGTCTTGCTCTTTAAGGATGCGCAACGCCTTGCTCACTCGCCGCGTATGTTCGGTCAGAAGTCGCCTATCTCGCGCGTCTTGCTCATTCACCGCCAAGATGGCCCGCGCAATGTCGCGCGTCGCCATTGGCTCCTGAGCATCCCTAAGCACGTCTAATACCAACCTGCCGTGAGTCTGACTCACCTCGGATTCCCGAATCGGCAAATGTCTGATTCTTATTGGCGAACCGAGGGAGGTTCGTCATGGCGGCAGCGGTGCGATTGCGTGAAGATTTCGATGCCGAGCGGCTTCGGGTGTTGGCGCGAGGCTCGAAAGACGCACCACAAGCGCGCCGGCTTCTCGCTCTGGCGACAATCTATGATGGCGGAGCGCGCAGCGAGGCGGCAAAGATTGGTGGTGTGACGCTTCAGATTGTCCGCGACTGGGTGTTGCGCTTCAACGCACATGGCCCGAACGGCCTCCTCGATCGCAAGGCGCCTGGCCAGCCGTCGCTCATGAAGGATGAGCATCGCACGGCGCTCCGGCGCATGGTCGATGACGGACCCACACCCGCGATCCATGGCGTCGTGCGTTGGCGGATCGTTGACCTTTGCCAATGGCTCTCGGAAGAGTTCCGCATCTCTGTCTCCGAAACGACGATGAGCCGCGAGCTCCGAAAAATGGGATATCGCAAGCTCTCCGCGCGCCCCCGCCATCACGCGCAGCGTGAAGGCGCCATCGAGGAATTCAAAAAAACTTCCCCGCACGCCTGGAGGAAATCGCCCGGGAAAAATGCGTCGATGCGCGCAACATAGAAATCTGGTTCGCGGATGAAGCGCGCATCGGTCAGAAGAACAAGATCACCCGTCGATGGGCAAAACGCGGATCGCGTCCCTCCGCCCCACGGGATCAGCGCACCGCCTCGAC
>NZ_JAKFWS010000030.1 GCF_021731785.1 Methylocystis sp.
AGGAGCATCCGCGCGCGTTCGACCCGGCTCGCCGGTTCTGTCCGCGAACGCGCAAGCCTCATTAACTCCGCCAGGTCGCTCTCCGTAAACGCCAACTCGATCACTCGACGTGGAGCCGCCATGATCAACCTATCTCGTTCAGCAAATCGCTGAACAAGTGTATAAACGCAGCAGTGCTCCGACGGAATCCACCGCATATGAGCGGATTCAAGGAATCTGAGCACTAGAGAGCGTTCGGCGCAACGGTCGTGCGTCGGCGCACAGGGCGCGATCTGACGTCTGCGATTACGTTAACGCACAGTTGCAAGATCGCGCGCTTCGGCCGCGTCGGGAACGCCACTTGCGGCGCCATTACGCCTCAGTTTGCGCGAGCAGTTTTTGCTGACGGTCGGTTGTCAGCGCGTCGATGATTTCATCGAACTCGCCCTCCATCACCCGGTCGAGCTTATAGAGCGTGAGATTGATGCGATGGTCGGTGACGCGCCCCTGGGGGAAATTATACGTGCGGATTCGCTCGGAGCGGTCGCCTGAGCCAACCTGCTGCTTGCGGTCATCCGAACGTTCCTTGTCGAGTCGCTGGCGCTCGGCGTCGTAAAGACGCGACCGGAGAACATTCATCGCCTTGGCCTTGTTGCGATGCTGCGAGCGCTCCTCCTGCATCATCACCACGATGCCCGACGGAATATGGGTAATGCGGATGGCCGACTCGGTCTTATTGACATGCTGGCCGCCGGCGCCTTGCGAGCGCATTGTATCGATCTGCAAATCCTTGTCGTCGATGGCGACGTCGACGTCCTCGGCCTGGGGCAGCACAGCCACTGTCGCCGCCGACGTGTGGATGCGGCCCTGCGTCTCGGTTTCCGGCACGCGCTGGACGCGATGCACGCCCGACTCGAATTTCAGCCGGCCATAAACGCCGCGACCGACGATTTCGGCGACGATTTCCTTGAAGCCGCCGAGCGCGCCGGCGCTTTCAGACACGATCTCGATGCGCCAGCCCTTGAGCGCCGCATATTTCTGATAGGCGCGGAAGAGATCGCCGGCGAAAAGCGCCGCCTCGTCGCCCCCTGTGCCGGCGCGGACTTCAAGAATCACGCCCTTTTCGTCCGCCTCATCCTTGGGGAGCAGCGCCATTTTTAGCGCGCTTTCTGCCGCCGTGAGGCGTTCGCGCGCCGCCTCCGTCTCGCTCTCCGCCAGCGCGCGCATTTCTGCGTCGAGCGAGGCGTCCGCGAGCATGACGGAAACCTCGTCGGATTCTTTTTGCGCCGCGCGATAGGCGCGAATCCTGTCGACGACCTCGTCGAGCGCGGCGCGCTCGCGCGACAGGGCGACGAACGCCTGTCCGTCGGCGCCGACGGCTAGCTTGTCGCCGATCTCGTCATAGCGGCGCAGAATGAGGTCGAGCTTGTCTTGAGCGAACATGGGATGATTTTTTCTTTGAGAAATAGTGACGGCGACGGCGTGAAGAAAGAGAGGCCCGCTACAGGGGCACGCCGCGCGCGATCGCATAATCGCGCAATTGCTCGCGCACCGAAGCGCTGCCGTCATCGGATGCGAGCAGCGAGGCGAGAAAAACCTCTGCTTCTTCGAGATTGAGATTGAGGATCATTGTTTTGACCGGACCGATGGCCGAAGCCGCCATTGACAGCGATCGGTAGCCGATGGCGAGCAACGCCAGCGCCTCGAGCGGGCGGCCGCCCATTTCGCCGCACAGGGTCACCGGCGCGTTGTGCCGCACGCCGGCCGCGACGATGCGCTCGAGCGCGCGCAGCACCGGCCGGGAGAGATTGTCATAGCGTTTCGAAACGCGCGTATTGTCTCGATCCGCCGCGTACATGTATTGCACCAGGTCGTTGGAGCCGACCGACAGGAAGTCCGCGCGCTCGGCGATGAGATCGATTTCCCACAGCAGCGACGGCACTTCCACCATGGCGCCGAGCTCCAGCCGGGTTGGCGGCGGATGACGGTGGCGCGTGATGTGACCGAGCTCGCGCAGCGCGATCGCCTTCGCCGCGTCGAATTCGGCGACATTGGCGATCATCGGAAACATGATCCGCAGATCGCGACCCGCGCCCGCCTTCAGCATTGCGCGCAGTTGCATGCGCAACAGGCCCGGCCTGTCGAGGCCGATGCGGATCGCGCGCCAGCCGAGCGCCGGGTTTTCCTCTTCGATCTTCGCCATATACGGCAGAATCTTGTCGGAGCCGATGTCGAGCGTGCGGAACGTGATCGCCTTCTCCGGCGCTCCGTCGAGCACGGCTTTGTAAAAGCGATATTGCTCGTCCATGCGCGGAAAGCGCGGCGCAAGCATGAATTGCAGCTCGGTGCGAAAAAGTCCGATCGAATGCGCGCCGGTCTCCTGCAAATGCGGCATGTCGATGGCGAGGCCGGCGTTCATATGCAACGTGATCTCGACGCCGTCCTTGGTGATCGCCGGCACGTCCCGAAGCTTCGCGTATTGCTCCTGCCGTCGCGCTCGCAGCCGGGCCTTTTCGGCATAGGCGCTCTGCACGTCGGGCTGCGGGCGAACATGCACTTCGCCGGTCGTGCCGTCGACGATGATTGGATCGCCGGTTTCGACGATGTCGATGAGGCCGGGAACAAGCCCCACGGTGGCGACGCCGAGCGCCCGCGCGACAATGGCGACATGGCTCGTCGGCCCGCCTTCCTCCAGCACAAGTCCGCGCAGCCGCCTGCGATCATAGTCGAGCAGCGCCGCCGGCCCCATTGTTCGCGCGACGATGATGGCGTTTTCCGGCACGCTGTCGCGATCGGCGACATAGCTCTGACCCGTCAGCTGATGCAGCAGTCGATTGGCGATGTCGTCGAGATCGTGCAGGCGGTCGCGCAGATAAGGGTCGGTCTGGCGTTGCATGCGCGCGCGCGCGTCGTTTTGAACCCGCTCGACCGCCGCCTCCGCCGTAAGGCCGGTCATCACCGCTTCACGTAGCCGGCGCACCCAGCCGCGGTCATAGGCGACCATGCGCACAGTTTCGAGGATTTCGCGCGGCTCGCCGGCGGCGATGCGGTCGCTATGCGCGACGAGCTCGTCGATCGACTGACGCATTGCGTCGATCGCATGTTCGAGCCGGGCGAGTTCGGTGGGCATGTCTTCGGCGACGAGCTGCTTGATGACGACGCGCGGCTCATGCAGCAGCACATGGCCGAGACCGACGCCTTCCGCCATCGGCGCGCCCTTGAGCGAGGCCGGGCGATAGAGCGCAAGATCGCGCGGGTCTTCGATCGCCTGCAATTCGCCGGAGGCGATGAGCTCGGCCAGCAGCATGGCGGTCGTCTGCAGCGCCTCGATCTCTTCTTCCGAATACACGCGGCGCACCTGGTTCTGCACGACGAGCACGCCGAGCGTGTTGCCGCCGCGCAGAATCGGCACGCCGAGGAAGGAGTGATAGGCCTCTTCGCCCGTCTCCGGCTTGTAGGAGAATGCGGGATGCTCCTGGGCTTCCGAAAGCGCGAGAGGTTCGGCGCTCTTCGCGATGAGGCCGACAAGGCCCTCGCCCGCGTGCATCGTGGTTAGATGTACGGCCTCGCGGTTGAGGCCTTCTGTGGCGTAAAGCTCCAAGCGTTGGTCGACGCGTAGCACATAAACGGAACAAACTTCCGCGACCATATTTGCGGCGATCTGCACCACGATCTTGTCGAGCCGCGCCTGGGCGCTGACCGGTTCCGCGCTGATTTCGCGGAGTCGGCGCAACAGAAGGCGAGGGCCGCCGAGAGCGCTTCGCATCCAATCCGTTCCCGTTTTTCCCAGAATTTCGTGGGTGGCCGACCGCGAAAAAACCGCCATACGCCTGTAGATTGCGACAGTGGCTCTCAAGCAGCGTATATTGGCGCCGTCCGCGCTCCGCAAGCGCGGCCAAGAAGCGCAGCGACGCAAGGAGCATACCGTTATTGCAAAGCTTGGCGAATCGGCTTGCGGGCAGGGCTGGAAGCCTCTACCACTTGCCCATCAGAGTCTGGCGATGACTGCCTACGCGCTTGGCGCCCGCCCCCGGCGGCGCGAGACGCGTTTTCCGAGCTTGCGGCTTCGAGAAGAGAATTCGTGCGTCTGACAAAATATCTGATCGCTCTCTTTTTGCTCGTCGCATCCGCTCAGGCCGTGGCCATGGAGTCCGTCAGAGTGCCGCAAGGCGCGCGGGCGATCGATCTCACCAATGTGGTCGAAAACCATTCTTCGCAGGGCGACCGGCTGCAGGTTTCGACCGCGCCTGGCTCGGACGGCATCGTTCGACGCATCGAGGTCGGCGCCAAGGAGGCGGGCAGCCAGCCCAACTGGATCGTTTTCGCGCTGACCAACGACACGGACGAGCAGATCGAGCGCCTCATCGTCGCGCCCCATTACCGTCTGCAGGGCTCGGGCGTCATCTGGCCCGATCTCGGCTCGACGCGCATCTCGGCGATTACGGCGAGCCAGGGATTTGCGCCAGAAGCCGTGGACGCCTCGGACGCTGACATTTTCCGGCTGACGCTCGACCCCGGAACGACGGTCACCTATGTCGCGGAGCTGCGCACGCCCAACTTGCCGCAGCTCTACTTGTGGGAGCCCTCGGCCTATAAGGATAAGGTGACGAGCCTCACGCTCTACAAGGGCATCGTCATCGGCATCGCTGGCTTGCTCGCGTTGTTCCTGACGATTGTCTTCGTGGTGAAGGGCGCGGTCATTTTTCCGGCGGCGGCGGCGCTCGCCTGGGCGGTCCTGGCCTATGTGTGCATCGATTTCGGCTTCTGGGACAAGATTTTCGGCTTCGACGCCAACGCCAACAGCATCTGGCGCGCCGGCGCCGAGACCGTGCTCTCGGCCACGCTCGTCGTTTTTCTCTTCGCCTATCTGAACCTCAACCGCTGGCATGTGCGCGCCTGGCATGTCGCGGCGCTGTGGCTCTTGATCCTGTTGGACCTCGTCGGCCTTGCGGTGTTCGACGCGCCGGTTGCGGCCGGCGTTGCGCGCATCTCGCTCGCGACGGTCGCCGTCGTCGGCTTCGTGTTGATTCTCTACCTCGCGACGCATGGGTTCGATCGCGCCATCATGTTGATACCGACATGGTTCCTGCTGGCCGTCTGGGTGGCGACAGCCGGATTTGCGGTCGCCGGCTGGATCACCAACGACCTCGTGTCTCCCGCGCTCGTTGGGGGTCTCGTGCTCATCGTGATGCTGATCGGCTTCACGGTGATGCAAAACGCCTTCGCCGCCGGCGGGCTGTCGCATGGCGCGATCAGCGACGTCGAGCGCAAGGCCCTCGCGCTGACCGGCGCCAATGAGATCGTGTTCGATTGGGACGTCCCGTCCGACCACATCTATGTCAGTCCGGAAGCGGAAGCGGCGCTCGGACTCGACCGCGGCGGGCTTGAAGGCGCCGCCTCCTCATGGCTCGACCTGCTGCATCCCTTTGAGCAGGACCGCTATCGCGCCTGTCTCGACGCCATCCTCGAGCAGCGGCGCGGACGCATTAACCAAGTTTTTCGCCTACGCGCGGCTGACAGCCACTATCTCAGCTACCGGCTGCGGGCGCGACCTGTGGTCGGCCCCGACGGCGAGGTGATCCGGGTTGTCGGCACGCTCAATGACGTGACCGACGAACGCAACGCTCAGGAGCGGCTGCTGCACGACGCCGTGCACGACAATCTCACGGGGCTGCCGAACCGTGAATTGTTCTTCGACCGTCTGGACGCCGCGCTGATTCTCGCGCGCATGGAAAAGGACGTGCGCCCGACAATCCTCGTGATCGATATCGACCGCTTCAAACAGATCAATGAGCAGGTCGGCATGGCCATGGGCGACAGCATTCTCTTGACCGTCGCGCATCGCCTCACGAGGCTGCTGCAGCCTCAAGATACGCTGGCGCGGCTGTCCGGCGACGCGTTCGCCATCATTTTGGTTTCCGAGACGCACGTGGACCACGTCATCTCGATCGCCGATTCGGTGCGCCGCGCGCTATCGACCCCGGTGCGCTTCACGGATCGCGAGATCGCACTGTTCGCCTCGATCGGCATCGCGCTCTACGACCCGCAGACCCATCCCGGCGCCGCCGAAATGCTGGAGGACGCTGAAATCGCGATGCGCCACGCCAAACGCTCGGGCGGCAACCGCATCGAAGTGTTCCGCCCGGCCATGCGCGCGCAGCGTTCGGACCGCGTGACGCTTGAAGCCGATATGCGGCGGGCGTTGGAGCGCAGCGAGATCAAGGTTTTCTTCCAGCCGATTGTCCGGCTCGAGGACCGCACCATCGCCGGTTTCGAGGCGCTGCTGCGATGGGATCACCCGCGCCTTGGTCGGCTCGAGCCTTCCGAATTCATTCCCATCGCCGAGCAGACGGGCCTGATCATCGATCTCGGGCTTCTCGCGCTGGAGCGCACGGCGCGCGAACTCGCGGCCTGGCAACGCGCGCTTGCGGTCGATCCGCCGATCTTCGCTTCCGTCAATCTCTCGTCGCGCCAGCTTTTGCGGCACGACCTTCTGCGCGACGTAAAGAGCGTGCTGATGCGCAACGATATCGCCAAAGGCAGCCTCAAGCTCGAACTGACCGAGAGCCTGGTGATGGAGAATCCCGAATATGCGGCGCAGATGCTGACGCGCATCAAGGAGCTCGGCGCGGGTCTTGCGCTCGACGATTTCGGCACCGGCTACTCGTCGCTCGCCTATCTGCAGCGCTTGCCGTTCGACACGGTCAAGATCGACCGGTCCTTCATCAAGCAGTCCGGCAAAGGCGCTCGCCCGATCATTCTGCGCTCGATCATCGCCCTGGCGCAGGATCTCGGCCTAGATGTCGTCGCCGAAGGCGCGGAGACCGAGCGGGACGCGATCGAGCTTTATCAGCTCGGCTGCGGCTACGCGCAGGGCTATGCTTTCGGGCGCCCGATCAGCGCCCGGGACGCCCGCCGCCTCGTCGGGGCCGCACCGGAAGCGGCGTAGTCGCGGCGCTGCCCAATGACTGGGGTTCGAGCGTGACGCTTCGACTTCGCCGTCAGTGCGAGCGAAGAATTCGAGGAGCTGCACGTTTAGAAACCTTGCTTCGAGTGATATGAAATTCCCGTTGATCTGTTCGCTGGGCTTGTCATTCCCGGCAGGCCGAAGGCCTGACCGGGAATCCAGAGCCGATCCAGGAACGCTGGTGTTGCTCTGGATTCCCGATCGCGCGCGTTGCGCGCGTCGGGAATGACGCCCGAGCAGTTCAAGCCGAAATTGCATGACGCATCGAACCGTTTCGCCGCATGACCAAAAAGCCTTCTCACGCCCATCCTGCTTCCATCGAGGAATTGACGCCGCTCGAAGCGCGCGCCGAACATGCGCGTCTGCATGAAGAAATAACGGCGCATGACCGTCGCTATTATCAGGACGACGCGCCGACCGTCTCCGACGCCGAATATGACGCGCTGCGTCTGCGTTACGAGGCGTTGGAGAGAGCTTTTCCAGACCTCGCGACCGCGGAGTCGCTGACGAAGAAAGTCGGCGCGCGCCCGAGCGAAAAATTCGCCAAGGTGAAGCACGCCGTGCCGATGCTCTCGCTCGGCAACGTCTTCAGCGACGAGGAAGTCCACGATTTTGTCGCGCGTGTGCGCCGCTTTCTCGGTCTGCGCGACGGCGCGCTGCGCTTCACTTTTGAGCCGAAGATCGACGGGCTGTCCTGTTCGCTGCGCTACGAGAGGGGCCGTCTCGTGCAGGCGGCGACGCGCGGCGATGGCTATGAAGGTGAAGACGTCACCGCCAATATCCGAACAGTCGAGGAAATCCCGCAGCTTCTGCGTGGGGATCATGCCGACGTGTTTGAGGTGCGCGGCGAAGTCTATATGACGCATAAGGATTTCGCCGCGCTCAATGCCCGCCAAAAGGAGGCTGGCAAAACGCTCTTCGCCAATCCGCGCAACGCCGCCGCCGGCTCTCTGCGGCAGCTCGATCCAAAGATCACAGCTGCAAGGCCGCTGCATTTCTTCGCCTATGGCTGGGGCGAGACAAGCGCGCTGCCCGCGAATACACAACTGGGCGTGCTTGAGGCGCTGCGCCGTTACGGGCTGCCGGTCAATCCTTTGACGATGCTCTGCGAGGACGCCGAAGACATGCTGGCGCATTACCGCGCGATCGAGACGCAACGCGCGACGCTCGGCTATGACATCGACGGCGTCGTTTACAAGGTGAACGACATCGCGCTGCAGGAGCGGCTCGGATTCGTCTCGCGCGCCCCCCGCTGGGCCGTCGCGCGCAAGTTCCCTGCCGAGCGCGCCACGACAGTTTTGCGCGACATCGAGATTCAAGTCGGTCGCACGGGCGCGCTGACGCCGGTTGCGAGGCTGGAGCCTGTCACCGTCGGCGGCGTCGTCGTGCAGAACGCCACGCTGCACAATGAAGACGAGATCGCACGCAAGGATATTCGTATTGGCGATACCGTCGTCGTGCAGCGAGCGGGCGACGTCATTCCCCAAATCGTCGAGGTCGTGACGGATAAGCGTCCGCATGGCGCGAAGCCCTACGAATTTCCGCATGTCTGCCCCCGCTGCGGTTCGGCGGCGCTACGCGAGATCGACGCGAAGACCGGCGAAGCGGATGTCGTGCGCCGGTGTACCGGATCGCTCGTCTGTCCGGCGCAGGCGATCGAGCGCCTAAAACATTTCGCTTCGCGCAACGCCATGGACATAGAGGGCCTTGGCGACAAGCAGATCGAATTTTTCTACGACGAAGGGATGGTCAAGACCGCTTCCGATATTTTCACGCTGGCCGAGCGCGAAGCGCATATGTCGCCGCGGCTCGCCGAGCGCGAGGGCTATGGCGAAACTTCTGTGCGCAATCTCTTTGCGGCGATCGAGGCGCGCCGAAGAATTCCGGTCAATCGCTTCATCTATGCGCTAGGCGTGCGGCACGTCGGGGAAACCAATGCGCGCCGCCTCGCGCGACATTTCGGCGATTTCGAATCACTGCGCGAGACGGCGAGCGCCGCGGTGCTGGGCAGCGAGGCGCGCGCCCGCATCGATTGCATCGACGGCGTCGGTCCGGTCGTCGCCGAGGCGTTGCACGATTTTTTCGCCGAACTGCACAATGAGCGCGAGCTCGACGCGCTTCTGAAACTAGTCACGCTGGAGCCGATGCCGGCGGTGGCGTCCACATCGCCCGTCGCCGGCAAGACGGTAGTCTTCACCGGCGCGCTCGAACGCCTGACGCGCGACGAAGCCAAGGCGCAGGCCGAACGATTCGGCGCGCATGTCGCGGGGTCGGTGTCGAAGAAGACCGATCTCGTCGTCGCCGGTCCCGGGGCGGGATCGAAGCTCAAGAAAGCCGCGGAGTTCGGGATCGAGGTGATCACCGAGGACGAGTGGTTTACGCGGACGGGGCAGGGGTGAAATTCAGCGATTGTCGCAGATAGGGGCGTTTTCCCTCCCCTCGACGGGGAGGGCGGCTTGCGAAGCAAGCCGGGTGGGGTGAGTTTTCCATTACCCCCTCCCGATCGCCTGCGGCGATCGATCTCCCCGCAAGGGGGAGGTAGGGGCGCTGCTACACCGCCCTTGTTCCCGGCGTGTCGTCCTTGCGATAGGCCGTGCCGAATACGTAGTCCCACCAGATCGCGTGAACGCCGAAGCCTTTCTCGGCGTCGCGGAAATGATGCAGCATATGCAGGCGCTTCACTAAGCGGCCGAACTCCGTTTTCGGCTGGCCGTGATGGGTCCAGTAATGCACGCAGTCATAGATCACATAGCCACTGATGAAGCCGGCGAGCACCGGCCACGCGAATGTCGCGCCAAAAATCAGGCGGGCGCAGACGAGCGCGATCAGCATGATCGGACCCGAGAGTAGCGGCGGCATGACCAGCCGCAACGGGTCGTTGGGATAGATGTGATGCACGCCGTGGATAAGAAACTGAAAGCGTGGCCCAAGCTCGAAAGGCAGCGCGAACACGGTGTGAAAGAGATAGCGGTGGCCGAAATATTCAGTGAGCGTCCAGCCGATGTAGCCGATGGCGACGCCCAGCAAGACGAGCGCCGGACCATTGAGCGTGAGGGAATAGACCAACAGGCCGAGAATGATCGGACAGTAGACGATCACAGGCGTCAGATGATGCACGCGCGACAGCTTGTCGAGAAGATCGCTTTCAAAGAGACGGGGCGAAGCGTCGAGCGCTTGTGTTCTTGCGTCCTGCGTCATGGCTTACTCCGCCGGCGACATGGCTTGCGCGTCGCGCGCGGCCTGCGTCACATTTTCCGACCGCGTTCCCAGCGAATAGGTCGGATCAAAGATGAATGTGACGAGCAGCGCCGTCCAGGAGCGATGGCAGCGCAGATCGTCATAAAACTCCGGCGCCATCGCTTTCAGTTCCGGCAAACGGTTCCACGGAATCTCGTGAAAATCATGATGCTCGTTGTGGTAGCCGATGTTGAGCGCGAGCGTGTTCAGCGGGCCGTAATAGTCGAACGTTCCCTGATCGGGGCCGAAGGCGAAATGTTCCTGCAGCCAGCGCGCGCTTAAAGGATGCAGGCCGCCGACCGAGAACCAGAAGGAGAAGAACAGATAGAGCAGGGCGTTCGGCCCAAACGCCAACAGCACGAAGAGATCGAAAAGGGCGATCACGGCGATATTGACATAGGTCCAGGTTCCCCAGATCGGCACCGTGCCTTTCAGCCGCGATAGGCGCGCGAGCTGAATGACGGGAAAGAAGAAAATCCACACCGCCTTGCGCCAAGCGCTATTGCCCACCCATTCGACTTCCCAGCGGCTCGGAATGTCGGCGTCGTAGTCGTAAGCGGACAGATGCGAATGATGCTTGATGTGGTAGCAGCGAAAGCCCATCGCCGTCGGAAAGGCGTTGGGGAGATCGGCGAGGATCGCCGTGCATTTATTGGCGAGCGGGCTGTCGAAGACGCAATTGTGGATCGCGTCGTGGATGATGACGAAATTGGCGTGATTGGCGAAGGCGCCGACGCAGATCGCCATCACGAGCGACAGCCACCAATAGGAGAGGCCGAGCGAACCTAAGATCGCGGCGATAACAAGCTGACCGGCGAAAATCGCCGCCGTGATCTTGAACGTCATGGGATCCTTGCCGAACAGCTCGCGCACCTGCGGATATTTTTCCAGAATCAGCTTGCGCCGCTCGACATGCGAGCGGTCGGCGCCATTGGCCGTGACCGATATGCCGTTCATGACGTTGCTTCCTGTAGCTGAGTCGCCCTGACGCCGTCGCCTGTGCGCATGGCCTCGCCGCCGCCGCCGACAGCGAGGCGCTTTTCATAGATGCGATGAATCTTGTCGACCTTGCCGCCGAACATTTCAATCGGCCGGCGCATGTCGGCGTTGCTCTCCAACACCCAGCCGGCTTCAAGATGCGGAACGGCGAACTTTGCATAGCGTCGCCGCATCTCCTCGATCAGCGCGAGGAAAATCGCGCCGCCGGTCGCGCTTTTTTGCAGCGTCTTTCGCGTCCCGAGCAACAGCAGCCGCGCCGACTTGAACTGATGCGAGCGGTATCGCCTAAATGCGCGCAGCCAGCCGAAGGGCAGCAGGCGGCCGTCGAGATCGGCGAGAATCTCGTTGAGATTGGGAAGCGCGACGGCGAAGGACTGCGGCACGCCGTCGAGTTCGACGACGATGCCGAAATCCTCGGTCACCAGAAATTGCAGCGCGTCGGCGTCGGAATCGAATTCTTCCTTGGTGAAAGGCACGAAGCCCCAATTGCCGCTCCAGCCATCGTTGAACAGTTCCGCCATCAGCGCGGTTTCGCCCTTCTTCAAGGCCTTCATGTTCAACGGCCTGAGCTTCAGGCGATTGCGCCATTCGCGGCGCGTCGAAATGCGCGCCGGCTGGTCGATGTCCGCGCTCGAAATTTCGAAGCGATAGGAGAGGAGGTCTTGCGCCTTCTCATAGCCCAGCGCCTCGATATGGCGCGAGAGATAGGGCGGATGCCAGGGCATGAAAAACATCGGCGTAGCGTCAAAGCCCTCGACGAGCAGACCACACTCCTTGTTGACCGACGGCGAGAAGGGGCCGTTGATCCGCTCCGCGCCCCTGGCGCGTAACCAATCCTCAGCGGCTTGCGTCAGCGCGCGCACGACCTCGATATCGTCGACGGCGTCGAGCGCGCCGAATTGCGCATTAGAGGCGCCGACCGGCGTGATCTCGGGCTTATAGACCTGCGCCATGATCCGCCCGACCCATTGGCCATCGCGGCGGGCAAGAAACTTTTGCTCCTCGACGAGCTTGTAATGCGGGTTGAGCTTATGCGCGAAGACGCTCCATCGCTCAACGTCGAGCGGCGGCGCAAAGCCTTGCGCGCCGGCGTAGAGCAGCCGCGGCAGCCTGCAGAAGGTCGCGAAGCGCAGGGGGCCATCGACCGGAAGAATCTCGATCCGCGCCATATGCAAGTCCTAGCGGCCGCGGGGCCTTAATCGAAAGCGTCAAAGTGACGCGGGAGGCGGACGCCTAGAGCAAGTTCCGAAAAAGTTTACAGACTTTTTCGATTAGAACTTGCTCTAGCTTAAAAATTTGGCGCGATTTCTTATCGATCAGACGATTCCGTCTGGTCTGAAAGCACGCTAGCCGCCCGCCATCGCTGCGGCGACGATCTGATGCGCCTCGTCCGTCACCGGCGGCATGTCGCGCAGCGTCTGGATGACGCCGCGGATCTCCGCTTCGTTGTGATTGGCGGAGAAGAAGAAGCGCAATCTTGGCCCATCCTTCGGCACGCCGATGCGCACCACCGGCGGCACGTAATAGCCGTTCTCCAGCAGATGCCGCGACGCCCACATCGTCTCGACGTCGCTCGAGAACAGGATCGGCACGACGCCGCGGCCGATCGCCGGCCCGGTGGAGAAGCCCGCCTCATGCGCCACGGTTCGGAAGAGTTCGGCGTTGCCCGCGAGCTTGGCGACGCGCCAGGTCTCTTCCTGCATCAGCCGCAGCGCGGTGCGGGCCGCGGCGAGAATGACCGGCGACAGGCCGACGCTGTAAACGAAGCCGGGCAGCGTATAGCGGAACCAGTCGATGACCTGCTTCTTCCCGCAGACATAGCCGCCGCAGGAGGCGAGAGTCTTCGACATGGTGCCGACGATGAGGTCGATGCGCGCCGGATCGACGCCCTGATGTTCGGCGAGGCCGCGGCCTGTCGCGCCCAAGACGCCGAGCGAATGCGCTTCGTCGACCAAGAGCCAGACCTGATATTTGTCCTTGATCGCGAGCAGGCGCGGCAGGTCGGCGGTATCGCCGTCCATGCTGTAGACGCCTTCCACGACGATGAGGACGTTGCGGTATTCCTGGCGATGGCGCGCCAGCAGATGGTCGAGATGATCGAAGTCGTTGTGGCGGAACTTGACGACCTGCGCCGGCGCGCCGTCGGCGCCGGCGACGATGCTGTTATGGGCGAGTTCATCGATGAAGATCGCGTCGCGCTTGCCGCTCATCAGCCAGGCGATCGTCGTGACATTGGAGAGATAGCCCGAGACCAGCGTCAGCGCGCTTTCCATGCCGAGGAATTCGGCGATCTCGGCCTCGAACGGCCGATGCGTCGTGCGCTCGCCGCCGACAAGCCGCGAGGCCAGCGCGCCGATGCCGAGGCCGTCGATCTCGCGCTTCGCCTCCTCGCGAATGCGAGGGTGATTCGCGAGGCCGAGATAGTCGTAATTGGCGAAGCTGACGAAATGCTTGCCCTGCGCCTCGAATTCGGCCCGCAGCTTGTCGATCTGGGCGAAGAACGGATCGCTGAACTCCAGCAAAGCGTTGCCAGCGAAACGGAACCGCCTTGCCGCGTAATCCTCTAGGCTCTTATGCTTCGTCACTTATTCCGCAGTCCCTGAATCACGGGCGCGCCGCGCGCGATGAGCGAAGAACTCGGGCTCTGAGCGCCCAAGCATTGATCCGGCTGCTTATCATTCCCGCCCCGTCTGCGCCAGCGGCGGCAGTTGGCCGGCAGGGCTTCGAATCCAGGTTAACGAGGGGTCATCTTCCGCGTCATGGCCGCGCTTGTCGCGACCATCCACGCGATGGCACGAGGCAAATGTGAGAACATGAGCCGAACATACCGTCTCAGCGCGATGCGTTTCGCAATGTACCGGCGTGGATGCCCCGCACAAGGCCGGGCATGACGGCTGAAAGAGAGCTGAAATTAACTTGAGTTCGAAGCTCTGCGCTGGACGGCGGGCGCCGGGCGGAGGCTGGCGCATTCGATCGCAAAGCTCTATGCCCCAAGCGCATGTCGCGCGATGTCGCTCAACCCGCTCAGCCGCCCGTCGATGGCGCAATGCGTCTTTGCGTCGAGAATCTCAGCGTGTCGCGCGGCGGGCGCATGGTTCTCGATCGCTTAAGCTTTTCGCTTTCCTCGGGTCGGGCGCTGGTCGTTACGGGGCCCAACGGCGCCGGAAAATCAACGCTCCTGCGGGCGCTGGCGGGACTCCTGCCGCGCGCCGGGGGCTCGGTTGGGCTTGCCGGCGGGCCGCCCGAGGCCGAGCTGCCGCAGCAGGCGCATTATCTTGCGCATAGCGATGGAATGAAGGCCGCGCTAACCGTCGAAGAGAACCTCGATTTCTGGTCGGCCTATCTCGCTCAAACGCCCGACCAGCGCAACCGCACGGTCGAGGCCGCGCTCGGGGTCGTGGGCCTTAGCCATGTCGTTAGCGCGCCACTCGGCGTGCTCTCGGCGGGTCAGAAACGGCGCGCCGCGCTCGCGCGCCTCCTTGTCGCCTTCCGGCCGCTATGGCTGCTCGACGAGCCGCTGACCGCGTTGGATCGGGCTTCGCGCGATAAATTCGCCGCCGCCATGCGCGAACATTGCGCGCAGGGCGGGCTGATCGTCGCCGCGACCCATGAGCCGTTGGGACTGGAAGAGGCGAAGGAATTGGCTCTAGGGAGCGCGGGATAATGCTGCGTTGCTCTCCGCGGCTCCTTGCCCTCGCCCTTCACCTTACCTCTCGCCGCCAGCGGGGAGAGGGGTCATCGGCGCCGCGCTTGCCGCCCCCTCTCCCCGCGAGAGCGGGGCGAGGAGAGGCAAGGGGCCGGGGAATTGGCTCGAATGCCGTAAGAGCATGGAGTCTAGATTGAGTTCTCCGCTCGCCGCGCTTTTCCTGCGCGAATGGCGCGTCGCGCGCCGTATCGGCGGCTCCGGCGCGATGGGCGTCGTGTTCTTCCTGACGCTCGTCGCGATCGTGCCCTTCGCCGTCGGGCCAGACCCCAATCTCCTCGCCCGCATCGGACCGGCGATCCTGTGGATCGCGGCGCTGCTGGCGACGCTGCTCTGTCTCGATCGCCTGTTTCAGGCCGACGCCGAAGATGGTTCGCTCGATCTCTTCCATCTCGCCGAGACGCCGCTCGAACTGGCGGTGCTGGTCAAATGCGCCGCGCATTGGGCGGCGACCGGCCTGCCGCTCGTTGTCGCCGCGCCGTTTCTCGGCCTCATGCTGCAACAGGAGACGATGGCGCTTTTAGGCGTCGTCGCGACTCTTCTTGTCGGCACGCCCGCTCTCACTTTGATCGGCGCGATCGGCGCGGCGGCGACCGTCACGGTGCGGCGCGGCGGCCTGCTGATGGCGCTGCTCGTGCTGCCGCTGACGATCCCGGTGCTGATCTTCGGCGTCTCCGCCGCGGAGGCGGCGAGCGGCGGGACGGTGCCTTTCGACGCGCCCTTTGCGATTCTCTGCGCGATCACGCTCGCGGCGCTCGCGCTCTGCCCATTCGCCGCCGCCGCGGCGCTGCGCTACCTCGGCGAATAGAAGCGCTCAATCGATGCACAGCCAGATCTGCCTCGTCAGCCTGCGCGAGCCGGAAAAGCGGCGAGCGTGAAGGCGATGGCGAGCGCCAGGAGCAGCGCCAGATGCAGTGCGCGGTTTTGCAATCTGGACATTTCTAGACTCCCCTAAAATGCGCGCTCAAAAAAACGCGCGGTGAGTCATTATGAGTGAACCAACGTCCAGCGCCTCGTCCAGTTAGCTGAGAGAGGCCCAAAGGAAGACCAGAGTTGCAGCGCAGCCGAGGGCGGCGCGCACCGAATGTAGCCGCGCCCAGCTCTTGATCAGCTTGCGGCTTTCCGGCCCAGCTTCGATTGGATCAATCGCCATGAGCCGCTCGTTGACGGGCATGATTTTCAGGAGCGTATAAGGCCAGTTGGCGACTATGAGCGCGGCGCCTAAAAGCCAGAGCCATTGGCCTGTTTGCCACCATGCCACGGCGCCGAAAACGCCTCCAAGCAACGCGATCGGCGCTTGCATGGCGAAGCCGCGCTTATAGGCGGGCTTCCATTGTCTCAGCAGACTCTCGTCGTTGAGTTCCAGTCGCGCCGGTTGCTCGGCGACAATGATGTAGAGCGCCGCGCCAGAGAATATGGCTGCGGCGATCAGTGCGAACTGGCCCATAATCATGTCATCGCTCATTTGCGGTCACAACCGCATCGCCGCCGAACCGCTGATTCATTACATGCGCGCGATCGGCGGGCGCCGCCGGGAGATGCTTCAACTTTCCGCCCATGTGGGGGAGCGCTTCTCCAGGAAGGCGCCGATCCCCTCCTTAGCGTCTGCCGCCAGCATGTTCTCGACCATCACCGCGCTCGCCAGCGCATAGGCTTCCGATAGCGGCTTTTCGCGCTGCTCGTGGAACGCCTTCTTGCCAAAGCGGATCGCTTGCGGGGATTTGCGCGCGATGAGTTGCGCCAGCGCCAGCGCGCCGGTCCGCGCGCCATCGGCCGAGATGCGGTTGACGAGGCCTATGCGCAGCGCCGCTTCGGCCCCGATGGGAACGCCGGTCAGCAACATCTCCATCGCGTGCTTAGGCGCGATGCTCCGCGAAACGGCCACAGCCGGCGTCGAACAGAAAAGGCCGATGTCGACGCCCGGCGTGCAGAAGCGCGCCCGCGGCCCGGCGACGGCAAGATCGCAGCTTGCGACAAGTTGGCAGCCGGCGGCTGTCGCCATCTCGTCGACAGCCGCGACGACCGGCTGAGGCAGTTCGACGATCTTCTGCATCAGCGCCGCGCAGGCGCGCATCGTCTCCGCAAAGAAGGCGCGGCCACGGTCGGGATCGTTGCGATGCGCCGTCAGCTCCTTGAGGTCGTGGCCGGCGCAAAAGGCCGGCCCTTCCGCCTGCAGCACGACGACGCGAATGTCGTCGCGGCCGGCGATCGCATCGAGCCTGCCCGACAGAGCCTCAATCATCGCGACAGACAAAGCGTTGCGCGAGGCGGAGCTGTTCAGCGTCAGGGTCGCGACGCCAGCCGCGGTCTCCAGCGTCGCGCGCGAGTTTATTTCGGCGTCAAGGGTCATCGCTTCGAGCATATAGGCCGGCGGCCGGAGAGACTAAAGTCTCCGGCCGCCGCGTTCGATCTCATCTCGATCTAATAAAGTCCGCCGGTGCCGCTGCCGACCTGCTGATCCACGTCATGCGGCGTATCGAGCTGACGCGGGCCGCCGCCGGCCGAATAGGCGTCAGGCGGCGCAGTTCCCGGCTTGAACGCTTCGAGGATCGTGCCCGCTCCCGACGAACGAAGCCCGGAGTGCACGTCGACGGAAATGAGCTTGATCCCCGGCGGCACGCGGAATGGCGTATCCGGCTTGTCCTTTAGCGCGACCGTCATGAAGTCGCGGAAGATCGGCGCGGCGAACTGCGCGGCCTGCGCATGGCTGCCAAGCGAGCGCGGGCGGTCGTAGCCGATGAAGACGCCGACCGCGAGGTCAGGAGAGAAGCCCACGAACCAAAGATCTTTGGCTTCGTTGGTCGTGCCGGTCTTGCCGGCGAGATGCTTGCCGACCGCCCTGATCGAGACGCCGGTGCCGCGCTGGATCACGCCTTCCATGATCGAGGTGATCTGATAGGCGGTCAGCGGATCGAGCACCTGCTCGCGCTTGTCGATGAGCTTCGGTTCGAGCTGGCTTTCCCATCTGCCCGCATCGCAGCCGATGCATTGGCGCTCGTCATGGCGGTAGAGCGTCTTGCCCCAGCGATCCTGAATGCGGTCGATCAGCGTCGGCTTGATGCGCTTGCCGCCGTTCGCCAGCATCGAATAGCCGGTGACCATGCGCAAAAGCGTCGTTTCGCCGGCGCCGAGCGCCATCGACAGATAGGGCGTCATTTCGTCGTAAACGCCGAAGCGCTTGGCGTATTCGGCGACAAGCGGCATGCCGACGTCTTTCGCCAGACGCACCGTCATCATGTTCTTGGAATGCTCGATTCCATAGCGCAGCGGATGCGCGCCGGTGCCGTGGCCGCCTTCGAAATTCTCCGGCGTCCAATAAGTGCCGTCCGCCTGCTGGATGGAAATCGGCTCGTCGAGAATCGACGACGAGGGCGTATAGCCGTTGTCGAGCGCCGTCGCATAGACGAACGGCTTGAACGAGGAGCCGGGCTGGCGCAGCGCCTGCGTCGCGCGATTGAACGCCGACTGGTCGAAGGAAAAGCCGCCGACCATCGAGAAGACGCGACCCGTATGCGGATCCATCGCCACCATCGCGCCGGAAATGTCGGGAATCTGCCGCAGCCGATATTGGCCGGCGCGTCCGGCGAGCGGCTCGACATAAATCACGTCGCCGGCGCTAAAGGCCGAGCGCGGACTGCGGCCGGCCCAGCGCATCCCTTCCGCAGTCAAAACGCCCGTCTCGCGTTCGCGCGCTACTTCGCCGGATTTTTCGCGTCCCGGCTGAAGGCCGATGCGCGCCGTATCGCCGGTCACGTCGAGTACGACGGCAAGGCGCCAAGGCTTGACGTCGCCAAGCGCCGGAATCGCGGCGAGCGTCACGCCCCAGTCGGACGAGATGTCGATGTGGTTCATCGCGCCGCGGAAGCCATGCGCTTCGTCGAAACGCACGAGGCCGTCGGCCAAGGCCTTCCGCGTCCAGGCCTGCATCTTGGGATCGAGCGTGGTGCGCACCGACAGGCCGCCCTCGTAGAGCTTCTTCTCGCTGTATTGCTCCAACAGCTGGCGGCGCACTTCTTCAGCGAAATAGCCGGCGACATAGGTGTTGGGCGAAAGAACGCGGGGGTTGACGCCAAGCGGCTCGGCCTTCGCCTTGGCGCCTTCTTCGGCTGTCACATAACCGTCGGCGATCAGGCGATCGATGACGTAGTTGCGGCGTTCAAGGGCGCGCTCGCGGTTCTGAAACGGATGATAATTGCTCGGCGCTTTGGGAAGCGCTGCGAGGTAAGCCACCTCGGCAAGCGTGAGCTCATTGACCGATTTGTTGAAATAATTGAGTGCAGCGGCGGCGACGCCATAGTTTCCAAGCCCGAGATAGATTTCGTTCAAATAAAGTTCGAGAATCTTGTCCTTGGGATAGGCCGCTTCGATTCGGAAGGCGACGAGCGCCTCGCGAATCTTGCGCTCGATCGAACGTTCGTTGCCGACAAGGAAGTTTTTGGCGACCTGCTGCGTAATGGTCGATGCGCCCTGCACATGGCGGCCCCCCTGAGCGAGCACGGTCACGGCGCGCATCACGCCTTCCGGGTCGACGCCGATGTGGTTGTAGAAATTTTTGTCTTCGGCGGAGATGAACGCCTGCTTCACCAATTGCGGAATGGCCGAGCCCGGCAGGAACAGGCGGCGTTCGTGCGAATATTCGGCGAGGATCGAGCCATCGCCGGCATGA
This sequence comes from Methylocystis sp., assembly GCF_021731785.1. Taxonomy (GTDB): domain Bacteria; phylum Pseudomonadota; class Alphaproteobacteria; order Rhizobiales; family Beijerinckiaceae; genus Methylocystis. Next base: position 19,552 of record NZ_JAKFWS010000030.1, read on the forward strand.
AGCCTTGTCGTCACCGGCGGCTCGTAGTTGCGCAGCTGCTCAGTGTCCGGCAGGTCCTTGGAGAAGTAGTAGATCAACCCGGCCGCGGCGATCGCCCCGATAAGGAATACGATCGTCGACGTCGCGAAGACGAAGCCCAAAAACCGTGCGAGCATTCGCATGAAATATCACCCTTAGAGCGGCCGACGCCGGGCGTCGGCTAGTGTTTCCAATGTCGATTACCGCGTCGCGACGCCGGGGAACGGCCCGGCCGGCGCGCAGCCGGTTCGTCCGGCTCAGATATAGTGAGCGATCGCGCGTTTTGCGTCGCCTTCTCCAACACGCCCCTTTGGATCGTTCCGCCTTCCGGCGCGTTCCGGCGTCGGGTCGCCAGCCCGTTGTATGCGAACAACGCCGGAAGCGTTTCCGCAAATATGTGGCGCGGGTCCACGTTTCACTTCGTTCAGCGTCTGCGACGCCCGGGCGGTCGTGCGTCGCGATCGTCTCGATGTGCCGTAATTTTGTGTTTTATTGTGGGCGCGCCGCGCCTGAAGGGCCATCGGCGGGCGCTCGCGCCTCTCGGCTGCGCCCGCTGATAAAGGCGTCTACAGCTGCGGCGGCTTTCTGCGCCGCGCGCTCGCGCCATTCCTGGGAGGTCAGCCGGGCGAGATCTTTGTCGCTCGAGAGATATCCGAGTTCGAGCAGGACAGAAGGAACGTCAAAGGCTTTGAGAACAACGAAGCCTGCGGATCGGCTGGGATTTTTATTGAGCGCGCCGACTTCCTTCCAAAAGGAGATCAGCGAATGCGAAAACTGCCGGCTGTAGGAGCGAGTTTCTCGCCGCGTCAGTTCGAACAATATGTCGCCAACCTGTTCGGCGTCCGCCTTGCTCTCGAGACCGGCGGCCTGATCGGCGAGATTTTCCTTCTCCGCCATTCGCGCCGCTTCGGCGTCCGACGCGCGCTCCGAGACGGTGTAGACGGTCGCGCCTTCGACATGGGCGGCGGCGAGCGTGTCGGCGTGAATCGAGACAAACAGCGAAGCATTGTTTTCACGGGCAATTCGCACTCGCTCGGCGAGCGGCAGGAACATGTCGTGGTCCCTGGTCAACAGGACGCGGGCTTGGCCGCCCTCGTCGATTTTCTGCCGAAGAGCGCGCGCGAACTCGAGCACGACATCCTTTTCAAGCTCGCCGTGCTTGCCGGTTGCGCCCATGTCGAGCCCGCCATGGCCGGGATCGATGACCACCACAGGCCGGTCCGTGGGCTTGTCCGATGGCGGCTTGGCCGCCTGTAGCGGCTGAGCCGGTGGCGGGTCGGCAGGCTGGCGGCGGGCCTGTTCGGCGGCGGTGACGGCGAAATAAGCGGCGCTGGTCGGCGCGAGTTCAATGACCAGCCGCGGTCCGCCCGCCGTCGGCTCGCTGTCCGCCTTGAGAATTTTGGCTGGGCCCGTGAGATCGATCACGACGCGCGAGCGACCCGGCGCGAATATGCCGTAACGGTATGATTTTATTAGCTTATCTCCTGGAGCCAGGCCAGCGTTCGCCTCCATGCGAAAGAGCACCTGGGGCAGATCGACGATGATGCGCGGCGGATTCGCCACCGGATAGGCCGTCACCGGTGGCAGACCCGTAAGATCGAAGAGCAGACGGGAGCGATCGGAAAGCGCCTCAATTCGGGCCGACAGCGCGGATATTTCCGTCGCCGGCTCGACGGCCGCGGCGGGTCGCGCCAGCGCACCCGCGACCGCGAGCGCAAAGAAAAACAGTCGTGACGCTCCTGCGCGCAAAGCGATCCTGCTCACGTTCGTCCCTAACTGGTCCGGCAATCGCCGATTTTGAAAGAGGGGCCTTAACGCATCGTTAGCTTATCCGAAACCCTACTGCTCGGGGGACCTTTCTCCGCAAATTTTTTGGTGAATAGCTGAGCCGGCGCTTGCGCCGGCCGAGAGCGATCGATATGTAGAGAGAAAGCTGCGGAATTCTAAGGCGCGATATTTGCCGCGCGGTGCGGCCGTCAAGTCGGGCCAACGGAATTTCGGGACAGTTGACATGTTTCCGTCACGCCGCCCAGCGCAGGTCGTGACGTTTAGTCGCCGCCTTAGGGCGTCGCGAAAGGTTTTTTGACGATCTCATGGCGAGGACCGTGAAAGGCGCGAGAGTAGACCTTTTCTCCGTGCGGCTTGTCCGCGCGGCGGGACGGAGTTTCGCCGAAAACATGGCCTCTCGGCTTGTTCGTCATTTCTCGGGGACGCAGCGTGACGCGCTTCGTCTTCCTTCCGGCGCGCGCGCCGGCCAGCGTATCGCAGGCCTTAGGCCTGTCTCCCTTATCCTCACAACAAGCGTTCGCGCCATGAGGCTGCGCCAAAGAGCGGTCGCCGAGTCCCCACTTGGACTCAGGCTTGCCCCGTCGGCGCCATTGCGCGCGGCGCTGCAGAAGAGTCCCCCATGGCCAACAAGATGCTCATCGACGCCTCCCACCCGGAGGAGACCCGCGTAGTCGTTCTACGCGGAAACCGCGTTCAGGAATTCGATTTCGAGGCCGCTGACAAAAAACCGCTGCGCGGCAACATATATCTCGCGAAGGTCACGCGCGTAGAGCCGTCGCTTCAGGCCGCCTTCGTCGACTATGGCGGAAACCGTCACGGCTTTCTGGCCTTCGCCGAAATCCACCCTGACTATTACCAGATTCCTGTCGCCGACCGGCAGGCGCTGCTCGAGGAAGAGAGTCGCGCCCATCAGCAGGCCGAAGAAGAAGAGCGCGCGCCACATGGCCGCGGACGCCGTTCGCGCCGCCGCCAATACGAGGGCGCCGAAAAGCGCGCCAGCGCCGACGAGACCGTGACGAGCGAACGCATCGACGATTCGGTGGCGACGTCGATCGTCATCGAGGACCAGGCCGAGACGGCCTTCGCCGATGCGCCGGACCTTGCAGCCGAGTCGGAAGCGACTGTCGCGGCGTCGCCTGTCGCGATCGAGACGCTCGCCGTCGAGCCTCGCGGCGCTGACGACGAGGAAGCGGCGGCTCAAGTCGAGCGCCCCGCCAGCCCGACTGCCGTTGAGCCGAGCGAGGAGGACGATCAGCCGATCCTCTCGGCGCCTCATGAGCAGATTTCCGTCGACCCCGCCGGCTTTGGCTCGGTCGAGACCGGCGATGCCGACGAGTTCATGCTGCAGGCTCCCGAGCCTGATCATGAGTTGAAAGCGCGCCGGCAGGACGAGCGCGACGCGGCGCGTGACCGCGCCCGCGAGGAATCAGACGACGAGACGGCGGACGTCCACGCCCGCGTCGAAGCTCCGGCTGAGGAGCACGACGAGGAAGAGCACGACGATGAGGAGGATCACGTCGAGCACATTGGCGGTGACGCGATGGATGAAGCGCCCTATCGCGCGCCCCGTCCGCGCCGCCAGTACAAGATTCAAGAGGTCATCAAGCGGCGTCAGGTGCTGCTCGTTCAAGTCGTAAAGGAAGAACGCGGCAACAAGGGCGCCGCGCTCACGACCTATCTTTCGCTCGCCGGTCGCTATTCGGTGCTGATGCCCAATACGGCTCGGGGCGGCGGCATTTCGCGGAAGATCACCGACGGCGCCGATCGTAAGCGCTTGAAGGAGATCGTCCATGATCTCGAAGTGCCGGAGGGCATGGGCGTCATTCTGCGCACGGCGGGCGCAACCCGCACCAAGCAGGAGGTCAAGCGCGACTTCGAATATTTGCTGCGTCTATGGGAGAGCGTGCGCGAACTGACGCTGCGTTCTTCGGCGCCGACCCTCGTTTATGAGGAAGGTTCGCTCATCAAGCGCGCCATCCGCGACCTCTATGGACGCGACGTCGAGGAAGTGGTCGTTTCCGGCGAGGACTCCTATCGCGAGGCTAAGGACTTCATGCGCATGCTGATGCCGAGCCACGCCAAGAACGTGCGCCTGCATCGCGAGCCATTTCCGATTTTCGCCGAAAGCGGCGTCGAGGCCCAGCTCGACGCGATGTTCTCCAACCATGTCACGCTGAAATCCGGCGGCTATCTGGTCATCAACCAGACCGAGGCGCTTGTCGCGATCGACGTGAACTCGGGGCGCTCGACTCGCGAGCACAATATCGAGGACACGGCGCTTCGCACCAATCTCGAGGCCGCGGACGAAGTCGCGCGGCAGTTGCGGTTGCGCGATCTCGCCGGTTTGATCGTCGTCGATTTCATCGACATGGAAGAGAGCCGCAACAATCGCGCCGTCGAGCGACGGCTCAAGGACGCGTTAAAGAGCGACCGCGCCCGCATTCAGGTCGGACGCATTTCGCATTTCGGATTGCTCGAAATGTCGCGTCAGCGCATCCGCGCCGGCGTCGTCGAAGGCTCGACGGTGCCGTGTCCGCATTGCGCCGGCGCCGGCCATGTGCGGTCCACCGCTTCCATTGCGCTGCATGTGCTGCGCGTGCTGGAGGAGGCGCTTGTCAAGAGCGCGGCGCATGACGTGACGCTTCGCACCCGCGCTGTCGTGGCGCTCTATATCCTCAACCAGAAGCGCGCCCATCTGCAGGAGTTGGAAAGCCGCTTTGGCGTGCATATCACGGTGGCCGCTGACGATACGCTGACAGGCGCGACATATCACGCGCTTGAGCGCGGCGAACTCGCGACCGGACCGCGGGTGTCGCAGCGTGATGCGCCTTTGCGCGTCGATTCGATTCGCGCCGAGCCTCTTGAAGAAGAGATGATTGAAGAAGCCGCCGTCGGTGAAGTGTTCGAGGCGGAAGAGGAGGGCGACGAGGCGGGCGACGAACCGCGCCGGCCCGAGAATGGCGTCCGGCCGCAATTTGGCGCCGAGGACGAAGGCGCATCGCGCGGTCGTCGTCGCCGCCGTCGCCGCGGCCGCGGCGGCGCACAAGGCGGCGACCAGCAAGCGCCCGGCATCGAACAACCGTCCGATGAAGGTCTCGCGTTCATGGCGGCGATCGAGGGCGCGCCGGCTCCAGCCGAAGAACGTCCTGACCGGCGCGGCGGCAGACGCGGCGCCAGCCGCAGTCCCGACCGTGGCCCTGGCCGTTGGCGGCGATCTGCGCCCCTGCCGGAGGAATTCAAGGATCCTTCCGCGGTCTTCCCGCTCGACGAGATGGGCGAGCGCGCTCAGGAGCTGATGTCTTCACGCGCAGCCCCGGCGCCGGAGTTTCTTCCCGCAGTCCCGGTAAACGGTACCGAAGTTGCGCCGCCTGCAGACGAGCGCGTTCGGGAGACGTCGGCGGAGATCGTTTCGCGCGAGCAGCCGCCGGCGCCTGAGCCGACGCCGCGGCCGGTCGTCCAGCGCGAGGCGACGGAAGTCGTCATCACCCAGGCCGACCCCAATCGTCCGAAGAAGGGCGGCTGGTGGCAGCGGGTGCGCACGCCATTTGGCGGTTAGGCGCTGAGCCAGGCCTCCAGCCGGGCGACGCCCTCGCGTAACTCTGCTTCCGGGCCGGCGTATGAAATCCGCAGCGTATGCCCGCCGCGGCGCGGATCGAAATCGAGGCCGGGCGTCGTCGCGACGCCGGCTTCATGCAGCATTCGCCGACAGAATGCGATTGAGTCGTCGGTGAATCGCGACACGTCGGCGTAAATGTAAAAGGCGCCGTCGGGCGGCGCGAATTTGTCCAGTCCGACGCGAGGAAGGCGATCCAGCAGGAACGCCCGATTTCGCGCATAGACGGCGCGGTTGGCCTCCGATTCGTCGCTCGCGTCGAAAGCGGCGAGGGCCGCTCGCTGCGATAAGGTCGGCGCGCAGATCGCGAGCGACTGCTGCAGGCGCTCGAGCGGACGCATCAATTCCTGCGGCGCGACGAGCCAGCCGAGCCGCCAGCCGGTCATCGCGTAATATTTCGAGAAGGAATTGATGACGAGCGCGCGATGCGAAAAGCGCAGCGCCGTTTCCGCGCGCATCCGATATTCGAGTCCGTGATAGATTTCGTCGGAGACAAGGACGATTCCGGTTTCCTCGCAAAAGGCGCAGATTCGCGCCAATTCTTCGCGCGCAATCATCGCGCCGGTCGGATTGGCCGGACTCATGCAGAGCGCGCCGTGAAGCCTTCCGTTGCGATGAGCGGCTTCGAGGATCGCAGCGGTGGGCGCAAAGCGCGTCTCTTCGCCCACCTCGAGCAGGACCGGCTCCAGGCCGAGCGCGCAAAGAATATTCGCGTAAGCCGGATAGCCGGGGGCGGCGACGGCGATGCGCGCGCCCGGGTCGAACGCCGCGAGAAAGGCGAGCAGAAAGCCGCCGGAGGAGCCCGTTGTGACAATGACCCGGTCGGGCGCGACGTCGACGCCATAGCGCTCGCCGTAGTGACGCGCAATGCGCGCGCGCAGCGGCGGGTCGCCGAGCGCCTCGCCGTAGCCGATGTATCCGTGGCGCAGCGCTAGAGCGGCGGCTTCGCGCACCCGTAGCGGAGCGGCGACGCCGGGCTCGCCCAGTTCCAAATGAATGATGCTGCGACCGGCGCGCTCCAGCGCTTTGGCGTCGCGCAGCACGTCCATCGCCATGAAGGGCGCAATATTGGAGCGATGGGAAGGCGACAGGGGCAAGTTCATACAATGGTTCTATTGCCAATCTCGCTCGGGCGCACGCTTTCGCGGCCGCGCGCCATATTATCTAGGCAGCGCGAATCGCGCAGCGCATTTCAAGGAGCCGTCGTGGCCGACAGCCGTGATTTCCGGCGCATCGCAATGTCTCTTCAAGGAACGAGCGAAGCGCCGCATTTCGACAGAACCGCCTTCAAGGCCACTCGGATCTACGCGACTCTCGCCGCCGACGGGCTGACGGCGAATGTGAAATTCCTTCCAGAAGAGCAGGCGTTCAAATGCATGATGGCGCCGCAAGCGTTTGCGCCCGTCGCCAACGCCTGGGGGCGGCAAGGATGGACGACGATTTTGCTCGCAGCGATCGATGTCTCAGAGCTGCGCGGCGCGCTTGAAGCAGCTTGGCGTCACGCGACAAGGAAAAAGACTGCAAAGAAAAACCAATGTACGAATTAACCGCCGCCGAGCTGATCCAGAGACTGTCGATCGCTCTGGCGATCGGCTTGCTCATTGGTCTGGAGCGAGGTTGGGTTGCACGCGGCGAGGCGGAAGGGGAGCGCGCCGCCGGTCTGCGCACGCATGGGCTTGCCGGCCTGCTTGGCGGCGTGTGGGGCGCAATCGTTCAGCCTTACGGCGCTTCGGGCGTCGTCGCTTTGGCGATCGCCTTTGTTTTCGTCGGCGCATTGATCGGCGCTTATCGCTATCGCGAAAACGTGCACGACGAGACCTTTGGCGCGACGACCGCCGTCGCGGTCTTGCTTGCGTTTTCGCTCGGAGCCTTTGCCGTCATCGGCGACATTCAGGCGGCCGTCGCGGCGGCGGTGGCGACGACGGCGATTCTGGCGCTCAAGACGTTCTTGCATCGATTCGTCGAGCGCATCACCTGGGACGAGTTGCGCTCCGGTTTGGCGCTGCTCGTCATGAGCTTCATCCTGCTTCCGGTTCTGCCCAATCGCGCCATCGACCCATGGGACGCGGTGAATCCTTTCGAATTGTGGCTGATGACCGTGCTGATCGGCGCAATTTCCTTCGCCGGCTATATCGCCGTGAAGGTGATCGGTTACCGCCGCGGCGTCGCCATCGCCGGCATGGCGGGCGGACTGGCGTCCTCGACCGCCGCGACGGCGGCGATGTCGCGACTGGCGCGCGAACATCCGTCGCAGATTGACGCGTCCGCCGCAGGCGCAATTTTTGCGAATGCGGTGATGGCGCCGCGCATCATCGCCGTCGTTGCCGTCATCAGTCCAGCGCTGGCCTGGCTCCTGGCGCCGCCGGTCACTGCGGCCGGCGTTGTTTTTGCGCTCGCGGGCGTTTTCCTGCTGCGGCGAAGCGCCGGCGAGCGACCGGGGGAATCGAACAGCATCACCGTCGCCAATCCGCTCGATCTTGGCGCGGTGCTGAAATTCGGCGCGCTGCTCGCGACGGTGATGGTCCTCTCGCGACTCGCCACACATTTTGCCGGAAGCGCTGGCGCCTATGCTCTCGCCGTCGCTTCCGGCGTCGTGGACGTCGACGCGATTGCGCTCACCATGGCGCGCCTCGGCCCAACCGAGATCGGCACAAGAGCCGCGGCGGGCGCGGTCCTGCTGGCGCTGCTGTCGAACACGGCGTCGAAAGTCGTCATGGGCTCAGTGATCGGCGGCGCCGGGATGGGACGCCGACTCGCCGCCGTTTCGATTCTCGCGGTCGCTGGAGCCCTCGTGGCGCTGTGGCTGTCGGGCTTTGCCGGCCTTCCGGACTCGCTCACACGGCCGCAGTGATCCACCGCGACAATTCGCCCTTGGGGGCGGCGCCGACCTTTTGCGCCGCGGCCTTGCCGTCCTTGAACAGAATGAGCGTCGGAATCGACCGTATGCCAAGCTTGCTCGCCACGGCGGGGTTTTCGTCGATGTTGAGCTTGACGACTTTGATCTTTCCCTTCATTTCCGCGGCGATTTCTTCGAGCGCCGGGGCGATCATGCGGCAGGGACCGCACCACTCCGCCCAAAAATCGACAACGACCGGCTCGGCGGATTTGAGCACTTCCTGTTCGAAAGTCGCGTCAGTGATTTTTTGCGTAGACATTGCCGGCCTTTCGGTGGGACTTCTTTGCTGCACGTGCGCGGAAGGTAAGAAGCGGGTCATCGCCCGTCAAGGCGATGGCCTAACCGCGCTGGTTCAGGCCTGAGAGAGACGCTTTGCCGCGGAGAAATTCCTGTGGCGCTACTAGTCGACGGAAACACAAAGAGCGGGGATGGCGTCCCGCCACTCCCCGCTCTTCGGCACCCCGTCCTTAACCAAACTGAAACGCCAAGCTCCGAAGTCTTAAGTCGCTCCGATGGCCCGTTCGCGGACTCATGCGAGCCTCGGCGAACCGCGTTCTGTTCGGCGTCCTCCCCGACTTGGACCGTAGCTGGGCCTAATTCCCGCGACGCGTTCGACGCTTAGGCATTTACCCAACCAACCTGGCGAGCGAACACTATGACAAAACGGGTGGCCTGTCACTTCAAAAATGAAGCACTTTGGCGAATTTTGTGATGAGGCGCCGTCGATTTAGGCGGACGGCGCCGCGGCGCCAAAATCGCCCCAACGCGAGTATCGAGGCGGTTGGCGCGGCGGCGTTGCAGCGCGTTACAACGGGATGTTGTCGTGCTTCTTCCAAGGATTCTCCAGCTCCTTGTGACGCAGCAGCGCGAGCGCGCGAGCGATTCGTTTGCGCGTCGAACGGGGCATGATCACTTCATCGATGTAGCCTCGCTCAGCGGCGACGAATGGCGACAGGAATCGGTCTTCATATTCCTTGGTGCGTTGAGCGATCTTCTCGGGATCGCCGAGGTCGGAGCGGAAAATGATTTCGACTGCGCCCTTGGCGCCCATGACGGCGATCTGCGCCGACGGCCAGGCGTAATTGACGTCGCCGCGAAGATGTTTTGACGCCATAACGTCATAGGCGCCGCCGAACGCCTTGCGCGTAATGAGGGTCACCTTCGGCACCGTCGCTTCGGCGTAAGCGAAAAGCAGTTTCGCGCCATGCTTGATGAGACCGCCATATTCCTGCGCCGTGCCGGGCAAGAAACCGGGCACATCGACGAAGGTGACGATTGGAATATTGAAGCAATCGCAAAAGCGCACGAAACGCGCCGCCTTCTTGGAGGCGTCGATGTCGAGCACGCCGGCGAGCACGAGCGGCTGATTGGCGACGAAGCCGACCGTGCGCCCTTCGATGCGGCCGAAACCGATCACGATATTGCGCGCGTGCGCTCCCTGGATTTCGAAGAAGTCGGCTTCGTCGACGACCTTATGAATGAGTTCCTTGATGTCGTAGGGCTTGTTGGGATTATCCGGAACAATCGTGTCGAGCGAAGCATCGACGCGGTCGACCTCGTCGAAAGCCGTCCACTCCGGCGGCTCCTCCTGATTCGAGGACGGGAGAAAATCGATCAGCCGCCGCATCTGCAGCAGCGCTTCGACGTCATTGTCATAAGCGCGATCGGCGATCGAACTCTTGGTGGTATGCACCGAAGCGCCGCCGAGTTCTTCCGCCGTCACCGTCTCGTTCGTCACAGTCTTCACGACGTCCGGTCCGGTCACGAACATGTAGCTCGTGTCGCGCACCATGAAGATGAAATCCGTCATCGCCGGCGAATAGACGTCGCCGCCGGCGCAGGGGCCCATGATCACCGAGATTTGCGGAATGACGCCAGACGCAAGCACATTTCGCTGGAACACTTCGCCGTAGCCGCCGAGCGCCGCGACGCCTTCCTGAATGCGCGCGCCGCCGGCGTCGAAGAGGCCGATAATCGGGGCGCGATTTTTGAGCGCCATGTCCTGCAGCTTGGTGATCTTTTGCGCGTGAGTCTCCGAGAGCGAGCCGCCGAAGACGGTAAAATCCTTGGCGAAGACGAAGACGGCGCGGCCGTTGACGGTTCCCCAGCCGGTGACGACGCCGTCGCCCGAGATTTTCTCGCCCTGATCCATCCCGAAATCGGTGCAGCGATGAGCGACGAACATATCGAACTCTTCGAACGATTCGTGATCGAGCAGAAGTTCGATTCTTTCTCGCGCGGTGAGCTTGCCGCGAGCATGCTGCGCTTCGATGCGCTTCTGTCCGCCGCCCAGCCGTGCGGACGCGCGCCGCTGTTCGAGCCCGTCGAGAATATGTTTCATGTTTTGGCCTGTTGCTGATGATGACTGATGTCGTGCGCGGCTAAAGATTGCGCGAGCCAAGCCGCCAGCGCGCGATGTCGGCGCCGGTCAACATGTAAAGCCTGTCGGGCGACGTCCGCTCGGCGAGCTTCACGAGTTCGGTGCTGACGCCCATCATCGCCGCATAGCGCGAAAGCGTCTGGAGCATGCCGCCATCGTCCAAATTGCGCTCGCGAACGAATCCGCCTTCGGCCATGTCGAAATTGGTTGAATAGTTGAACATGCGGTGCACGCCGACGCTGCTTTGCGCTGGTATGACGCGCTTCCTGCCGCCCATCAGCGCATAGACGCACGCCGAATAGCAGCGGCCCGAAACGAGCGCCATCGTGTGCGATTGATCGGCCGCGGGACGAGCGACGATCACCGCCATGCCGAGCTTGCGGAGGGCCTGGCCGAGCTCCATCGAGGCGACGACCTTGCCGCCGGGCGAGTCGAGCAGCACAATTCCACGAATATTGCCGCCGCGAGCGTTTTCGCGCACGAAGGCGAGAAAGGCGTCGGGCGTCGCTTCGCCGATTTCGCCTTGCGCCGCGATCACCTGGGGGCAACTGGCGCCGCAGCCGCCCGAATTCAGGCCGACGACGCGAAAGCTCATCTCCTCGGCGCGCGCGGATGAGGCGGCGGCGACGCACAGAGCGAGCAGGACGGTCTTGATCAGTTTCATCCAGACGGCCTTTTTTGGTCCGAGCAGCCTAAAGCGAATTCCCGGGTCTTGGAACACCAATGCCCCCGCCGCGCGGCGCCGCTCCAAAGATGCTGGTGGGCGGTGACGGTCTCGAACCGCCGACCCTCTCGGTGTAAACGAAGGGAACGCTGATTTCCCGGCTTTTCTCATGCTTCCCCGTGCTTCCCCCACATTGACAAGTAGCTGATTTCAGGTGACTCTCCATTTACTGCTCGTTTCCGGGAATGGATATTGTTTCCTGTGTCCTGCTTCCCCGGTGCTTCCCCGGACCTTTCCTAATGCCAAAGCTCACGAAGCGGATCGTCGACAGCCTAGCGCCCAAGCCAGACGGCGACGTGTGGTCATGGGATAACGAATTGCGAGGTTTCGGCGTCCGCCTGAAACCATCGGGCGCGGCCTCTTATGTCGTTCAATACCGAACGGCGCAAGGGCGCACCAGGAGACTGGCTTTCGCCAAGATCGGGACAATCACGCCCGACGAGGCTCGGACAAAAGCCAAGCGGCTGCTGGCGGCTGCCGAATCGGGCGGCGATCCTTCCGCCGAGCGCCACGAGGCGCGTGAGGCGCTAACCGTCGCCGAGCTTTGCCAACGCTACTTGGCGGCTGCCAACTCTGGCCTCGTTGCGACACGCTTTCGCAAGCAAAAGGCGCAATCGACCATTTACAACGACAAAGGCCGCATCGCGCGACACGTCGTGCCCTTAATCGGCGACAAAGTCGCCCGCGCCCTCACCAGGGCGCAGGTCCAGCGGATGGCCGACGCCATCGCCGCCGGGAAAACAGCCGCCATTATAAAGACCGGAACGCGCGGACTCGCCATCGTCGAGGGCGGCGCTAGCACGGCGGGGCGAACCGTCGAGTTGCTCGGCGGCATATGGACATGGGCCGAAAGACGCGGCTTCGTCAGCGGCCCAAATCCTACGCGCGGCGTTGAAAAGCATCGCGGCGAGCCTAAGGACCGCGTCCTGACGCCGGACGAGCTTGCAAAGCTTGGGGCCGCATTGCGCGATAAGACGGCGATTTACCCTATGGCTGCCGCCGCGGTTCGCTTGATTGCGGTCACAGGTCTACGGCGAGAAGAAGCTGTCGGCCTGAAATGGGGGGAGATTGACGCTGCGACGCAATGCTTGCGACTTGAATCCACGAAGACCGGTCGCTCCATGCGCCCTATCGGCAAGCCGGCGCTGCAATTGCTCGCAAGCCTTCCGCGCCTTCACGGCGAGTGGGTTTTCCCGAACCAACTGGGGACCGGGAGCGCCGAACTGAAAAAACAAATAGCCGCCATCTTCGACGCAGCAGGGCTGAACGACGCACGCTCGCACGATCTTCGCCGCACATTTGCGAGCGTCGCAGCGGACGAAGGCTACGGCGACTCGACGATCGGCGAAATGCTCGGGCATGCCCGCCGCGGAGTGACGGCCCGGCATTATATCCGCCGGCCAGACGCGGCGTTGATCTGTGCCGCCGACAAGACGGCCGAGCGCATTGCGCGTGCGATGGACGGGACGCGCAGCGGCGACGTTGTGGCGTTGAAGAAAACAGGCGGCGACGCCGCATAAACAGACGCGCAGGGATAGGCCGGCCAGCCGACAAGCGAGAACGTCCACTCGTTTCCCTGCGCTTCCATTGGACGCTCGCGAAGGACGCGCGATGCTGATTATAAAAAAACCAACTGAAGAAGAGCAGTTAGAGTTTGTCAGGACTCTCATAAAGAGAGACGAGCGAGAATATAGTCGCGCTTCCACGTCGGACGCAGATTTAATTACAAGATTTAAGATGTTCGTCGAACTTGAGCCTTTTGCTTTAAACGCCATCGAAAATGCGAATTGTTGGGGACGCGTTCTTTCCTCGGAAGAAGAGGCAAGGTTCGCTAAATATGAAAAAACTATACGTGCTTGCTACTCAGTAATTGTTAATTCAATTTTGCCCCTCGATGAAAAGGACATAGTCCTTCGCAGCCTTAAGGCTGCAATGTATATCGGGCTGCAAGCGCGACTTAATCCTAATGGGGTTCAAAAGAAAATACGTCGCCGCCAAAGCGAACAGGGAAATGCTGCAAAATTAGAAAAACGCGAGGCGCTCTTGCGCGCAATCCTTGCGGACGCCAAAGAAAACAATCTGACGCTTGCGGTGAGCTTAGAATTCGCGCGCTCAATTCGTGACGACATTTGCAAACGCCTCGGAACGGACAATGCAGAGGGCAGTTGGCCTAGCCCCGGCACAATCAAGAGCGCAATATCCACAATAAAGCGAGGTCAGAACCCGGGGTTCTAACCCCATGAAAGGTCAGAACCCAGGGTTCTGACCTTCGGGCCTATTGGCGACGAGCAAATTGTTAGTAAATGCTTCCGCTGTTCCTGGCTTCTCCAGGCGTTTCGATGGGAACAGCAATGGACGCGACACAATTCCTCCGCCGCGATGCTGCGGCAATTTACCTCCGACAGCGATACGGTTTTGGCTCGGCGCGCACCTTAGCCAAGGGCGTGGTGACTGGCGATACGCCTGAATTTCACAAGGCAGGGCGCCTCGTCCTTTACACACGCGAGGCGCTCGATCGGTGGGCGCTTGACAAGATCGGCGCGCCGCGGCGCTCAACTTCCAACACGACGGCAGCGTGACGCCATGGCCTCGACACAAAAGAACCCGGACGCGGGGGGCGTCCGGGCTCGGGAATTGTTCGGTTGCGTTGCGGCGCTGAACGATTCTGAGAATACTCATCGCGCGTCCCCGCCGCAAGAATTTCCGCCCCGCGCGACGCTGGCCCGCTGCTGGCCGGGGCTTCGCGTCAATCGCCTGACGTGGCGCTGGGTCGACGTCGCCAGCGGCAGGCGTGGCGACAGCATCGAGACGTTGCTGGCCTTCCTCGGCGAGGCG
>NZ_JAKFWS010000021.1 GCF_021731785.1 Methylocystis sp.
GTCCGCCAGACGCTCATCCACGTCAAAAAATCCAGCCGCTCCCTTGGCCATGATCGCGCTCCATCTGCGACATGAGCAAGTGAATCAAGCCGGAGCCGATTTGGCTACAGGTTTTTGGAGCCGTCCAGTTACACTCGCCATTTATAGTCTCCCCACGATTGGCGAAGACGCGCGCGCGTGCCGAAGGCTTCCCCGCCGCACTCGCGCCGCCGCTGTAGCGATGACGTTTGTATTGGATGACTGAATTACGACACGACATCTTGACGCATCTTTTTGATACTTATAAACAGTTGAAATTTAAAACGAAAAAATATCACGACGCCGAGCGTATAAAATCCATACATGCTATATATTGATGCAATATGAGATGATGACCATATATATAGCGTTTAACCTCACGAGATGGCGGCGAACGCTTTGCGACGCTATATTGTATTGCGACGAAATTAATACTTGTAACTTTTGACGTCCGCCGCCGATTGTGCCGATGAGCGCAGCATGTGGTAGGTTCCGCGCTAGCCAACATTCGAAGGATAACGATGAAACGTCACGGTTTTGGCGTGCTATTGCTTGGGTTCGCGCTTGTGCTTTCCGGCCTTTACGGCATGTGGGCAGGCTGGGACTACATCCAGCTCGAGCGCGGTTGGAGCCTCTTCATCGGCGGCGCGACGGCGGTCTCGGGCGGCGTGGTGACGATTGCGCTTGGGCGCGCGATCGGCGTGCTCGGCCGCATCGCCGACAATGCGCCAGCGATGCAGGCCAGCGCTCAGCAAAAGCCGCCAGCGGCAGCGTCCAATGCGTCTGAGCAACCGACGGATCTTCCAACTGCCGCCGCTGCGGGCGCGCAGGAAAAGCCGCCGGTCGAAGTCGACCGCTACGCCGCTGGCGACTCGGTCTATGTGATGTTTTCCGACGGTTCGGTCGAGGTTCAAACTGACGGTCGTGCGCAGCGATATCCTTCGCTCGCGGCTCTGCGCGCCGACACGGGCGTCGGCGGCGGCTGACCGCGTTCAACTGCGGGTCGCGCTCCACAGCAGGAACAGCGCCGCGTCGCCTGGCAGGCCTTCAGGAAAATCGACTATCTGCGCCGCGATGCGAAAGCCGCGCGGGTGCAACTCGTTGTGCCAGCGCTGGAACACGTCGGCCGGTTCCCCGCGCAGAGTCGCCGGCCAATTGGGGTCGGGCGCATTGATCGCGCGTCCGCCGTCCATGCAAAGCTGCGACGGAAAGCGGATCAGCAGATGTTCGGTGAGCCCTGCCGCCGCGCTGCGCCGCGCCTGCTCCAGCATGTCCCGCCATTGGCCCTCGGTCAGCCGCTGACTTGCGAGTTCACGGATGCGCTGATCGCGCAGTTCGATCGCGACGCGGCGACGCTCAAGTCGCTCCAGTTCGAGTTGGCGCTCTCGGGCCGCCACGAGTTCGCGAAATTCCTGCGCCGTCGCTAAGGCGCAGCGTTCGACCGTTCGCTGCGGAATCGAGAAGAGCGGGCGCCGCCGATGCGCCTCCAGCGCCAAAGCGGGGAAGCCGCCCTTCATCGCCTCCATGACTTCTTTGCGGAGCACGAGCCCGATGATCCTGTGGCCTTGGACGACGGGGATGCGCTTGAGGCTATGACTCTCCATAATTCGCGCAATGTCGGTAACTTTGGCGACGTCGGGAATTGATATCGCTGGAGTGGTCATCACTTCGCGGAGCGCGCGCCCGTTGGCGTGGAACTGGCGCTTTGGCCTGTCGCGCAAGAGAAATGCCGGGATGGCGCCGAGGTCGGGCGGGACGCTGGCTCGGGCCTGTTCCAGATTGCTCCGGGTCACAATGCCGATTGGCGTGAGGTCGTCATCGACGACCGGCACAGCGCCGAGACCACAGTCAGCGAGCAGTTTCGCGACGTAATCGAGATCTGCGTCCGCCATGACATATGGAAAGTCGCTGTTCATCAGATCGCGCGCGATCATGCCGCCGTCTCGCCTCCCGATCCTAAACGCATGCTCAGCCCGACAGTTCGATCGTCACCGGCACATGATCGGACGGCCGGGTCCAGCTACGCGCGTCGCGCAGCACGTCGAGGCGTTTGAGACCGCCTGCAAGCGCCTCGCTCACCAGAATATGGTCGAGCCTGCGGCCCCGATTCGACGCCTCCCAATCCGCCGCGCGATAGCTCCACCAAGTATAAAGCTTTTCTTCCGCCGGCACGAAATGCCGCATCGCGTCGATCCACGCGCCAGCCTGAAAAACGTCCGTCAGCTTCTCGACCTCGACGGGCGTGTGGCTCACGACCTTTAACAGCGCCTTGTGGCTCCAGACGTCATGTTCGAGCGGCGCGACATTGAGATCGCCGACCAGCGCCACGCGTCCGCGCGAAACGCCCTCAGTGACGATCCAGTCACGCATTTCGTCGAGAAAGTCGAGCTTGTGCTGAAATTTCGGATTGATGTCGACGTCGGGCTCATCGCCGCCCGCCGGCACATAAAAATTGTGCAGCGATATCGGGCCGCCTTCAGAGTCGATCTCAACGCAGATATGACGCGCGTCGCCCTTTTCGCAGAAGTTGCGCTTTTCGACGAAGCGCAAAGGCCGCTTCGATATCACGGCGACGCCATGGTAGCCCTTCTGGCCGTTGATCGCGATATGCTCATAGCCGAGCGCGTGGAGATCCTTCATCGGGAATTCGGCGTCCCGACATTTCGTCTCCTGCAGGCAGAGCACGTCCGGCGTCCGGCTTTTTAGAAATTCTGCGACGAGCGGCAACCGCAGCCGCACGGAATTGATGTTCCAGGTGGTGATCTTGAGGCTTGCCGGTTTCAAAGATGATCAGCTCTTGGTCTTGTCGCCACGAAAAAGGAAAGGCGCGACGTCGCTGACCCCCGGCTGTTTCACGGAGATGAACGGCGTCGGGCGGCAGACGGCCATGGCGGAAAGGCCGACTCGCGCGGTGAGAAGCCCGTTCAAAACGCCTTCGCCGAGCTTTGCGGAAACGCGGGCGGCGATTCCATGGCCGAGCGCCTGCTGAAGCAAAGAGTCGCCGACCGCCATGCCGCCGGTGATCGCAAGATGCGCGCCGACCGAACGGGCGAGCTTGAAGAAGCCGAACAGCCCCGGTCTGCCGCCGTAAATCTCGGCGATTCGCCGCATCAGCACGACCGCCTGGCCGACGACGAAAAGAACGTCGAGGAGCGCGCGTGGGCTGATCGCCGTCACGACGGAAACGCGTTTGGCGGCGCCGGCGATTTCGCGCCGCGCCTCTTCGTCGAGCGGCGCGACGAGATTGCTCTCGGCGAGCGCGATCAAATCGCGGCCGTCGATAATCTGCTTCAAATAATCCTTCAGCAGCGCGCGCGCCCGGCCGGTGTCGGGACGATCCTCATAGAGCTTGCAAAGTTCGCCGACGCGCTCGCGCGCGGCTTTCCTATCATCGCTCGCGTGCGCCTCAGCCAGCGCAACGTGCAGTTTGGCGATGCGATTCTGCCGGCCGATGGCGCGAAATTCCCGCGTGAGGGAGATGATGGCCGCGACGGCCGCGATGCCTGCAAGACTCAGCCCCAGTGTCCCGAGAATGGCCGAGTGCCGGAACAGGTCTTCGACGACCCCCCATATCCACATCGTCAGCGCCAACGACAAAAGTCCGCTGACCGCCGACAGAAAGACGCCGCCCCAGGAGAAGACGTAACGGCGCAGCATGCCGTCCGCCTGCGCCGCTTCGACGGCGGCTTCGTCGCCGGTCATGCCGTCGGCGAGCTCCGCGGCCTCGCGCGCGAAAGCGTCAAATTCAGCTTCGACCACCTCGACGGACGGCCGCCTTGCCTCGTCGGCCTTGGAGGTGACCGTCTGGTCGCCTTCGAGGCGGAACGCTCGGGGACGCGGCCTTCGTTGCTGGGTCATGGGGATCCTGATCCTGGCCTTCCTTAGCGCCTCGCGTGTGAAAAGGCGAAGCGGATCTTTTCGACAGAGATTCGAAGAAGCGATCTCATCATAGAAGGGCGCCGCCAAGGCGCGACGGCCTCAGACCCAGGCGAAGCCGCGCCGAAAAACGCTTGTTGCGGCGTGATGGCGCCTCCTTTAGCATTCCCGCGCCTTTCGCTGTCGAGAAGTATCGCGTTTTCACGCATGAACGTCATCGTTTACGACCTCCTTGCCCTTGCGATCGGCTATCTGCTGGGCTCCGTTCCCTTCGGTCTTCTTCTTACGCGCGTGGCTGGCGCCCCCGATCTTCGTTCGATCGGCTCGGGCAACATCGGCGCGACCAACGTCT
Organism: Methylocystis sp.; assembly: GCF_021731785.1. GTDB lineage: Bacteria > Pseudomonadota > Alphaproteobacteria > Rhizobiales > Beijerinckiaceae > Methylocystis. Next base: position 4,247 of record NZ_JAKFWS010000021.1, read on the forward strand.
TGCGCACCGGCCGAAAAGACCTGGCGGCGGCGACGCTGCTGCTCGACGGGCTGAAGGGAACAGCGGCGGCGCTCATCGGCGCAACGCTGTCGCCCGAGGGCGGCATGATCGCCGGCTTCGCAGCCTTTGTCGGCCATATAGCGCCAGTGTGGCTGCAATTTAAGGGCGGCAAGGGCGTCGCGACCTTTGTTGGCGTGCTGTTTGGACTGAGCTGGCCGACGGCGCTGATTTTTTGCGTCGTCTGGCTGTCGGTGGCAGCGCTGTCGCGCTACTCGTCGCTTGCCGCGCTGACGGCGAGCGCGGCGGCGCCGCTGGCCTTATTGATGTTTGGCCAAAGAGGCGAAGCCGTTGTCGTCACGATCATGACCGCGATCGTCTACTACCGGCATCGAGACAATATTACGCGTCTGCGCGCCGGCGCCGAGACGCGGATCGGACAAAAGACGTGATCGAGGCTTCGCCAGGCGGACGGTTGAGCGAGGCGCAGCTCGTCGACTGGCTCAGGCTCATTCGCAGCGAGAACGTTGGGCCGCGCGGTATTATGGCGCAAACGCCACAAGATATTTCGGAGTCGCGATCTTAGCTTTCAAGCATGAGAGCCGAGATTTGCACGAAGCAAGCCCGCTTCACGCTTGAGCGCCTTCACGCCGAGCTAGGCGGCAAAATCATAGAGAACAAGAAAGAGGCCGAACGGCTCGCCGCCGACATGAAGCATGTCGAGGCGGTCCTGAAAATGCTGGACCCTTCCTATTGCGTCCGCTCGATAGCGGTTCGCCGTCGCAAGCCGAATCCCTATTTCAAGCGTGGGACGATCTTCCGCAGCGTTCTGGAAATTCTCAGGGATGCGCCAACGCCTCTCACGGCTTCCGAGATCACGTCGCGGTTGCTGGCCTCAAAAGACGTTTCCCAGCCGTCGAGAGAAGATTTCAGGAACCTGTTCGGGGGCGTGCAAGCGTCGCTGCGGAATAATGACGGTAAGACCGTGCGGGCCATTGGCGAGGGAAAGCCAGCGAGGTGGGAGTTAATGCCATAGAAAGCACGGCGCGGGCGCTAGCGCCCGCGTCCATTTCAGACTAAATTTCCATATTGAATCGTCGGGGCCGGAATCCCCTTTGATTCGGAGTGACGAACCGCTTCATCGCTAGCCTGTAGGCTACGCGAAACGAGGGAGTTTGTCACCGTGCTTCTGGAACAAAAAGCAAGATGGGGACAACTGACTTTTTGCTCCTTATCACGCCAAGCGCGTCGGCAATTTTTTATGGCATCGGGGGAGCAATAATGCTGGCCCCGACATTTGATCATAAAAAATCGGCGAAGGTAGCTTTTGGGCTCGCTGGATCACTTTTTTGGGCGACGGGATTGATTTGGGGAGCCACAAGCGGGGATTCGCAAATGCTCACACGCTATATTGTAGTCGGAACAATAGGCGCTATTTCCGCGATGATTACCCTATGGCTATTCACACTCACTGGAAATGCCCAGATATCAAAACCTCAATCCTACATGGAGCACCCAATGCAAAAAGATGACCAAAGTTATGTAACCGGGCTTGAAATTAAGGGTGACCATCAAGGCGGTGCGGCTGTTGAAGTAAATTCATCTGGGGCTAATGGCGCTCCATCTACAGGGATGGAGGTGACGGCGCATGGCCTGCCCGGACAATCCGTAACAGGCGCTCGCGTCATTCAGGCCGGAAATGGAACCGGGCTTAAAGTCACACAATCTGGTCCAGGCGTTGGATTCAGCTCTACTGCAGTCAGTGGCGCTCCCAGCGATAAATAGGGCCTTACACTGAATGACGCTGCCAGTATCCGGTAAAATTCGGGCTGCCTTTTTTCTTCATAGCCAGCGCCGCAATGCGACTCACCTGTTCGCCGTTTGACATGCGGCGGTGATCTTCGCGCCAAGAGCTTTCCTGCGCATAGCGGAGCAGATACTGGCCCGCGACAGAATGGTGATGGCCGATCTCGGCACGGCGTAGGCGCGAGAAATAGGACTCAGCGGCATTCGTGCACGCGCCGTCGTCGCTGTAAGCTTCCTGATGATTAATGCGCTTCATTTCAAACGCGGCGTGGAGCGCATCCCAAGAGCCGGCTTCGTCGGCGTGAACGATTGAGCCCTTGGCGATGCGAGTGCGAACGAAGTTGAGCGCGTGGCCTTCCGAGCGGAAGACCGCCGGAACCGAGCGGCCGTCGCGGGCGCGGACTATGACGACGCATTGGCGCTTGCCGGTCTGATTGACGGCGCGGCGACGATCGCGGCGGTTCTCGCGCATGTTCGCCGGCTTGACGTAGCCGCCGAAATAGCCGCCGTCGATTTCCACTTCCTCGCCGTGTCCGCCGACGACGCGGCCTTTCATCTCTTCGGCCATCGCCTCGCGCAGCTTATGCAACAGGACGAACGCGGCCTTGTAGGACGTTCCTAAGTCGCGAGACATGGCGAGAGCGCTCTTGCCCTTCACCTCATTGGCGAAGATGGCGATAGCGGCGAGATAGACCCGCAGCGGCAGCTTGTGAGACGCAAAGAGCGTCCCGCTGGTCACGCTGAAATCCTTCGCGCAGGCGCGGCAACGGAAGCGCGGCGCGCCGTTCGGGCGGCGACAATCATAGGCGTCAACGCCGCCGCAATGCGGGCAAACCGGCTTGCCGTCAGTATCGGGCCAGCGCACGCGGCAGAACATCGCCTCGGCTTCCGCGTCGGACATGCGGAAGATGCTGGCGAGCGAGAGCGTCTTGGCGGCGCGGGAGAGGAGGAAGTGCTGCGACATATCACTATATCCGATGATGTTATGCATCGGATATAGCGGTAGACGTATCCAAAAGCAATGGCTAATATCACCATATATGATGATATTTGGAGGCCCTATGGCGGCGAAAGCAGACCCGGCGACACAAGCCTATGAGACGAAAGTGAAAAACCTCCTGAAAGGAGAACTGAAGCGCCGCGGCGTCACCTATGCGCAGCTTGCCGAAAAGCTGGCGGCAATCGGGGTGAAGGAGACAGAGCGGAACCTAAACAACAAAATTAGCCGTGGCGGGTTTACAGCTGCCTTCATGATCCAATGTTTAGAAGCGATTGGTTGCAAGATTCTGCATTTATATGACGAGTGAATCAGCTATTAAAACTATACTCCAAAACTAAACTCGTCTTATGGCGCGCATGAATTGTAATCCTATATCTTCCAAAAGCATGCATTATCGTCGTGAAAGCGCCATCTTCGCGAATCCCTGATTGTCCACCAATGGAAGGTCCGACGCGCATTGGGGTTGCATCAATACTTTCCAGACCTTGTCCTTTTGCATAGAGCAATAGGCTGCCAATTGGATATGGGCTAATCACTTCAATATCAGCATCATAGATGACTTTTTCTCCATTGCCTCGTTCGGTCATGGCGATTATTTTTACTTCTGGCTCCGGTGCCTGATTAAATACGTCTCCGATATGGCCAATATTTACATTGCCGCCAGCCTTTATGATTGGGGAGTTTTTACGCAATGTAATCGACCCTTCTTCAATCAGTGGTTTAGTGATACTGCTACTTGACGTTACTTGTTTCGGCGCTCGAAAGTGCCAAAGAATCAGCCCAATGCTGACACAGAATGCGGGGAAATAAAACCACGGCGGTGGGTTGAGGATGTAGCCAATCATGGCGTGCCAACCCCCGAGATCGTTGTAGCTTTGGATCGCGGCGTCATACCGCCCGCGCCAGTCAAGCGCCCATAGGACGAATTGTTTTGCGGGCCATAAAGATGCGATTGCAGCGCTAAGCAGTTTCCATTTACGCAGCAGCGCAGCCCACATTGATTTTCCCCGCACTCAAAATATGGCGCTGGGGCAATTTGCCATGAGTCGTTGGCTAGAGTCCTGAGCATCGCGATCACTTAGCGGCTCCCGTTGTGGCGTTTGCGCCATAATACCGGGGCCGCGCACCTTCAGGCAGCTGATCAATCGCTTCGGCGGCGCGGGGGCGGCGCTGGACGCGTTGCCGTCGCTCGCGGCGCGGTCGTTGCACGGGCGGACAATCCGCATCGCTACCCGCGAGGAAGCGATGCGCGAGATCGAGGCGGCGCGCGCGCTCGGCGTGCGCTTCGTCACCACTGGCGATCCCGACTATCCGCCGTTGCTCAAGGAAATCGCCGATGCGCCGCCGCTGATCGCTCTGCGCGGCGCGTCATGGGCCGCGCAGCGCGACGGCGTCGCGATCGTCGGTTCGCGCAATGCTTCGGCGGCGGGTCTTACTTTCACGGAACGGCTCGCGCGCAGTCTCGCGCTTGAGAATTACGTCATCGTCTCCGGCCTTGCGCGCGGCATTGACGCCGTCGCCCATCGCGCCGCGCTTGAAACCGGCACGATCGCCGTGCTCGCCGGCGGTCACGCGCGCCCCTATCCTTCTGAACATGCGCGTCTCGTCGAAGAGATCGCCGAGAGGGGGCTGATCGTTTCTGAAATGCCGATCGAATGGGAACCGCGCGGCCGCGATTTCCCGCGCCGCAATCGGATTATTTCCGGGTTGAGCCGCGCAACCATCGTCGTCGAGGCGGCGCGGCGTTCCGGCTCGCTGATCACCGCGCGTTTCGCCAATGAGCAGGGGCGAGAGGTTTTCGCGGTTCCGGGCTCGCCTCTCGATCCGCGCGCTGAAGGCGTCAATGATCTCATCCGTCAAGGCGCGACGTTATGCGCGCGTCCCGAGGACGTGATTTCAGTCCTTGCCGAAAACGCCGGCGCGCCGCCGCGCAAGAATCTCTTCGATGACGACGCGCGCGACGGAGAGGAAACCCTGATCGACGAACTGGATCTTTTCTCCGCCCCCGACGGATCGGCGTTCGAGGAGAGGTCCGCGCCAGCGCGCTTCTCGGTGCCGAGCCCGCGGAATGCGTCGCCGATTCCGACCTCCGAATGCAAGGCGATGGCGCGCCGCAGGCGGATGCCCACGAGGTCATCGTTTCTCTGCTCGGGCCTGCGCCGATCGCGATTGATGACCTGATCCGCGTCGCCGGATTGACGGCGCGCGAGGTGCAGGGCGTACTGGTCGAGCTTGATGTCGAGGGTCGCCTGCAGCGCCATGGGGCCAACAGCGTTTCACTCGTTTACAATCAAAAGTTGTGATTTAGGCGGATCGATCGATCGGATAGCCGCCAAGCTCCCGCGCCCGCATATCGGCCTCGGCGCGCGCCAGATTCAGGAAATAGCAGAGCATGGGCATGTCGCAACGACTGGCAAGTTTCGCCATTTCATCCGCCATATCAGTGATGTAAGAAGCGATTGAGGCGGCTTCCTCATTGGTTTTGGAGTTCTCCGCAGTTGTTCCGCGGGGCTCCTTGGAGTTACTCTTGGAAGCATCCGGCCGGGACATCGTCATCGGTCTCCACACGGACCACGAGGCGGTGATGGATGAGTTAAGCATAAGACTTTCTTGCATTTTTCTTCCACCGCCTCTTTCCCGTGTCAAGGGAAAAAATTCTATTAAAAGTTGTGATTGTTTCGGCGGCGGCGGACTACAGCCGCTTCAGACGGTCTAGCGCGCCCTGCAGAATATAAGCGGCCGCCATGCGGTCCACGACTTCGGAGCGTTTGGCGCGCGAAACGTCCTGCGCAATCAGCTCGCGGGTCACGGCTGCGGTCGACAGGCGTTCGTCCCAGAAGCCGAAGGGGAGGGCCGCGAGCTTCGAAAGATTGCGCATGAAGGCGCGAGTCGCCTGGGCCCGCGGTCCCTCCGTGCCGTCCATGTTGAGCGGCAGTCCGACGATGAGCGCGCAAACGTCAAAATCGGCCGCGCGATTGAGTAAGTTCGCAGCGTCCTGAGAGAATTTCACCCGCGCGATCGTGTCGAGTGGAGAGGCGAGCCGCCGTTCGACGTCGGAAAGCGCCAAACCGATGGTTTTGGTCCCAAGATCCAAGCCCATCAGTCGGCCTTTCGGCGGCAGAAGCGTCGCCAGTTCTTCCAGGGTTGTCGCGCGCATTGTCACCGCGCCTCCGCTATCATGTGGCCGGCGTTCCTCAAACCGAGCGGGTTGAGCGCTCCCCCTTTTTTTGAGCCAGCGACCGGCCGCCATCATTGCGCCGCGAAAGACCAGGCGCTATAGCGCCCCGTCGAGACCTTTCTTGCGGAGCCCTAATGTCCGTTGATTCCGCGACCGTCCGCCGGATCGCCCATCTCTCGCGCATCGCCATCGAAGACAGCGAGGTCGAGCGCCTGCGTGGCGAACTCAACGCCATTCTGGCTTTCGTCGAGACGTTGAGCGAGGTCGACGTCGACGGGATCGAGCCTTTGACCTCCGCCTTGCCGATGCAAATGAAGAAACGCGCCGACGTCGTGACCGACGGAGGCATCGTAGACGATATTCTCGCCAATGCGCCTTTGCGGGAGGACCATTATTTCGTCGTGCCCAAGGTGATCGAATAGCGCGTTCCGCGCCGGCGCCGCGCCTGCCGCGGCCTCAGAAACAAAGGGACAAATGTCCGATCCCACGCATCTTTCTTTGGCCGAGGCGCGCGACGCTCTCAAATCGAAACGGCTTTCCGCCGTTGAGCTGACGCAAGCGCATATCGATGCGATAGAGAAATCGCGCGCGCTGAACTGCTTCATCACCGAGACGCCCGAACGCGCGCTGGCCCAGGCGCTCGAAAGCGACCTGCGTATCGCGCGCGGCGAATCCCGGCCGCTCGAGGGCCTGCCGCTTGGCATAAAGGATCTTTATTGCTCGAAAGGCGTGCGCACGACCGCGGCGAGCCGCATTCTCGACGATTTCACGCCCACCTATGAATCGACTGTTTCGGCCAACCTGCTGCGCGACGGCGCGGCGACGCTCGGCAAGCTCAATCTCGATGAATTCGCGATGGGCTCGTCCAATGAGACGAGCGCCTTCGGACCCGTGGTTTCGCCGTGGCGTCGCGCTGGCGATCCCGACGCCAAGATTGTGCCGGGAGGTTCGTCGGGCGGCTCCTCCGCGGCGGTGGCGGCGCATCTTTGCCTCGGCGCCACGGCGACAGATACAGGCGGCTCGATCCGGCAGCCTGCCGCCTTCACTGGGACTGTGGGCGTCAAGCCGACCTATGGCCGCTGTTCGCGCTGGGGTATAGTTGCTTTCGCCTCTTCGCTCGACCAGGCGGGCCCGATCACGCGCACCGTGCGCGACGCGGCCATCATGCTGGGGTCGATGGCAGGCCATGATCCCAAGGACACGACCAGCGTCGATGCGCCTGTGCCGGATTATGAAGCGGCCGTCGGCGCGTCGGTGAAAGGACGCCGTATCGGCGTGCCTAAGGAATATCGCATTGACGGCATGTCGGCGGAGATCGCCGCTTTGTGGGACGTAGGCGCCGCTTGGCTGAAGGACGCCGGCGCGGAGATCGTCGAAATTTCCTTGCCGCATACCCGCTACGCCTTGCCCACGTACTATATCATCGCGCCGGCTGAAGCGTCGTCCAATCTCGCGCGCTACGACGGCGTGCGCTACGGCCGTCGCGAGCAGGGCCGCGACGTTACCGACATGTACGAGAAGACGCGAGCGACCGGCTTCGGTTCGGAGGTGCGGCGGCGCATTATGATCGGCACCTATGTGCTCTCGGCGGGCTATTACGACGCTTATTACGTGCGCGCGCAGAAAGTCCGCAGTCTGATCAAGCGCGACTTTGACGAAGCCTTCGCGTCGGGCGTCGACGCTGTCCTGACGCCGGCGACTCCGTCGACCGCCTTCGCGCAAGGCGAGAAGGGCGCGGCGGACCCTGTCGAAATGTATCTCAATGACGTGTTCACCGTTACGGTGAACATGGCCGGTCTTCCTGGCGTCGCTGTTCCGGGGGGTCTCGCGGCCAACGGCTTGCCCTTGGGATTGCAGCTGATCGGCAGACCCTTCGACGAAGAGACGCTGTTTTCTCTCGCCGCAGCGATCGAGCAGGCGGTGCCGAAGATCGAACGTCCTCGGCCGTGGTGGCGTGAGAGCTGACGATGACCACGCCGGGCGCTCAAAAGGATATTGCGGAACGCTCCGAGCAGGAGCTGCAGGACGAAATGTCCGACGTTCGCCGGTTGATCGACGAACTGGACGAAGAGCTGGTCGCGCTTCTCGCGAAGCGACAAAGACAGATCGAGCGAGCCGCGCGGGTCAAGCCCGCCCTTGGGATTCCCGCCAATGTGCCCGAGCGCGTCGATGAAGTGTTGGGGCATGTGCTTGGCGTCGCACGCCGAGAGGGCCTGTCGGTCGAAATCGCGATGAGCCTCTGGCGTGCGCTGATCGACTGGTCGATCCAGTATGAAGAGCGACTGATGGGCGACCGCGCGCCCAAGCGCGATTCTCAACCCTCTTCGGGCGGCGGCCCGGTCTCCTGATCGCCGTTGCGCGTCGTTCTCTTGACGCGCACGAATCCGTTACGGATGGACCAGCGCAGGAACTTTATCGACCACCAGTGAAAGCGTCGCGACAGTCTGTGCGCGCCCGGAGAGTGCGGGGCGAGGATCGCGAGGCCGATAGGGACCATCCAGACCCCGAAGACGGGAAGCGGCGCGAGAATGGTGCCGCCGAGGATCAAGCCGACGCCGACGGGAATGCTCACGTGGCGGGGAGCGTTGCGCATGCGCGCAATCAGTCCTTTTCCCCTGTCATCCGAATTGCTGTTCTTGGCCATTTCGTCGCTTTCCTCGGCATCGCGCCGGCCATTCCGCTCCTGCGAAGCGTGGTTTATATGGAAGAAGCATGTTTAGCGAGGCGGATATGGCGACAGAGGCGGCTCCAACCAAGCTCATCAAGGGCGCAACCGGCGATTGGGAAGTCGTGATCGGCATGGAGATCCATGCCCAGGTGACGAGCAACGCCAAGCTCTTTTCGGGCGCTTCCGCAGAGTATGGCGGCGCGCCCAACGATCATGTCTCGCTCGTCGATGCGGCGATGCCGGGCATGCTGCCGGTGATCAATGAGGCGTGCGTCAAGCAGGCGATCCGTACCGGTCTCGGTCTTGAAGCCAAGATCAACCTGCGCTCGGTCTTCGACCGAAAGAACTATTTCTATCCGGATCTGCCGCAGGGCTATCAGATTTCCCAGTACAAGCACCCGATCGTCGGCGAGGGCGCCGTCATTGTCGACGTGTCGCCGAACGAGCGCATCACGGTCGGCATCGAACGTCTGCATCTCGAGCAGGACGCCGGCAAGTCGCTGCATGATCTTTCGGCGACGGAAAGCCACGTCGATCTCAACCGCAGCGGCGTGGCGCTGATGGAGATCGTCTCCAAGCCGGACATGCGTTCGGCCGAGGAGGCGCGCGCCTATGTATCGAAGCTGCGAACGATCCTGCGCTACATCGGCTCTTGCGACGGCAATATGGATCAAGGCTCGCTGCGCGCCGACGTCAATGTGTCGGTGCGCCGGCCGGGCGCGCCGCTCGGCACGCGCTGCGAAATCAAGAACGTCAACTCCATCCGCTTCATCGGCCAGGCGATCGAGGTCGAGGCGCGCCGTCAGATCGGCATTCTCGAAGACGGCGGCACGATCGATCAAGAGACGCGGCTGTTCGATCCCGGCAAGGGAGAGACGCGGTCGATGCGCTCCAAGGAGGAAGCGCATGATTATCGCTACTTTCCCGATCCCGATCTGTTGCCGCTCGAATTCGACCAGGCCTATGTCGACGCGCTGAAGGCGCACCTGCCGGAGTTGCCCGACGCCAAGCGCGCGCGCTTCATCGCGCAATACGGTCTGCCGCCTTACGACGCCGGCGTGCTCGTGATGGAGCGGGCCGCGGCCGACTATTTCGAGGAGACGGCGAAGGGCCGCGACGCCAAGCTTGCGGCCAACTGGGTGATCAACGAGTTGTTTGGCCGCCTGAACAAGGAAGGGCTCGACGTGACGCGCTCGCCGGTGTCGTCGCAGGCGTTGGGCGCGATCGTCGACCTCATTTCGCAGAACGTCATCTCGGGCAAGATCGCCAAGGATCTTTTCGAGATCGTCTGGAGCGAAGGCGGCGACCCCAAGGAGATCGTCGAGACGCGCGGGATGAAGCAGGTGACCGACACCGGCGCCATTGAAGCCGCCGTCGACGCCGTCATCGCCGCTAATCCCGACAAGGCGGAGCAGGCGAAGGCGAAGCCGACGATGCTTGGATGGTTCGTCGGACAGGTGATGAAGCAGACTGGCGGAAAGGCGAATCCGCAGGCGGTGAACGAACTGTTGAAGCGCAGATTGGGCGTTTGACGCTCGCCTTTCGCCGTCAAAAACGAATCAGTTTGCGACGCGCGTTGCGCGATTCTTCTCCGAACCGAGGCGTCGCGCGCCGTTTTTTTTCGATTCGGCGGCGCTAGCCACAAATTTTTTTTCTCCCCATGCGGCTTCGCGACATGGCTTGCCGACGCGCGCGCCTCCCATCGCGTTCGATGCGCTCCGCCTCTCGGCGGAATTTGATTTGTGCGTCCGCCGCAGAGGCGCCCAGCGCGTATTCATCGTGTCTCGACACATTTCCCGATGCGCGTTCGCAGCTCGCGCGGATGACTCACGCATGTTCGCGGATACAAAAGCAAATCAAGTAATTGAACGCCAAGCGCGACGTGTCGCCCAGCATGCGCGCGCACGATTTGAAGGCTGTTGCGAGCAGATGTCGCTAACGGATTCCGCGCTTGGACCGTCGCAATACAATGCGAGATGCAAACCTGTCGCGATAGTCTCGTTGAAGCGTTCGCAAAGCAGCTGCACCATCGTTTTGCTTGTCGTGCGACGGCGCTCAACATGCCTTGTCGTGCGTTGAGTCGATCACTTCTGCGCGCTTACCTCTTGAACGACTGGTTAACCGCGTTACGCTATTTACGCGTATTGTCGGTCGAGCACAGTTCCGGCAATTCGGATCAAGGGGACTTATTATGGCGAGAGCTACAATGAAGCGTAAGCCGGCCAAGAAGGCTGCGGCGAAGAAGGGTGCGCGTAAAACCGCGAAGAAGGCTGCGACGAAGAAGTCAGCGGCAAAGAAAGGCGCCCGCAAGGCTACGCGAAAGACCGTTGCGAAGAAGACGGCCCGCAAGGGCGTCCGCAAGGCGGCGACCAAAAAGCGCGGCGTGAAGAAGGCCGGCGCTAAGAAGGGCGCTCGCAAGGCTACCGCGAAGAAGCGCGCGCCACGCAAGGTCAAGGCGCCGACCCCGTCCGCTCCAACGGACGCCATGTAAGGCGAAGCGCCCTCGTATGCGCGATCGATCAGTTCGCGCCATTGCGACAGCGCTTCATGCACTCATCGCCCGGGGGCGCGCGTCCAGCCTGACGCGTCCCGGGCGATAGCAGTCACAGCTGATTATTTTTTTGCGCGCGCGTCCGCCGCGCGGCCTTTTTGAGACGCCTAACGCGTCAGGCATTCCGTCGCGAAATCGCGCCAAGTCGGCAAAGCTCTAATCGACTCACGCTTCATCCTGTCCCACTGCTCAGCGCAGGCGCGCATCTTCTGGCGCGGCGCGCGGGGAAGCGACGGCGGTGCCTGACTCGTATCGACTGGAGGCGGCGCTTGCGGCGGCGGCAGCGCGCTGACTCCTGGCGGCTGAGTCGTTGGAGGAGCAGGCTTCGCGCTTGGCGCCGCAGGAACCGCGTCTTGGGGCGGTTTCCGCGCCGGCTGCCGGACATTCTGTTCAGGCGCGCGTTTTTGCGGCGTTGGCGCGGAACGCGAGGGCGGGGCGGGCGTTGCGGGCTTAACCTGTGCGAGGGTCGCGCTCGCAGCGAAAAGCGCGGCTGCGCCGATCGCCGCAGCGCGCGCCCATCGGCGCAATGAAAAGTTGCGCGAGCCGATTTTCAATGGTTTTTCCTCGCGCACGCGCAATGTCCGTCGATCCTCTATAGCCTGAAGTCCGTTCGCCTCGGAAGCGGCTGAGGCGTTGGCTGAGGAAACAGCGCAAGAAGCGGAGGCTCCATGAATGATGCAGAGAGGCAAACCGACGCTGCGGCGCAGCTAAGCTTGCTTCACCGTCCGCGCCGAAATCGCAAGAGCGAATGGGCGCGCCGCCTGGTCAGAGAAAACGCGCTTGATGTCTCGGACCTGATCTGGCCGCTCTTTCTGATCGACGGGGCGGATCGACGCGAGCCTGTGCCCTCAATGCCAGGCGTGTGCCGCTATTCCGTCGACGCGGCGGTTGAAGCCGTGGCGCAAGCCGCCGCGCTCGGCATTCCTGCGGTCGCGCTCTTCCCCTACACGGATCCCGACCTGCGCGACGAGCGCGCGACCGCGGCGCTCGATCCGGAAAATCTCGTTTGTTGCGCATGCCAGGCGATCAAGCGCGCCGTTCCCGACATCGGCCTGATCACCGATGTGGCGCTCGATCCTTACACCAGTCACGGCCACGACGGCCTTCTCGTTGGCGACGAGATTGTCAACGACGCGACTGTCGCCGTGCTGGCGCGACAGGCGGTGGTCCAGGCGCGCGCCGGCGCGGACATCATCGCGCCCTCCGACATGATGGACGGACGGGTCGAGGCGATTCGCAAGGCGCTCGACGCTGAGGGTTTTGAGAATGTCCAGATCATGAGCTACGCAGCGAAATATGCGTCGGCGTTCTACGGACCGTTCCGCGACGCGATTGGAACAGCCAAGACGCTTAAAGGCGATAAGCGAACCTATCAGATGGATCCCGCCAATTCTGACGAGGCGCTGCGCGAGGTGGCGCTCGATCTCGAGCAAGGCGCCGACATGGTGATGGTGAAGCCCGGAATGCCTTATCTCGACGTGGTGCGACGCGTCGTCGACGCCTACCGGGCGCCGACATTCGCCTATCAGGTGTCGGGCGAATACGCGATGATTACCGCGGCCGCGCAAAATGGCTGGATCGACGGCGAGCGGGCGATGCTGGAAAGCCTGCTCGGCTTCAAGCGAGCTGGCGCCGCCGGCGTCCTGACCTATTTCGCGGTTCGCGCCGCGCAGGCGTTGCAGGAAAGAGCGTGACGCGCCAAGCGCCCACGCTCCTTCTCATCGGTATCGTCAAGCCGCGTCGCGCAGACTGCGCACGCGGTCATGGTTTTCCTTCACGCCCTGATACTGGCGCTGCACGAGCGACCTGATCTCCGGCGGGAGCGGCTGCGCAATCGCTTGCTGATAGGCGTCCTTGGCCGCATCCTCGCCGCGTTCGACTTCTTCGAGCACGGCGCGTTCCGACCGACCTGTCATCGCGGCTTTCAGATTGGTCCAGGCACGGTGCATGGCGCCGGTCATCGAGCCTCCCCTCAAGGGTTCGCCGCCCAGGCTGACGATCCTTGATTCAAGCTCCCTGGCGCCTTCCGCGCAGCGTGCGGCTGCCGTCCGAAACACAGCCTTCAGCGTCGGATTTTGAACGTCTTCCGCCGCGGCCAAAAACCCCTGCTCGCCGTCGCGGCTGATTTCGGCAAGCTCGTTCAAGGTGGAGATGAGCTCAGACTTTTCCATTTTCCTGCCTCCCGAGAAGGCGCGAGCGCGTACGCGTCCTAAACGACAGCCGGCATGCTTTGTTCCGAGGGGAGGCGGCGCTAGGCGCGCCGGGTGAAGGCGGGATGGGAGCGACGTGGGGACGTCGCGGGGTGGACAAAGCCCCGCAAGCATGGTTTGCAGAACCGCCAGCTGCGCCGACCCCGCGCGGGCACCAGCGACCCGTCTTCAGCCCCCTCCAGGCCTCGCTAATTACATGATTAGACGCGTCCTTCTTCTTGTTGCTCTATCGTTCTGCGCCGCCGCGCCGGCCCGCGCGGACTTTCGGCTGTGCAACAATACAAGCGCCCGCGTCAGCGTCGCCATCGCCTATACCGACGGGCGCAACTGGTTGTCGGAAGGCTGGTGGAACCTTCGGCCGAGCACTTGCGAAACGCTTCTGCGCGGTCCGCTCGCCGCACAATATTATTATGTGTATGCCATGGACGAACGCGGCGGAGAGTGGAAGGGCAAGGCGTTCATGTGCACGCGCGACCGGGAATTTCGCATCGACGGACGCGAAGATTGTTTCGCGCGCGGATTCGACCGAACCGGATTTTTCGAGATCGACACCGGACGGGATGCGAAGAGCTGGACGGTGCAGCTTACCGATCCCAACGCCACCCCGGCGCAATAACTAGAGCTCAGGAACGTTTTCGTCATGAGAAGGTCGCGGCGCGTCAAGATCATCGCAACGCTTGGACCGGCGACGGTCGACAAGGCGGTCATCGCGGGCCTCGTGCGCGCCGGCGCTGACGTTTTCCGCATCAACATGAGCCACACCGATCATGCGGGGCTGGCAAGCTATGTGCGGATGATCCGCGAGATCGAGAGCGATCTGTCGCGCGCGATCGCCGTGCTTGTCGACCTCCAGGGCCCGAAGCTGCGCATCGGCGCCTTCGAGGAAGGCTCGGTGCATTTGCGCAAAGGCGACGTCTTTGTCTTTGACAGCGATCCGAAGCCGGGCGACGCCACGCGCGTGCGCTTGCCGCATCCTGAAATCCTTGCGGCGCTCAAGGTCAACGACTCAATCCTCATCGACGATGGGCGGGTGCGGCTCCATGTTGTCGAAACCACTCCCGAGCGGGCGCACGCCGTCGTCGATGTCGCTGGACGCCTGTCGAACCGTAAGGGCGTGAGCCTGCCGGATACGGAAATTCCGATCACGTCGATGACGAACAAGGATCGCGCCGATCTCGACGCCGCGCTTAAAGAGGGCGTCGACTGGGTCGCGATCTCCTTCGTCCAGCGGCCCGAAGACGTCCTTGAGGTGAAGCAGATTACGCAGGGCCGGGCGCTGGTCATGGCCAAGATCGAGAAGCCTCAGGCGATCTCGAGGCTCGAGGATGTGATCGAAGTTTCGGACGCGCTGATGGTGGCGCGCGGTGACCTCGGCGTCGAAGTGCCGCTCGAGCGCGTTCCCGGGCTTCAGAAGCGCATCAATCGTTCGGCGCGACGACTGGGCAAGCCGGTTGTCATCGCGACGCAAATGCTCGAGTCGATGATCCTTTCGCCGTTGCCGACGCGCGCCGAAGTATCGGATGTCGCCACGGCGGTGTTCGAGGGCGCGGACGCGGTGATGCTTTCCGCCGAAAGCGCGGCGGGGCAATATCCCCACGAAGCCGTCGCGACGATGAGCCGGATCGCGGAAGAGGTCGAGACGGATACGATCTATCGCTCGATCATCAATGCCCAGCGCGGCGAATTGCCCAATCCAACGTCGGCCGACGCCATCGCCGTCGCGGCGCGGGACGTCGCGCAAACGCTCCATTCGAAGGCGGTGATCGCCTGGACGTCCTCCGGGTCGACCGCGCTGCGCATCGCGCGCGAGCGTCCGCAGTCGCCGATTCTGGCGCTGACCCCCAAGCGCGACACCGCACGCCGCCTGGCGCTCGTCTGGGGCGTGCATGCGCTTGAGACGCGCGACGCCGTCGACATTGAGGACATGGTGGGGCGCGCCTGCGAATATTCACATAGCGAAGGATTCGGTGGTCCCGGCGACCGCGTCATCATCGTTGCCGGCATGCCCTTCGGCACGCCGGGCGCGACGAACATGATTCGCATCGCGCATCTTGGCGACGAGGACTTGCCGCCGAAGGTCTGATCCTGCAGGCGCAGCTCGCCGCGGACGACCGGCGCGACGCTGATGCTTAACAGGCTCAGCGCTGCGGTCGCCATTCCATCATGATCGTTTCGCGTCCAGACAGCGTGTTAGCGCCGCGTCCCACGCGCGAAAATCCATCGCGCTCGTAAAAACGGATTGCACGAAGATTATCCGCATTGACGTCGAGCCGGATAACGCTCGGCGAGACATTTCGCGCAGCGGACAGCAGCGACGCGCCGAGACCGGCGCCGAAGCGGTCCGGCGCGATGCAAATCTGATCGAGCCAGCCGTCAGCGGGATTGATCACGACGAAGCCTTCAAGGGTCGATCCTGCATCGAATAGGCAGAGCGTCACCCCACCGACGGCTTCCAGGTCGCGAACGTGGCGCATGAGCCAGTCGCGGCGCGCTTCGAAGTCGATTTCGGGATAGGTGGCCCGCCATGAGGCGACCCAGACATCAAGAAGCGACGGCCAGTCGTCGTCGACGCGCAAGCGCAATTTCATCGAGACATGTGGCGGAGAGGCGTTCACGCCTTCCTCATCAGGTCGAGGAGTTGGCGATGAATCGTTTCGTTGCCCGCACATATCTCGCCCTTCACAAGCATTTCGGCGCCTCCCGAAAGATCGCTCACGAATCCCCCGGCTTCGCGCACGAGGACGATTCCCGCCGCGACGTCCCAGGAGTTGATGCCGCGTTCCCAATAGCCGTCGAAACGCCCGCAGGCGACCATTGCGAGATCGAGCGCGGCGGCGCCCATGCGCCGAATATTGGCGATCTTTCCCATCCCGGCCGCGAGTTCGCGCTTGAACGACTCATGATCGCGGGCGCGCGCCAGCGGCGGAATTCCACAAGCCACCATCGATTCGGACAACGTGCGTCGCGCCGCGACCCGCATGCGGCGATTGTTGAAATAAGCGCCCTGGCCGAGCTCTGCGACGAACATGTCATCGGTGGCGGGATTATAGACGAGGCCGGCGACGAGTCGGCCTTCGCGCTCCAGGCCGATGGAGATGGCGAAGACCGGAAGGCCATGGAGAAAATTCGAGGTGCCGTCGAGCGGATCGATCAGCCAGCGGTGACTCTTGTCGGCGCCTTCGACGACGCCGCCTTCCTCCAGAACGAAGCCGTAGCCGGGGCGCGCCTTCGACAGTTCTTCAAACAGGGTTTTCTCGGCGCGCCGGTCGGCCGCTGTGACGAAATCGCCCGGCCCCTTCACCGACACTTGAAGGTTCTCCACTTCGCCGAAGTCGCGCTTAAGGCCGCGGCCGGCTTTCAAAGCTGCTGCGTTCATCACATTCATCAAGGCGGAGCGAATCATTGAAGGAGAGCCTAGGAAAAACGCTTGCGGGAGGTTCAACGATTTCGAACGCGGCGGGACGTTCCGGAGCGCGCGGCAGGAGTGTTCAAATGCGCCAGTTTTCGCCTCAGGGCCAGTCCCTTTTTTGCTTCATCGACAGGGCCTTGCGCTTACTCAGGGGCCGGTCGGGCGCCGACATCGCCGGCTTCAGGATAACGCATTGGCCGGGTTGATTTTTGGCGCGCTGGTTGTCCCAGTGAAGTCGCGGAATGCATCCGTCCGACAATTTCGTTAACCTCATATTAATGATTGTCGTTTTAGTCTGAATGGGTCCCTTCAGTGGGACCCCGAGTGGCTTCTTCTCCACTCGTCCTTGATGCCTCCCTGTCAAGAAGCCTTGAGAGCCGCCGTGCGGCTCTCTTTTTGTGCGTCGGGCGGGGCGCTATCCCATTAAGGTTAAAGAAAGCCTAAGCGCGCGCCACGCGGCCGCTTGCGTTACTGTCCGCGCATCAGAGGCGCGGTCGCGCCGAACAAGCGTGAATGTCGTATGGCGCGAGTTACAGGCAGCGCGGGCGAAAAACAGCAGCCGGTCTCTTTCATCGAGAGGCTGGCGGGATCCGAAGGATTTTGCGTGCTGTTTCGCGAGGGCATGAGCCTTGTGGAGGACGCGGCCTCTTATCTCGATGGGGACGGGCGTTTAGAGGCCAAGGAGCTGGCGCGAAACGAAGCGCTCGGCTACGCGGCGGAGAGTATGCGGCTGACGACCCGACTGATGCAGATTGCGTCATGGCTGCTGCTGCAGCGGGCGGTAAATCAGGGCGAACTGACGCGTCATCAGGCGGCGAGCAATCGCCATCGGGTGAAGCTTCGCGAGCAGGGGCTGGCGTCGGCTCCCGACATCTTCCAGCGCCTGCCAGAGCGCCTGCGCGAGCTCGCGCTGCACTCTCTGCGCCTGCAGGCTCGGATCATCCATCTCGACCGGCTGATCCATGCGCCCGAGACGGCGTCCGCCGAGCCTGCGCCGGCGCCAAGTCCGGTCGAGGCGCAGATCGCGAAATTGCGCGCCGCTTTCAGCCAGTAATTCTTTCAGGCGAGCAAACTGGAGACGGCGGTTCCACCGCCGTCTTATTTTATTTCTTGCCGAATGACAGATTGCCGAAGCGGGAGTTGAAGCGCGACAACCGGCCGCCGCGGTCGAGGAGCTGCGTCGACCCGCCCGTCCAGGCCGGATGCGTCTTGGGGTCGATGTCAAGATGCATCGTGTCCCCGTCCTTCCCCCAGGTCGAACGGGTCGTATATTCCGTGCCGTCGGTCATCACGATCTTGATCGTGTGATATTCGGGGTGGATGTCCTTTTTCATGGCGACGCATCCTTCCTGCGATGGAAACGGCTAGAGCCCCACGCCGCAGCGGCGCGGGGTCGGCCGGTGTCGAAACAAGCAGATTTGTTGGCGCTGATAACCCAATGCGGGCGAATGGGCAAGTTGGCTCATCAAGGTCGCCCGCCGACGCGATAAATGAGGAACGCAACAAAATGTCGAGATACCGTGCCGACTTGCCGCAGCTGAAGCCTTGTCTCTTCGTCAGCGACGGCGGCATGGAGACGACGCTGATTTTCCAGGAGGGCGTGCACCTACCGCACTTCGCATCCTTTATTTTGCTCGACAGCGAAGAGGGGCGGGCGCGGCTGCGCGCCTATTACGAGCGTTACCTTGCGATCGCGCGCCGTCACCGACGCGGCATCATTTTGGACAGCCCGACATGGCGGGCCAACCGCGACTGGGGCGCGAAGCTCGGCTTTGACGCCGCAGGACTGAAGCGCATCAATGCGTTAGCGATCGAACTGCTTGATTCGCTTCGGAAAGACTGGGAGACCGAGCAAACGCCGATCGTCGTCGCCGGGGTCATCGGGCCGCGCGGAGACGGCTACGCCGCCGGGCGCATGGGCGCTCGGGAAGCGGAAGACTACCACGCGCCGCAGATCGCGGCCTTCGCAGATACCGCCGCCGACATGGTCGCAGCCTATACGCTGAATGACGCCGAGGAGGCGATCGGCGTGGCCCGCGCCGCTCGCGCGCTCGAAATGCCGTGCTCGATTTCCTTCACGGTCGAGACCGACGGCAGGCTGGTTGCCGGCCGCAGCTTGCGCGAGGCGGTCGAGATGGTGGATCGCGAAACCGACGCAGCGCCTGCCTATTACATGATCAACTGCGCCCATCCGACCCATTTCGAGCAGGCGCTCTCCGCGGATGAGCCGTGGATGAAACGGCTGATTGGCGTCAAAGCCAACGCTTCGATGAAAAGCCACGCCGAACTCGACGAATCGGAAACGCTCGATTCGGGCGACCCGATCGATCTCGGCCGCAGATACCGGAAATTGCGGGAGACTTATCCCGGTCTACGCATCCTGGGCGGATGTTGCGGGACGGACGACCGCCACGTCGCGGCGATCTGTGAAGCCTGCGACTAGATCACGCTGCATATGGGCGGAATCGCCAAAATGCGGAAAACGTGATCGATCTCATAAGTTTAGGGCGCGCTCGAGGGGTAAGCCGGCGTCCGTTTTTTGTCGCGCGGCGCGCCTTCGGCGCGCTCAGGCCGCGAGCATCCTCTGCACCTCGGTGACCAGATCGCGCAGATGGAACGGCTTGGAGAGGATTTTCGCCTGTCGCGGCGCGTGACTGTCGGGGTTGAGCGCGACGGCGGCGAAGCCGGTGATGAACATGACCTTGATGTCGGGATCAAGCTCGGTCGCGCGACGCGCAAGTTCGATTCCGTCCATCTCGGGCATGACGATGTCGGTCAGCAGCAGTTCGAAGGGCTCGACCCGAAGCTGATCGTAGGCGGAAAGCCCATTATCGAACGACGTGACCGAAAAACCAGCCTGCTGCAGCGCCTTGACCAGGAAACGCCGCATGTCGTTGTCGTCTTCGGCGAGCAGGATTCGTGCGGCCGGATAATCGTTCATCGCCATCCTCGCATGTTTTTCGGCATATGGCCCGAACTTCGTAAATTTCAGGTGAAACCGAGGCGGCGCCGCGTTAACGTAGCGGCCTAATATAGCGTGAGACGCCGTCGTTTTCGAGCGCTGATCCCCTGCGCAGGCGCTACGTTTGAAAGAAAGCCGCTGCGGCGCGGAGGCGAGACGGGCGAATGAACGAAGGCATGCGCGAGCGGCGCGAAACAAGTTCGGCGGAGTCCAGCTGCGAGCCGGAATTCGAGCGCGCCTTCGACATTATCGAGCCGGACGCGCTTGCTTCGCCGCTGGTCTTTTCCTCGCCGCACTCGGGTCGGATCTATCCCGCGCGTTTTCTGGCCGCGACGCCGCTCGATCAGGCGACTCTGCGCCGTTCGGAAGACGCCTTTGTCGACGATCTGTTCGCTTCGGCGTCTGCCATCGGCGCGCCTTTGCTGCTGGCGCGCTTTCCTCGCGCCTATCTGGACCTCAATCGCGAGCCGTATGAACTCGATCCCAAGCTGTTTGACGGGGTCTTGCCCGCCTTCGCCAATGCGCGTTCGCTGCGCGTCGCGGCGGGGTTAGGAACAATTCCCCGAGTGGTCGCCGACGCCCGCGAAATTTATCAAAGCCGGCTGTCGCTCGAAGAGGGCTTGCGTCGCATCGACAGCCTCTACAAGCCCTACCATGCGGCCCTTCGCGGCCTGATGGAGCGCGCTACAGGCCGTTTCGGCGTCGCCGTGCTGATCGACTGCCATTCAATGCCCTCGACCGGCGCGCGCGATCCCTTGCTCGCGGCGCGGGGCGACAAACGGCGCATCGATTTCGTCATCGGCGATCGTTACGGCGCGAGCGCGTCCACCGGCCTCGTCGACGTCGTCGAGGACCGATTGCGCGGCCGTGGCTATCACGTCATGCGCAACCGTCCTTACGCGGGCGGCTTCATCACCGAACATTACGGGAAGCCCGCCGCCGGCTGGCATGCGTTGCAGATCGAAGTGTCGCGCGGTCTTTACATGAACGAGGCTACGCTCCAGAAGAACGAGCGCTTCGACGCCGTCGCCCGCGATCTCGGAGAGGTTCTGGCGGCGGTGGCGCGGCAGGAAGATTTGGCCGAGATTCTGGGCGGCGAGCGACGGGCGGCGGCCGAGTAGCTGGACGTTGCGCCGCCCGGCCTGGAGCTGGCATGACCGCCGTCGATTTCGAGAAATTCGTTGAGCGTCTCGCCGATGTTTCGGCGGAGGCGATCATGCCGTTCTTCAGGACGGCGCTCGCCGCCGACGACAAAGCCCATGGCGGAGCCTTCGATCCCGTCACCGAGGCCGACCGCGCCGCCGAACTCGCCATGCGGCGGTTGATCGAATCGACCTTTCCCAGCCACGGCATCTATGGCGAGGAGTTTGGCCACTTACGCGAAGACGCCGAATATGTCTGGGTGCTCGATCCGATCGACGGCACCAAAAGCTTCATCTGCGGCCTGCCGCTGTGGGGCACTCTGATCGGGCTCGCCCACGCCGGGCGTCCCTGTTACGGGCTGATGAGCCAGCCTTTCACCCGCGAGCGCTTCTTTGGCGACGGCGAGGCGGCGCATTGGCGCGGGCCGGCGCGGGGGGCGGAAGGCGCGCGCGGCGCCCTCGAGACTCGCCGGCTGGCGACACGCTGCTGTTCCAAGCTTGCGCAGGCGACGCTGATGACGACCTCGCCCCTGTTGATAGATCCGGCGCTGCGCGAGAATTTCCATCGCGTCGAGCGCGCGGCGCGGCTGTCGCGCTACGGCGGCGATTGCTACGCCTATTGCGCGCTGGCGTCCGGCCATGTCGATCTGGTCGTTGAGACCAATTTGCAGCCCTATGACATCGTTGCGCTGATCCCGATCATCGAGGGGGCGGGCGGCGTCATCACGAATTGGAGCGGCGGCGCGGCGGCCCAAGGCGGCGCGATTGTCGCGGCGGGCGATCCGGCGCTGCACGAAGAGGCGTTGAAGCTGCTCGGCGCCTAGAGCGCGTTTTAGCTCTTGAAATCCACCACACTATCCAAAAGTCGCCTCAACTAAGCGACGAAGGCCTCTCCCGGAATGAATGCGTCGAAGGCGCGCCAGAACTGGCTGCGGAACTCGTCGCGCTCCATCAGCAGTTCGTGCTTGGCGCCCGCAATCGTCGCGAGAGCGCCGCTGTTGAGATTTTGCGCGAAGCGTTCGATGGCGGCGTTGGAGACGATCATCTCCTGTCCGCAGCTGAACATCAGAATGGCCGCGCGGATTCTACGCGCATAATCCGGCGATTCGAATCCCCTCATCAGCCGGAAGGCGGCGTTGGTCCAGCCAATCGTCGGATCGCCGATGGCGAGCTGCGGCGCGACCCGGAGAATCGCCGCGTTCCGCTCGAAGCGAACCGGATCCGTCGTCAGCAAATTCCCTTCGAAGGGCTTCTCGATCATGGAGGCGCCTGTCCCGCGCGGAATGTACATGCCGCCGAACCCGCACATGTCGAGCGTATCGGCGAGCCACCGCGTGGCGCGCGGAAAGCGCAAATTGGCGAGATCGATCATCGGGGCGGTCAGCACGAAACGCTGAAACGGCGTTCGTTCGGAATGCGCAGCTTCGAGCATGATGGCGGCGCCCATCGAATGGGCCAGCGCAAACCAGGGCTGCGGCCGATCGCTCAACACTTGCGCGATGAAAACGTCGAGGTCGCGCTGATATTGCGAGAAGTCGTCGATATGGCCTCTGCGCGGGTCGGCGAGTTCGCGCTCCGATCCGCCCTGACCACACCAGTCAAGCGCGACGACGTCGAGGCGGCGCCTGCGCAAATCTTCGATCGTCTCGAAATATTTCTCGATGAATTCATTGTGGCCCTGAAACAGCGCCACCGTGCCGCGCGCCCGCTCGCTGCAGGGAAAAGCGGCGGCGCGCAATCTTCGTCCGTCCCGCGTCTTCAGCGCGTAGGCTAGGGCGCCTTCGGGGACGGGATTGTAGGGCGATGCAACAAGTTCTCGCATAGGGCCTCCTCGGCGCTCGAGGCCGATTCTTCACGCGAAGATAATGCATTTTGGCGACGAGGCCGAACGGGGCGGTTTTTAGTCGGCGCAGAAAGCGGCGAGGCGTTGCGGCTCTTCGAAGTTCAGCCTGCCGCTGACGATGGCGTCGACCCGTCCGGAAGCGCCGACCAGATAGTGGAGCGGCGTGACCACGCCGCCGTCGGCCGTCGCGCCATAGAACGCCCGCGCGCTTTTCGCCTTCGCCACATCGGTTTTGGTTGAATCGCCGACGCGGAAGATTTTCCAGGGCAGGCCGTAGGTCTTGAACTTCGCCGTATCCTTGGCGTAGTCGCTGGCGCGCGCCGAGACGAAGACCATGTTCCAGCGATCCGGGCAGGCGGCGGCGATCGCCTTGAAGCCTTTCATTTCGGCGAGGCAATTCGGACACCAATGCGCCCAAAGGCTCACCAGCGTCGGCCGTCCGTTCGCCATCAGCGCGCGCAAGTCGAGCGGCGCGGCGTTTGCGCCGACGAGATCGATCTCCCGCAGGGAAGCCTTCATTTCGTCCTCGGTGACCGTGCGCGGCGTCGGCGCGCCGATGATCTCGGCGCGCGCCGAGGCGAGCGATGCACAGAGGAAGCCGGTCAGAACAAGAATACGCCGCATCATAAGAGTCCGAAAAAAAGGCGGCGCATCGGCGCGCCGCCTTCCAGATTAGCGCGCGGGCGTCAGAACCTCACGGTCAGGCCCGCGTAGAAGTTACGGCCCATTCCCGGCACCTGACGCACGCTCGCAAGTCCGACATTGCGTCCGAACAGAAACGCGTTGCGCGAATAGTTCGTCAGGTCGAATCCGCCAAGCGGCAGCGAGTAGAGCGCATCGGTGAGATTGTCGACGCCAAGGTCGATCCGCATATTGCTCCACTCATAGGCCGCGCGCAGATTGAGGAGCGCGTAAGCGGGCGTGATGAATTCGCCCTTGTTCGCCGACACGTGATCCTTGGGCGCGACGAGTTGCGTTTCGGCGGCCATGCTCAATCCGCCGATCTGGTGCTCGAGCGCGATGCGCGCATTCGCAGGCATCAAATTCCACAGGCCGTCGCCTTTCTTGATCAGGAAGGACGCGACGGAGCAGAAGCCGTTGCCGGGCAGACAATATTGCGGATTGCCGATGTCGAGATTTCGCCCATAGACGAAACTGACGACGCCGACCGCCTGCAACCTGCCGTATTCCGGCGACTCATGCAGCTTGATCCTGCCTGAGCCGTCGACGCCGTAAAGCTCGGCGTTAAAGTTGCGGAACTGCATGATCTGGAAAATATAAGAATTCGCTACCGGAAACGTATTGAAGGTTCCGCCGGTTCTCCCGCCGTCGATGTAATTCTCGACATAGGTATAGAAGGGCGAAATCCGCGCCTCCCAGTTATTGGCGCCCGACATGTCGCGCCAAGCGCCGGTGATCGCGACATTGTGCGCGACTTCCGGCTTGAGATTGAGATTGCCTGTGTAGCCGTTGCCGTCGCCGAACCAGTTGAACATCGCCGTGAATGCGCCGAACATCGGCCAGGTATAGCGTTCATAGAGATTGGGCGACCGCGTCTTTCGCGAATAGCCGAATTCGTACAGGCTGCCAGGCTCCGGCTCGTAGCGCGCCAGCGCGGTCATATCGAAGTTGACGTCGGTGCGGGCGCGATTTTGCGCATTGAACAGATTGACCGCGATGACGTTCGGATTGGTGAGGGTGAACGGCGTGTAGCTGCGGCCGGGACCGGTATCCATCCAAACGACGTCATTGCGCACGCCGACAAGGCTCGACCATTGCGGGGTCCAGCGGCGCTCCCACTCCGCATAGGTTCCCACGCGATTGCGCTGGCCCCCGTTTATGTTGAGCTGCGCGAATTGCCGCGGCATGGTGGCGAAATTGGGGAAGCCGGTCCAATCGTTCGGCCAGTAGTCCTGAAGCCGGTAGCCGTGGAACTCATTGCCGATGCGGAACGTATCCTGCTCGCTATAGGGAATTTCCGCCCTGACCGAATAGCCGAAGTCGCGGCCGAGCGCGATCATCGGGTGATTGAGCCAGAACCTGTCCTCCAAGAATCCCATCTTGTGGAAGACCTGATGCCAATAGGCGCGCGCCTCCAGCGTGCCCCAGGCGTAAGCGCCCTTGTAATTCGCGTCCAGCGAATAGGAGCGGTTGCGGATCATATCCATGCGCTGGTTCGGAAAGCCCTGATAGGGAATGTTCTGATAAGCGCCCCGGAAGGTGAAGAGGTGCCCCTCGTTCTGGTAGCCGAGCGTGACGGCGTGATTCTCCGAGATGAAGCTCGTGGAGAGAACTTTGTCGCCGTTGCCGCCGGCGTGATAGTCGGTCGCGCGCTGCCAGGAGCCGTTGTAGAGCAGGCTCCAATGGTCATTGGCCATATTGATGTTGGCTGAAACGCCGACGCCATTGTTGTTGCCGCGGAAGAACGCCGAGATCGATCCCGTCGCCAGAACTTCGTTGTTGGGTCCAAATCGCAGCGTGCCAGGGACCGGCAGCGGCAGATATGGAACGGGAGGGTAGGGACTCACGGCGACGATCGGCGAAATCGGCGCGCCGGCCGGGCCGATGACCGCCGGAGCGACGACGGGAGTCGCAAACACCGGCGATATGGGGGTGACCAGAATCGAACCGCCGATCGAATCGCCGCCTTTGGTCACCGACGACACCGCGGTCACCACCTCAACTCGGCCGATCGTGTTCGGATCGGTGTAGCTCAGCGGCGAATTCATGTGATTGGCGCAGGTCGCCGTCGTCTGCACGCCGCCCACCACAATCTTCAGGCGATCGTCGGCGAGGCCACGGATCGCCGGAAGGCCGGAAACGCCGCCGCCCGTCTGGACGCTCACGCCAGGCTGGCGTTCCAGAAGCTTCGCCGTATCCGTTTCCGGCGGCTTCTCCGCAACGATTTCTTTTTGGGTGACCACCGCCTCGTCGCCGGCCTTTTCCAAGGGCGGCGCGGTCGGCGCCGCGCGTGCTGCGCCGACGACGATCTGCGGGAGCGAGACTTGGGCCTCAGCGCTGGCGACCGACGCGAGCATGAGGGCGCAGGCGCTGGCGCCGCGCGAAAGAACGGTGAAAGTCATGGAACAGTTCTCCTGCTCCGCCGGCGAACGGCGGTTGAAACAATGCGTGTTGTTGCTTCGCTAGGAGAGGAGAGGCGGCGCGCGTGACCGCGTTTCGCCCGGACGGCGTCGTTCCCCGGGTTCGAAAGACCAAGCAGTGAAATAAGCGAGGGTGGTTGGCGACGGTTCGGCGCGCGCAACGGGCGGCTTTTCGGGAATGAACGGCGCGGTCGCGATCAGGCAGGCGCGGCAGTGCGCATGCAAGCCGAGCCTTGTCGCGCTGCCTGATCCGCTCCTATCCACGCCATCCGCCGGCGCATGGTCGCTGAAGCAGAGTTGAAGCGTCCCGGGCAAGCCCGCGTGCGGCGCGACCGTCGCTTGCATCAGCGCCGACAGAGCGAACAGCGTCGCAGCAAGAAATGCGCGCAGGCATTTTCTTACGTTTGTCGTCGGAGTCTTGACTGATGTCCTGATGATCATGGCGTCGCTGATTGCTTTTTTGTAACTTACGTGTTGCTTTTTTTGCCGTTTCCTCCCGATTGGGAGGGGACCGGCGGCCATTGGCACATTCCTGTCCCTTGTTGCAGTTGCGCAACACAGAGGCTAAAGTGCAATGAATTGACGCCCTTGAGTTTTCGCTGATTTCTCTAGGGCTCCAGTGCAGTTCGACATTTCGCCGCGCGGCGCGCGCCATCGCAATTACCGGCTTTGCGAAGGTGTGGCGAGAGGTCGCACCGGGTGAAAAGACGATGACTTTGGTAGTTGAGGATGCGCGCGTCGTCTCAGCGATAAAAGCTGCGGGCGCCGACGCGAGATGCTGGCCGGACGCGCTTGACGAGATCGCGCGCGCCTTGAATGCGCGCTTTGCGGCGCTTCTGTTCGAAGACCGTGTTTCGACGCTGTTGGAGCTCAAATATTCGACGCGCGCGGAAAAAGCGTGGATCGTCGAATATCTGCGCAACCATCGCAAACTCGATCCGGTCAAGGCGCGCGTGCTGGCCGAAATCGGCGTCGGTCGAGCGTTTTCCTCGGAAGACTTCGTCACGCTTGAGGCGCTCCATCAAAGCGGCGCCTATCAACGCTGGATGGCGCCCTTCGGACTTGTGGACGTGATTGGCGCCGTCATCCACCGGTCCGAGACGGGCGTTTGCTTGTTCGTGGGGTTGCGAGACGAATCCGCTGGCCTGGCGGACGCACAAGCGAAGGCGCGTCTCGACGCGCTGTTGCCGCAACTTGCCAGCGCGATCGCGCATCACACGCCGGCTTCCGACACATCCGTGCTGGTGGAATTGTTCGAGGAGCTGACGTCGCCCGTGCTCGTGGTCGACCGCAAGATGCGGATCGTGCGCAGAAATCGCAGCGCCGACGACATGCTCGGCGAAGGCGATGCGCTCGCGGTCGTCGGCGATACGCTGATGATGCGCGATCCGCGCGCCAGGGAGGCCCTGGAGCGCGCGCTTGCCGGAAGTGGCGGCGCCGACGCCAACGCCTTCGCGATTATGGTGAAACGCGGAGAGTCGCGTTGCTGCGTGATGCATGTGCTGCCGATGGCGAACGGCCTCTCGGCGCTGTTCCTGCGCCGCCTCGCGCTCAACGCGGACGAGGGCGGAGCGGTCGCCGCGGAACTGTTCGGGCTCACCGCGCGCGAGAGTTCGGTGCTGCTGGCGATCGCGGAAGTTGGTGGGGTCCCAGCCACGGCTCGGGCGCTTGGCCTGAGCGAGGGAACGGTCAAGGGCTATCTCAAAAGCATTTTCCAGAAGACCGGAGCGACGCGCCAGGCGGATCTGGTCAAGCTCGTGCTTGCGCTGGAAACGCCATTTTCGCGGCGGAGCGCCATCTCAGCCGGCCTGAGACTTTCCCGCGCCGCATCGCCGTCGCCTCTTGAACGACGCTTGAGCGCTTCCTAAATCGTGGCCAGCGCGGGCCGTAACGGACGCGCGAAGAGGCGCGGCGCGGTTACGCAAGCGCGCCGCATGTCGCTCAACTGGAGGATATGTCATGCGTCAGTTCGATCTCTCTCCGTTGTATCGTCAGACCGTCGGTTTCGACCGTCTGTTCAACCTGCTCGATCAGGCTGGAGGATTCGAGACCTCACAAACCTACCCGCCCTATAACATCGAGCGCACCGGCGAAAACGCCTATCGCGTGACGCTCGCGGTCGCGGGGTTCTCGCACGACGAATTGTCGGTCGAGACCAAGGAAAACACCCTGTCCATCAAGGGCTCAAAAGAGCCGGCGCAGCCTGCGGACGGCCGCGAAGTCTTGCATCAGGGCATCGCCGCGCGGGCCTTTGAGCGCAGGTTCCAGCTCGCCGACCATGTCGTCGTGACGGGCGCGAGCCTTGTCAATGGCTTGCTGCACGTCGATCTCGTGCGCGAGATTCCGGAGGCGCAGAAGCCTCGCCGCATCGACATCGGCGTGACCGCGCCGTCGGCGACCATCGTCGAGTCGAAAGCCGCGTAAGTTTTACGTCTGACGTGGATGAAAAGGCGCCCTTCTGGGCGCCTTTTTTGTTACCCGCCAGTTGGCCTTGCGGCGCTGTCGGGCGTCTTCGCCGTCGCTGAACCGTTCGGCGTCGAAGCCGGCGGCGCAGATGCGGCAGGAGCCACGACGGTCGTGCCGCTCGAGGCGTGCGGCGGCACGATCGCCCGGCGAGTCGAGGCGCCCGCGGCGCGGATTGCCGCCGCACGCTTGGCGGGCGCGGAAAGGACTCGCGCTGGCGCTGGGGCTGCGGTTTCGGCGGTCTGATCCGCTGGATGCGCCGCGATCGTCGCCGAGCTGTCGGCGCTCTGGTTGGACTCCTTCGTCGCCTGCGCTGTGCTGGACTCCGGCTTGGGCTCGGTCGAAGCATTCACCGCCGGCTTGTCGGCCGCCGGCTGTTGACCGGCCTGGGCCGCAGGCGGAGCCGCTTCCGAATCAGGCTTCTTTTCAGCGACAGGCGCCGGCTTTTCAGCGATGGACGCCGCCTTGGCCGGGCTTTCGGCGGCCGGCTGCGGGTCCTGAGAAGACTTCGCAGGCGCTGCGACGCCGGATCCGTCCGACTTCAGCTCAGCGGGGGCCGAGGCCTCCACTGCTTTGTCAGAGGGGGGCGTGTCCGCAGCCTTCGCCGAATCGATCGAGTTCGACGCCTTCTGCGTCGGGGCTTGCTCGGATTTGGCCTTGGCGCTTTCCATGGGTGGCTCGGGCGCCGGGGCCGGCTGCGCGGCTACCGGCACGGCTTTAGCGTCAACCGGCGTTGAAGCCGCCGATGGCGCGGCGGCGGCAGGAGGCGGGGCAGGCGCTGCCGCGGTCGGCGGTGG
>NZ_JAKFWS010000115.1 GCF_021731785.1 Methylocystis sp.
GCGTGGCGCGCGCCATCAGCCGCTCGGTCTATGGCCAGGACCTCATCGACTTAAACGAGAACTGGCGCATTCTGATCGGCGGGCGCTACGATCTTCTCGCCCAGCGCGAGCGCGTCTTCGATCCCTTGGGCGCGCTCGCCGGAGAACCGACATCGAGCCTGAGCAAAGGGATCAAGGGCTATTTCTCGCCGCGCGCCGGCATTCTCTATCGCCCGGACGAGGAGACGCAGTTCTTCGCCGCCTATGGCAAATCGCTGATCCCCAACACCGGCGTGCGGATTCAAAGCGGCGAAGCGCCGCCGCCGCAGCAGGACACGCAATATGAGCTGGGCTTCCGGCGCGAGTTCATGAACCGCAAGATGAGCTTCGAGGTCGGGCTCTTCGACATCGCCCGCGACAATGTCGCGATCCCCAATCCGGCCAATCCCAGCGGCTTTTACTCGGTCGTCACCGGCCAGCAGCACAGCCACGGCATCGAAGTTAATCTTGGCGGCGAAATCCTGCCGAACCTCAAAATCAACGCCGCCGCGACATTCCTGCATGCGCTGGTGTCGAAGGACGACAACATTCCCTCGCAGCAGGGCAGCGATCTTCTGGGCGCGCCGCGCCGGGTCTATAACTTCTCCGCCAATTACACATTCGACACAGGCGACCTCAAGGGGCTCGAACTCGGCGCAAGCTACTACTACGCCAGCCGCCTCGAAGCGACGCTGCCCAACACCTATGGCTTTACGCTCGCGCCCCAGCAGATGCTCGGCGCCTCGCTCGCCTATAATTTCACCGACAATCTCAGATTCGAACTCAATGCCGCCAATCTAACCAACCAATCCAACTGGACATCAAACGGCGCCCTCTATCACGGCGAGCCAAGGACAATCGCCGCAAGCCTCACTTACAAATATTGACGCGACGCCATGGCTCGACATTCGAATCCCCCACGGCGCATCCGCCAACCGAGTGAAACTTCGGGACGATCGACACGAGAGAACAGGGCGATTAATTTCGTTTCGATTTCTCAAGCGCTTCTCGTCGCCGACCATGCAAGCGTCAGTCACGCTGCCCGGGCGCTTGGCGTACGCCAATCCGCAGTTAGCCGCCGCGTTCAGGCGCTCGAAAACGAGCTGGGAGTATCTCTGTTCGAACGACAGTTGAATGGCGTCCGACTGACGGTCGCCGGCAAGCGTTTCTTCGATCGGACTCGGGCCGCGTTCGCCGAAATCGATCATGCGGTGGCAAACGCTTTGGCGGCGGGACGCGGCGCGGAGGGCATGATCCGCATCGGAGTTCTCCCTTCCACTATCAATGGTTGCCTGAGCGAGCTGCTGTACGATTATCGGGCGGCGCATCCCGCCGTCGCCATGGAATTCTACGAAGGTCCGGCTCCGAATCAGATCGCGCGAATTATGGAGCGTCGTCTCGACGTCGCTTTTCTGGTCGATGGAACGCCGACGCCTGGCTGCGATATCGAAAGATATTGGAATGCCGGCGTCTGCGTCGCCTTGCCTGACCAACATCCGCTCACGGGTTGCGACTTCGTCGATTGGGACTTGCTGAAGGACGAGCATTTTATTCTGGGCCGCGAGGCGATTGACGCGGGGCTCGACAGAATTGCAGCCGAGCGCATTGAGGGGTTCGGCGGCCGGATGTCGCTCGAAACCCATGACATTTCACAAGACGCCGTGATGAAACTTGTTGTGCTGGGATTTGGCCTCGGCCTCGTGAACGATTCAAACGTTTCGATTTGCTATCCAGGCGTCGCTTTTCGACAGCTCCCGCGCGACGATAGCCATCTCGGCTTTTGCGCCGTCTGGCTGCCGGGCAACGACAATCCGGCGTTGCGTCGCTTTATCAGCCTTGCGCGGACGATGGCGAAGAAAGGCTGAAGGGTGATTTTGGCGGCGTCGGCGCGGCGGGCTTCTTTGTGGAATTGCGGGATTGCGCAAAGCCTCGATCGCTCGCAATAAATTTCTCCAGCATCGGCGCAATGAGTTTTGCCGGGTCGATGGACTTGCCGGTTTCCTTCGCGAGAAGCTCCGCATAAGCGATCAGATTTCGATGAAGCGCGGCGGACAGCGTGACGGTGAGCTTCACCGGTTTGTCGTCATCGATCCCGGCGAGTTTCAGTTTGGTCATGGATCGTCTCGCTTGGCGGCGATTTCACTGCGTTCATGGTAGGGCGCGAGGACAAGGTCGCGGGTGACGATAACGCGAACGGGAAAACCAGGACGAATAGTGAGCGTCGGCTGGATGTTGAGATTGCGGCCGACAATCTGCTGGCCGGTCTGATTGAGGCTTTGCGCGCCGCCGCGTCGCAGCGCCTGGATCAGCGCATTTTCTTCGCCGGTCGTTCCAAGCTGGGTTCCGACGCCGAGAATGGTCGAAAGCGCGGCCGCGCCGGCGAGGCGCAGCCAATGATGATCGACTTCATCTTCGAGGCCGGAGTAGCCACCGGCGTCGGCGCCGGGCTGGCGCTCCAGCACGATCGATTGGCCGTCCGGAAGGATAAGCCGATTCCACACGAGCAACACGCGCGATTGGCCGAAGGCTATTGCCGAGTCATAGACACCGATCAGCTTCGCGCCCTGGGGGATAAGGAGGAAGCGGCCGGTCGGGCTGTCATAGACGTTCTCGGTGACTTGCGCGGTGATCTGGCCGGGAAGATCGGAGCGGATGCCGGTGACGAGCGCCGCGGCAATGACGGCGCCGGCCTGCAGAACATAGCGCGAGGCCGGCTGCGCCAGACGGTCGGAACTCACAGTGCGTCGATCCGCGGGCGCGTTGACGAAAGCGAGTTTGCGATCCTGCATATTCTGGAGCGCATTGGGATCGATCGGCGGCCCCTCGCCGAATTCGACGCCCGTTGATGCGGACGCGTTTCCCGATGTAGGCGCAAACGGGACAGCCGCCGGACGCTCATGCGCATTCGTCGATGTGAAGAGTTTCGCGGTGCGCGCCGCCTCGCGTTCCTGGCCGATGCGTTGTTGTTCCGGGTCAACGCCATTTGATGACGGCAATTGCCCCTGCGCGGCAAGGATCGGCCGACCGAGATCGCCGGGCAACGGCGGGCCGAGTTTCGGCACATTTTTGGGAAGGCCCGTATAGTCCCGCGGCAGCGCCGCGAGGCCATCGGCGGTCGTCTTCGCTTCCGTGTTGTAGAGTTCCGGCGCAGAGCCGGAGCGCCCGCGCTGCTGCAAAGCGAAGACGGTCAGCCCCAGAATGGCGGCGGCGGAGACGCCGGAGAGCGCGATCAACACACGGCGGGAGAGACGCGTCACCGGCGGACGCTCGGGTCGAAGCCGCAATTCCTCAGTGAGCCTCTTCTCGTTCTCCGGCGCGCTCATATCGCCGGCCTCCCGTCGCTGCGCACGATACGAACGACTTGCTGCGAGTCGGCGCCAAAGCGCAGTTCCGCGGCGGCGAAGAGCCGATCAATGATCATATGATTGCCGCGCACGCGATAATTGACGAGCTGGCTGTCGCCGGCGGCGCCGATGATGAAAAGCGGCGGCATTTCGCCCTGGGAGATCCCGCGCGGAAATTCGACATAGACCTTGCGACCATCATCGAAGGCGCGCAGCGGTCGCCAGGGCGCGGCGTCGCCCTCGATCGTGTAACGAAAATTGAGTCTTGAGAGATCGAGACCGACGTCGATGGGCGCGGCAGCCTCGGCGGCGACATTCTGCCGCCGCAATGCGATGAGTTCGTCCTGCGGATATTGCCAGGAGACGGAGGCCATATAGGTTTTCTCGGTCGAGCGCAGTTCGAGATGATAGGTGCGCCGATCGGTGTTGATGACAAGATTGGTCATCAGATCGGCGCGCGTCGGCTTGACCATGATGTGGGTTTTTCGCGTATTCCCCACGCCGCTTTCCGTATCGCCAATGATCCAGCGCACCGTGTCGCCGGCAGCGACGGGACCGGAGCCGACGAGCTGCTCGCCGTCCTGCAGGGCGATGTCGGTGATCTCGCCGGGGGCAGCATAGACCTGATAGAGCGCGCCGTCGGAAAACGGATAGACCTGTACGGCATTGATATAACCGGCGCGACGCGGTTGCATCCGCGCGGCGGCGTTCGCCTGTTCGACTCGTATTTTCGGATCGCTCGGCTCGGGACGCTCGCCCACGCCCCCCGCGAGGGATTTAAGCTGGCCCGGAAGCGGCAGGAGTTTGGGGATTTCGACGATTCTGACCGGGTTCGGCGGATCGCTCTGCAGCGCCGCAGGAGACGGCATGTCGTCGTAGTCGATCTCCGGCGGCTTGAAGGTCGAGCAACCGGCAAGCGCCGTGGAGCCGAGAAGCAGAACGACCGAAGCACGAAGCGAAAGCAGCGTCATTGTCCAAGCTCCTTCGACCAGTTGACCGCGTGGATGAAGACGCCGAGCGGATTCTTGCGCAGGCGCTCGGCGTCGCGCGGCGGTTGAACGATGATGGTGAGGATGGCGGTCCAGCGTTCGGTCGCGGCGAGACGGGCGTTCTCGTAGCGGCGCTCGGTCCAGGCGACGCGAAAGGAATCGTCCGAGGCGCGAATGACGCTCGCGACCTCGATCGCGATCTGGATTTGGCCGATTTTGGCGAAGGGGTCGTTGACGCGGGCGTAATCGTTTAAGGCGAGCGCGCCTTTATCGGTCGCGAAGTCATAGGCCTTGAGCCAATTCTGGCGGACGATGATCGGATCGGCTGGGATGGCGCGGACATTCTCGACGAAGCGCGCAAGATGCCAGGCGATCTGCGGATCGGTCGGCTTGTAGTCGGCGATGGCCGGCGCGATCGCCTGCGCTTCGCCGATCTTGTCGACCTGCACCACCCAGGGAACGATCGATTCACGCGCGCCCTGCCAGACCAGCGCCGCGGCGAGGCCGCCGGCGAGAAAGAGATTACAGAGCGCGATGAGCCGCCAGTTCTTCGCCTGCACGCGCGCCGAGCCGATGCGTTCGTCCCAGACTTGGGCGGCTTTTTGGTAAGGCGTTTCGGGTTCGGGCGTTCGCCCGTAGCGAATGGAAGAGCGTTTGAACATCAGCGCGCCTCGGAGAGAGAGATGGAAGCGCCGGCGCCATGGGCGTCGCCAGCGCGGACGGAATGAGCGGCGAGAGAGAGGCCGTGACTGACAGCCTGAGCGCGCTTCAGGCGCTTCGCCCAGGCGGGCTCGCCGCTGGTAAGAGGGGCGGAGGCGTTTGACGCCATCGAAGGGTCGGTGCCGCCGCTTGCGGCTGACGCCGCGCCGCTTGTTGAAGCCGCGGACGGCCAGCCCGCCGGGCCTGCTCCTCCTCCCGGCCGGCCATTCGGCCCGGAAGGCGGCGCGCCAGGAGAAGACGGCGCGCTCGCGCCGCTCCCCGGCGGGATCATCGTCGCGGCAGCGGTGTCGCGGCTACCGCCAAGCGAAGCGAGGGCGCCGCCCGCGTAACGCGCCGCGCCATAGCCGGCGGCCGCGCCGCCGGCGACAATGAGACTGGTTCCGACGACGGCGCCCGCGCCAAGCTGCGGTCCGCCCGAGACGATGCCGTTCGCGACCCCGGGACCGAAGACGCCAAGGCCGAGAAGCGTCAGCGCCGCGAGCACCAATGTCATGGCGTCGTCGATCGTCGGCTGCGCGCCGCCGGCTCCTTGCGTGAATTGCGCAAACAAGGTCGAGCCGATGCCGATGATGACAGCGAGCGCCAGCACTTTGACGCCGGAAGACACGACATTGCCGAGTACGCGTTCGGCTAGGAAAGCGGTCTTGCCGAAAAGGCCAAAGGGGATGAGCACGAAGCCGGCGAGCGTCGTCAGCTTGAACTCGATCAGCGTGACGAAGAGCTGGATGGCGAGGATGAAGAAGCTGAGAAGAACGATCAGCCAGGCGAAGAGTAGGACGGCGATCTGGATGAAGTTCTCGAAAAACGAGACATAGCCCATCAGACCGGAGATCGCCTCGAGGATCGGCCTGCCGGCGTCGATGCCGACCTGCGCGACGCGTCCAGGACGCAAAAAATCCGCCGCAGCGAGGCCGCTGCCGGCGGCTTTGAGGCCGAGGCCAGAGAAACTCTCGAAGACGATGCGGGAGAGATTGTTCCAGTTGCCAATGAGATAGGCGAAGACGCCGACGAAGAGCGTCTTCTTGACGAGACGGGCGATGATGTCCTCGTCCGGCGCCAGGCTCCAGAACAGCGCGGCGAGAACGATGTCGATGACGACCAGCGTCGAAGCCAGAAAGCCGACCTCGCCGCCGAGCAGGCCGAAGCCGGAGTCGATATAAGAGGTGAAGACCTCGAGAAACCGATCGATGACGCCGCTCCCGCCCATGAGACGTCACTCACTCTTCGTCTTTTGCGAAGACTTTGGAGTCGGCGACGATTTGGGCGCGGTCGTCACCGCGGGCTTTTCGGGCGCATGCGGCGCCGAGGGGAACATGTCGAGCGGCTTTGGCGCGTCGCCCGCAGGTTCGGCCGGCGGCGCGAAGAATTTTCGCCGCTGCTCGGCCCAAAGCGCGCGGCATTTGGGATCATCGGCCTGTTCGATCGGGATCGTCGCGCAGCGCAGCAGCTCTTCGTCGATCCGAGGCGCTTTGACCGGCGCGCCCGTGGGCAAAATCGACGACGATTGCGCTCTCGCCGCCAAGTCGGCGTCGCAAGCCGCCTCGACGCCGACAAGGGCAATGGCGCCGATCACGACGCCGAGCGCGATGAAGCCGATATTCTCTGGAGCGATCCAATCTTCGATTTTCATCTCGTCGCGCCTCAATCAATGGAACATCGAGACATTGCCGGGCTGATAGCCCTGGCCGGGCGCGATGAAGCGGCGCATCTGTTCGCGCGCCTGTTCCTGCGCTTGCGCGCTGCGCGCCATCTCCAGCGACTGGGCGCGGCCTTGCGAGGCGAGCAGCGCCGTCACATCAGCGAGCTGCTTGCTTTGCAGGGCGAGAAGCTGATTGCCGGCCTGCGACGCCTGGAGGGCGCCGACAGCCGATTGGCTGGACGAGATCAGCGCGCTGGCTTCGGATCGGGCGGTCTCGACGCCCTGCACGATCCCGGCCTGAACCCGCAGCGCATCTTGAAACCCCGCGAGAGAATTCTGCCAGCGCTGGCGAGCGCCATCGATGAGCGATGCGCTGCTCGCCGACGCGTTCGCCGCGCCATAATGCGTCGAGAAGGCCTGATCGATCTGCTGGACGTCATAGGCGATGCGCTGGGCCTGATGCAGAAGCTGCTGGGTCTGCGCGATCGATTGCTGGACGCTCTGCAGCGAAGAATAGGGCAGACTGGCGAGATTGCGCGCCTGATTCATTAACATCCGCGCCTCGTTCTGGAGGCTCGATATCTGATTGTTGATCTGCTGAAGCGTATTCGCCGCCGTCATGATGTTCTGGGTATAGTTGCTCGGATCGAACACCATGAACTGCGCGCGCGTCGCCCCGAGCGGCGCCAAGGACAGCGCCAGAGCGAGCGCAAGGCTGCTTACCGATATAGGGAAACGACTGCGATTCATGACACGGCCTCCAGTTCGGCTTCTGGGGAGAGAAGATCGGCGGCCCAGACGAGGCCGCGACTGACCAGCCAGGCGCGCGCAAAGCCGTCACGGCCATATTCGGCAAGGAGCCCGGAGATGAGTCTTTGATCTGTCTTCGAGGACGCCGCGCAGAGCGCCAGCGCCAGCGGACCGAGGCCAAGTTCGAACAGCCGATTGCCGCGCCGCGATTGGCAGTAGTAGTCGCGCTTTGGCGTCGCCCGCGCGATGATCTCGATCTGCCTGTCGTTCAGGCCGAAGCGGCGATAGATGGCGGCGATCTGCGGCTCGAAGGCGCGTTCATTCGGGAGAAACAGGCGCGTCAGACAGCTCTCGACGATCGCCGGCGCAATCGGGCTCGTTTCGATATCGGCGAGCGACTGGGTGGCGAAGACGACGGAGGCGTTCTTCTTGCGCAGGGTCTTGAGCCATGCGCGCAACTGGCCGGCAAAACCCTTGTCGTCGAGGGCGAGCCAGCCTTCATCGACGATGATCAGGCTCGGCGACCCATCGAGTTGGCCTTCGATGCGATGGAAGAGGTAGGCGAGAACGGCGGGCGCGGCCGATGAGCCGATCAGCCCTTCGGTCTCGAAAGTCTGAACGTCGGTGGCGCCGAGAACTTCGGCGTCGGCGTCAAGGAGCCGCCCATGCGGTCCGCCAAGGCAGAAAGGTTTTAGTGCGCGCTTGAGGGCGTTGGATTGCAGAAGGACGGAAAGTCCGGTGAGCGTGCGCTCGGCAACCGGCGCCGACGCCAATGAGCCAAGCGCCGTCCAGAGATGTTCTTTGACTTCGGGCGTGACGCCGACATTTTCGCGGGCGAGTATCGCTGCGATCCATTCGGCCGCCCAGGCGCGCTCCGCGACCTCATCGATCCACGCCAGCGGCTGCAGGGCGACGGGATCGATGGCGTCGTCGCTGAGCGAACCGCCAAGATCATTCCAGTCGCCGCCCATCGCGAGCGTCGCCGCCCGCGCCGATCCCCCAAAATCGAAGATGAAGACCTGAGAATTTTCATATCGGCGAAACTGCAGCGCCATCAACGCCAGCAGCACGCTCTTGCCGGCCCCGGTCGGACCGACAATCAGCGTATGCCCGACATCGCCGACATGCAGCGAGAAGCGAAACGGCGTCGATCCTTCCGTTCGCGCGAAGAACAGCGGCGGTGCGTGAAGATGCGCATCCTGCAGCGGACCCGCCCAGACCGCCGAGAGCGGAATCATATGGGCGAGGTTCAGCGTCGAGACCGGCGGCTGACGGACATTGGCGTAGACATGTCCGGGAAGCGAGCCAAGCCAAGCTTCGATGGCGTTGACCGACTCCACCATGCAAGTGAAGTCGCGGCCCTGTATGACCTTCTCGGCGAGGCGCAGCTTTTCGTCGGCGAGGCGCGGATCCTCGTCCCAGACAGTGAGCGTCACCGTCACATAGGCTTCGCCGATAAGATCGGAGCCGAGATCCTGCAACGCGGCGTCAGCGTCGAGGGCCTTGTTATGGGCGTCGGTATCGACCAGCACCGAGGCCTCATTGGTCATCACCTCCTTGAGGATGGCGAAGATCGATTTGCGCTTGGCGAACCATTGCCGGCGGATGCGGGTGAGGACCTTCGTTGCGTCGGTCTTGTCGAGGGTAAGCGCCCGCGTCGACCAGCGATAGGGAAAGGCGAGCCGATTGAGTTCGTCGAGCACGCCGGGATAGGTCGCTGAGGGAAAGCCCATGATGGTGAGGGAGCGCAGATGCGCATTCCCGAGCCGTGGTTCGAGGCCTCCGGTCAGCGGCTCGTCGACCAGAACGGCGTCGAGATGCATCGGCGTCTCGGGAACGCGCACATTGTGGCGTTTGGTCGAGACGCAGGAATGAAGGTAGGTCAGCGTCTCGGCGTCGGAGAGCCATTCGGCTTCCGGCGCAAAACCTTCGATCAACTGCAGCAGGCGATCGGTGCGATCGATGAAGCCGGCAAGCATCGCGCGCGGCGTATCGCCAGCGGCGCGCCCTTCATAGAGCCAGCTCTCGGCGCCGGCCGCATCGTCTTCCGGCGGGAGATAGACGAGGGTTAGAAAATAGCCGCTCTCGAAATGCGTGCCTTCCTCTTCAAATTGCGCCCTGCGCTCTTCGTCGACCAGCGCCGAGACGGGATCGGGAAAGCAGCTTGCGGGATAATGCTGCGCGGGATTGCGCTGCGCCTCGACGAAGATCGCCCAGCCTGAGCCGAGGCGTCGCAGCGCGTTGTTGAGGCGCGCCGTCGCGCCGATGAGTTCCGCTTGCGTCGCGCTATCGAGGTCCGGCCCCCGAAACCGCGCGGTTCGTTGGAACGAGCCATCTTTGTTCAATACGACGCCGGGCGCCACCAGCGCCGCCCATGGCAGGAAATCGGCGAGACGTTGCGGCTTTTTTCGATATTCGGCGAGGTTCAGCATCAACGCCTCTCCTCAAGCGCCAAGATGTGCGGGGTAGCGCAGATGCCGTCGCACGACTTCGACGAAGTCGGGATCGCGCTTGGCCGCCCAGACGGCGGCAAATTGCGCCACGACCCAGAAAGCGAGCCCGGCAATCCAGAGACGCAGACCAAGGCCGAGCGCCGCCGCGAGCGTGCCGTTGAGAATGGCGATGGCGCGCGGCGCGCCGCCGAGCAGGATCGGTTCGGTCAAGGCGCGGTGGACGGGAACGCGGAATCCTGCGACCGAGCCGCCATTTTGGATGAACGCATTCTCCATCAGATCAGCGCTCCGCCGCCGAAGGAGAAGAAGGACAGAAAGAAGCTCGACGCGGCGAAGGCGATGGAGAGGCCAAAGACGATCTGCACCAGCCGCCGAAACCCACCCGACGTGTCGCCGAAGGCGAGCGTCAGGCCCGTGGTGATGATGATGATCACCGCCACGATCTTGGCGACCGGCCCTTCGATCGACTGGAGGATCTGCTGGAGCGGCTGCTCCCAGGGCATGTTTGAGCCTGCGGCGAAAGCCGGTGAGGAAAGCACGGCGACGCCAACGATGGGAAAGACAACCCCAAATCGTTTGCGAACAAAAATCCTATTCATGATCTTCTCCGAGTTTGAGATGGGTGAGATCGGCGAGCGCGTAGTCGCCGCATTCGTTCAGCCCCTGGACGGCGGCGAGTTCGATGAGCCGGCGGCCTTCGCCGCGACCCGCCAGCACGGCGATGATCTGGATCGTCTCGGCGATCATCGCGCGCGGAACGGTGACGACGGCTTCCTGGATGAGCTGTTCGAGGCGGCGCAGCGCGCCGAGCGCAGAACCGGCGTGGATCGTGCCGACGCCGCCCGGATGTCCGGTTCCCCATGCCTTGAGCAAATCGAGCGCCTCGGGCCCCCGCACTTCGCCGATCGGAATGCGGTCGGGCCGCAGGCGCAGCGATGAGCGCACGAGCTCCGAGAGCGTCGCGACGCCTTCCTTGGTGCGCAGCGCCACGAGGTTCGGCGCCGCGCATTGCAGTTCGCGCGTATCTTCGATCAGAACGACGCGGTCGTTCGACTTGGCGACCTCCGCAAGCAGCGCGTTGACGAGCGTCGTCTTGCCGGTCGACGTGCCGCCCGCGACAAGAATATTGCTTCGCTCGACGACGGCGGCGCGCAGGATCGCCGCCTGCTGTAGTCCCATGATCCCGGCGGCGACATAATCGTCAAGCGTGAAGACGGCGACCGCCGGCTTGCGAATGGCGAAGGCGGGCGCCGCGACGACAGGCGGCAGCAAGCCCTCGAAGCGCTCGCCTGTTTCCGGCAACTCCGCCGACACCCGCGGCGCGCCGGGATGAACCTCGGCGCCGACATGATGCGCGACCAGGCGCACGATGCGTTCGCCGTCTTCGGGCGAGAGGCGCGCGCCGGCATCTTCCAATCCGCTCGTCAGGCGATCAAGCCAAAGCCTCCCGTCGGGATTGAGCATGATTTCGACGACGCTGTCATCGTCGAGCCAATCGGCGATCTGTGATCCCAGCGCCGTGCGCAACATGCGCGCGCCGCGCGAGACTGCTTCCGTATTGGGAGATTGAGCCGCCACGTTCGCCCCCGGTTCTCCACGAACCGCGTGCGAGCGGTTCGAAGCCGGGGTCGATTAAGAAAGGCCCAAGCCAAGCAATTGCAACAGGCTCCTCGGCGGCGTAGTAGTCTGGCGCGCAAAGACAGGGGAAAAGAAAGGTCAAGGCTCGCAGGCATCGTTTTAGGAAACGAGGTCAAGCCGGCGCATTCAGCCTGAAACAGGTTAGCGGTCGGATATTTGAGAGCGACGCACCTTGATGTTCCATTTGTGCCCCAATCGGGCCATCTCTACCGCGAAACGCGATCTCGAATGCTAGCCTTCTCGAGAACCGACGCCAAATCGCGCAGCCGAGACGGTGCGCGTTCGTTAACCTTCCTTCCATCACGTCCAAACAGCACGTCAAAGCCTGTTGGGTCAACGACCAACCACTTTCCGTCATATCGCTTGCGTAACGTTCGACCAGTTGCTTCAAACAAGCTCATCCCACCGGCGACCCTGCGGGCGTCTCACCGCTTGATCATCAGCCGGTCATATCGCAAATCTAGATCTGCCGAACGATAAGGCCCTCCGTGTCCGATCGGGTCCACCGTGACCTGGGGAAGGGCAATTTCTCGAAATCGGCAGCCGGAGAATTCACGGCGAGCCCCTGGGCGCGCAATGAAGCGTCAGCCCCGGCGTAACCTGCCTGAAGCAGGAGTTCGATTTCCGCAGGCGTGAACGGGTTGAGACGCGTTCGCAGATTTGCTGCCTGCGCCGCGGAATTGGCGGTCATCGGCAGCGCATCTGCCACGCTGTAGGCCGCAATCGGTGTATCGATGCTCCAAAAGGCGACCTTGCGCTGCCCGAGGTTGTTCATGCCGAAAAGAATTCGCTTCCGGGAATTTTCGACCTGCTGCTGCACAAGATTCAGTGTCCGGAAAATTTGGCCCGTCCAGCGCCCGGTTGGCGAACCGATCTCGGGAGTGTTGCAGCCTGCATTGCTCACGAGGATTGTTCGGCAGCGTTTCCACACGCGCTCAAGACCGAGATTGTCATACACGCCGCCGTCCGTGAGAACCGCTTCTTCCGTAAACGGCGGGCGGTGAAGATCGGCCCCCTGCATCGGGCGGACGGCGTCTCGATCGAATTTCAAACGCACGGGAGAAAGGAATGGAGGAAACGCGGACGAAGCTGCAACGACTCTTGCCAGTGACAAACGCGGATGATCGATGCGCCCGACGCGGTAATCGGCGGCATAGGATTTTGCAAAACGCCAGCCGCTTCCCGTTTGCAGATTTGTCGCCATGAACGTGAATCTTGGATGATCGGGAATATCTTGCAGCGTCGCGCCGGAAAAAAGATATCGGTCATACGCCGCAGCCACACTGTCGGCCGCGGTCCTGCCCGGAAGAATCCCTGACAGGATGGCTCGTACATCAACACCGATCGCGCTAAAACGGATGAGGGGAGAGGCCACCCGATCGTCGAAATTGAGCGCAATGCCATGATTATCGAAATCCAGTTCCGGCCAAGCGCGGGCCAGCATGCCGGCCGTTATCGACCCGCCGGACACACTGGCGATTTCCTTCACTCTCGGAAGGAAGCCAAGTTCATTCAAACGGGCCAGCGATCCCACATGATATATCATGGCCCTGTATCCTCCACCGGAAAGGCAGAGCCCGATAACGTCTTCAACTTTTTCGGCATTGAGAAAATCGCCGCCGGAGAATCCCGCTGCAAACAAGCTTTGCATATCTTTGGCGGCAGGCTGCTGTGTCATACGGTCCGATAAATCCTTTATTGAGTGGCGTCGGGCGATCGCTCATGGCCGCCAGCAAGGGAGAAACTGAAGTCGCCGTTGTCCGCGGCAATTGCCATGAGGGCCGGGACACCTTCAGCTTCGAGTTCGCTGCCAAGCCACACCATCTGCGCAATATCCGTCGAGCTCGGCC
The DNA here is from genome assembly GCF_021731785.1 of Methylocystis sp. Taxonomy (GTDB): domain Bacteria; phylum Pseudomonadota; class Alphaproteobacteria; order Rhizobiales; family Beijerinckiaceae; genus Methylocystis. The sequence goes on from NZ_JAKFWS010000115.1 coordinate 13,402, forward strand.
AGGCGGAAGACCCTCGCGGATGGGAATGCCACTCGCCGACATAACGGAGCTGATGCAGGGAGCCTTCAACGGCCATTTCGACGGCGTCCTGAAGTCCGACTACGCCACGCTCGAACCCTGCCACGCTGGCACGGCTATCCTCGGGTTGGGGCAAGGCGTGCACGACGTGAATGGATTGCCGGCTGACATCGACGATACCAAGCAGGACGCCGCCGGTTTCGTTTGGCAGGTGCCGCGTGCGCAGACACGAAAGCGCCTGACGAAAACCTTCGTCGTAAGTGACACTCCAAGTACCGAACTCGATACGCGTGACCGGGGTGCCGTGCTTTTTCACAAGCTGCACCTCACCTTCGTCGCTCGCCGTCCAAATCTGGATAGCGGCCTGATCCTCGCCCATGCGTTCGCTGATGCCGCGGGCAGCCAGCGCGCTCAGAAGAGCGGCGCGTGTCGCCGGAATCCGGTTGGTAAGCGCGCGGCACGAACCGCTATAGCGGAGGCCGGGTCGATCAACCTTCAGATGGTTGGCGAGACGAAGATCGGACAGGAGAAGGCTGTGATACTGGGCTTCAAGATCGCTAAGCGTGATGCTGCGATCGCGGTCTTCGGCAAGCAGCACGACGGAATCACCCGCTGGGTTGAAGAAGGTGCAAAGTCTGCGTGCGGCCGTATCCGGCATGTCGGCGAGATAGCGCGAGACCGCGACGGACGCGGAAGCGTCAATAATCAGTTCAGCTTCGGAAAATCTGGCGGCAAGGTCTTGCGCAGTGTTCTCCCCGGGATTCATCACATCACAGAGGAATCCGGCAAATGCCTCATCGAGCAATGCTCCGAGCCGGCGTGCGAGCGCGAAGGCTTTCGGCGCGCCTGCGTCAGAAGTCAGGAGTGCGTGCCGCGCGAGATTATGCGGCATGAGGAAATCTTGGTCGACGACGGTCCAGGACAATGCGCCTTCTCTTGCAAGGTTGAGGGCGATCTGAGACCCGAGCGCGCCGGCGCCGATGAGCACAGTGCGGCTGCGGTTGACCTCTGAACGCCCGGCCACGGTCGAGGCCAGCTCGCGGTTGAAGCTGAACTGCACATCGGCCGGCTCAATGCGGATTTTCTCTGCATGCGGATCAGCGGGCACGCCCAGCACCTTCACGTAAGAATCGTTTGCTCCGACGCCGCTGGCGTTCTTGTAAAGGACGCCGAGCGCGGTTCCGACTTCGCCCGCCGATTCGAACGTCAGGAAGGCGCGCATGTCGTTGGCAGATGCGTCTTGACCAGCTTGCACGGGAAAGGCCACCACAATTGCAAGCAACGACGAGAGGCGACGCAAACTGTCGTCGTGAATCCCGGCCCATTCCGCAACACGCGCCTTGATTTCCCCGAGAAGATTGATCCCGCAGCGCCCCAATTCCTCGGCAAGGCCGGTCAAGGTCGTAGGCGCATGCCGCAAGCGGGACATGCCCTGCGGCGCCGCCCGAAAGGCAAGCACGACGAAACCGCATGGCTGTTCACGCCCTTTTTCCGAGGTTGGAGCCGCCGATGCGAAAATAATATTCTGGCTGTCGGATCGGATAAATCCGACGAGTTCAGGTATCTGTCCTGTCTCGGTTACAGCCGATGGTGGAATGACCAGCGTCAACGCCGAACGGAAGAAGAGCGGGTCCGGCGGCTGGGCCGGATCGTGAAGATCGCCGCGGGCCGCTTTGGCAAGCCAAAGCTGTATGCGTCTTACAAGTTCCGCCGGCGTGAAGGTAAGTCTTGCCTCCGCCCACGGCCTGTCGTCGACACAAAGGGCGCACGGTGCGCCTTCCGGCGTCCAGTTCTGGTGCGGAGTGTCCGGGAAGTCGTCGCGCAGCGCCAATACGCGCGGCTGCCCGCAAGTGGCCGGGAATAGGACCGCCACGGGCTCCGTTGCTTTGATCGGATGTGCAAGGTCCTGCGGGCGCTCAACGTCAACATCAAAGCGAATGGCGTCGTAATTTCCGTTCCGTCTGAATTCGGCGAGCGCCGCACCCGCCATGCGTCCTGCGGCGAGCGCCGACGCAAGCGCTCGCGCTCCCGGGGTTGTCAACTCATCCACATTCTCGATTTTTTCGCCAAAACCGAGCCACCACGGATGGACGTTCATTTCTAGCCAGCGCGGGCCGGAGTGGAGATGATGCTCGCCGCGCCAATCGTTGCGGAAACGGTTAGCAGACTGGCGCCGCGCTCTGTGATTTCGATCGTCGTCGGCTTGGGCTTGCTGGCCGACGGCAAATCCATTGTGACCTTAAACTGCCCGTCCTTGCCGGCGGCGACGCGCTTGTAATATGCGGCCGCCTGCCGGTGCGGCGGCTGGACATCCTTGTCCTCAGCGGAGCCATTGACCGGAATCGACCAGCTCGTCGACATCATGGTGGGACGGGCGCGTCCCTGAACTTCGTAAAGCCATTTAACCTCGTCGGTCGGCTTGGTCTCGTCCGAGCCTTTGTCAGGACCGATTGCGGTGTACGAGCAATGATGAGGAATCTTGAACACATCCCATAGCAGGCGGTCTTCGCGCTTGTGCCGTTTCGTCGTCTTCACGATTTGCTCGATTGAATCATAGTTGATGTCCGACATGAAAAGCGCGTGCGTCTCCCTTCCGCCCTCCAAAAAGGTCGCCTGGAAAACGACGCTATCCTGGTTTCGGTCGATCAACTCATTCTCGTTCTGACGCCAGCCGAAGGGGCTGTGGATGAAGAACTGCGCGCGCTCAGGACCTGTCGTCGAAATCCCCGGAACGAACTGCCCCGCGTCGGTAATCAGGTGGGAGCGGGATTCGAGAGTAAGGCCGTTGGCCTCCAGCCACGCCTTCAATTGAGTTGGGCGGGAGAAAACCCTGATGCCGCAGCCCTTTTTCAGGCGATGGCGCGCTTCCTGTCGAATAACGCGCGCTGTGTCGACGCAGCCGTCCTCCGTGATCGCCGCCGCTGGGACCCACAGCTCGCGAATCTTGATCCGGCCCTCGCCCTGATATTTTTGGGCGTGGTCGAGCCAGAAAAACTCGTCGGCTCCGCCGCAATGATCGTCGTCGAGATGCGTAAAGCAGACAACGTCGAAATCATCGCGCTTTGCGGCGCGCAGATCGGCTTTAAGCTCTTCGGGCAGATCGACGCGTTTGTCGGCGGGATCATCGTGGTTCCGCATGTCCGCGTAGTCGATGAGAAGCTTCTTGCCGTTGGCGAGATCAATGCGCGTGCAATCGGCATTCCCGAGAGGATGAAAAGTCAGCTTCGCAGTCACCGTCGCATCTCCTGTTCGAAAGAGTGGGTCGACGCGTTGGCGCGCCGCGTTAGAACTCAGTGTTTTTTGTCGCGAAGAGGAGTCGGATCCTTCCCCGGCGCAACAGTGTCCGAATCGCGCCAGCGGCCGTCACGCCCCTGGATGCGAACCTCGCCCCCGCCAAGTCCGCTAACGATGTCCTTGGCTCGCGACTCGGCTTCCTTCTGGGTGCCGTGGATGCTGCTGGCGCGCTCTGTGCCGGGCTTTTTCACGGCCCATTCATCCTCGTGGCGAACCACATACCGGTCATTTTTGGGCATATCTTAACCTTGAAATTGTTGACGAAACATCGCCATTAGGATATAAAATACACGTATCTAGTTTTAACGTCAATAAACTTTATATACCCACCTGGGGAGGGAGCCGAATGCAGGGTCAGGCGACGACGGAAAGAAGTTGGGGAGTTGAGCAGCGGCTGGAGTTCATTGAATTCCGCCTCTTTTGGGAGGGCGGAATAAACCGGTCAGACATCACGACCTTCTTTGGTGTATCCGTGCCGCAAGCCTCAAAGGACCTCAGCCAGTATCAAGTGCTCGCGCCGCTCAACATCAGCTACGACAAAAGAGAAAAGCGGTACCTCAAGACGGAGCGCTTTGCCCCGTTATTCCTTAAACCGGATTCGGACCGGTACCTGTCGACGCTGCGGTCGATTGCGGACAAGACTTTGTTGGCGAGCGAAACGTGGATTGCATACCCTCCCGCTGCCGGCCTTGTGCCGCTTCCCCACCGGCACGTTGATCCCGAAATGTTGCGATTAACGCTGGATGCCGTGCGCGGCCGAAAATCTATCGAAATTCGCTATCAGTCGCTGTCGGAAAAACATCTGGGGCCGACGTGGCGATGGATTTCTCCTCATGCGTTCGCGTTCGATTTGCACCGATGGCATGTCAGAGCGTTCTGTCACATAGATCGGACGTTCAAAGATTTTCTTCTCGCGCGCTTTTCGGGTATCCGGGATTCCGCGAGTGCGATGATCGGACCGGACAGGGACAGCGTCTGGAATGAAATTTTCACGGTGATCCTGCGCCCGCATCCGAAGCTCAACGAAAATCAGCGCCGGGCGATCGCTCAGGACTATTGTATGGAGAAAGAGAAACTGGCTGTGCCAATGCGGCTTGCTCTACTGTACTATTTTGTCAGGCGGCTTGACCTCGATCCTTATGACGAAATGCCGAACAAGTCCGAAAAAGAACGGCACGTCGTTCTGGACAACAAAGATGAGGTGAAGGCGGCTCTGGAAAGAGCAAACAGCGCGCCAACGATTGCCTCCGAAATCCTTCTGACTCCGCCGTCTTTTCCTCAACCCAAACTTCGCTAAAGGTGATTCGTTAAACAGGCTCATCTCTGTGGCGCCCATTGGCGAGGCCGCAGGAGGAGTTCGCCGATTCTATTCCATAGACTATCGACGGCTCGCTCAATGGCCGCTGCAGTAGGGTCTTGAGTTTGATATGAGGAGGCGTTTTCGATTGGATTGTAATCGAGGCTGGCGGCGGCAGGTAGCGCAGCGTTGTGCCCGCTCCGATCGCCGTGCGGACGCCTGCAGCTACGACGCAATGCTATTTGGTTCAGATCGGGCTTCTTGAGAAACCTCTTGCGACAGTCGCTGGCCCTTCGAGAGCCTCCGCCCCAATGCCTCGATGAAACTTTCGTAGCGCTCGCGGCCCTTGGCCTGTGCGGCGGCCTGCGTGCCCTCGGGCAATGGCGGGGTCGCGGTGAGCCAGGCGCGGATGTAAAGCGCCAACGCCTCGACCGAGAATTCGAGGTCGCGCTCCATACGGTCGACCGAGCGCGTGAGGCGGTCGAACCGGCGCGTAATCGCCGCCTCCCAGCGATCGGCGTCGTCGGCCGTGAGGAACGACATGATCGCGGCTTCGGCTATCGCCGATTTGGCGGCGCGCTCCTTGTCGGCGAGCTTTTCCAGCCGCGCCATCATGTCGGCGTCGAGATAGACGGAGAGGCGCTGCTTTACCGGCATCGACGCCTCACAACGCTATGCCGTCGTCGGGGTCCATCGCGACCTGCCGCGCGACGGATCGGAATGTGCCGCGGAGCGCGCGGGCGCGGATCGCTTCCTCGTCGCCCGTGTCTTCGTCGACAGGCTCCTCTCGCGATGGCAAGGACGCGGTTTTCTCCGGCGCTATGGCCTCATGCTCCGGAATTTCGGGCTCACGCCGAATGCCGCTATTCGCGGGGTCTTCGTCATCCGATGTTGTCGCGCCGATCTGTTCCGCGGCGACGGATTCCGCCTGACCCGAGGGTGATATATTCCACTCATCTTCCGGGTCGCGTTGCATTGCCCCGCGCGGCGCGGCGTTGCTATCGGCAGGTTCGAGTTGCGGCGGGGGCAGTATCCGCGCCGTCAATCGCCGATCTTCATAGTAGCGCGCCTTCTTCGCGCGGATTGGCGGAAGACCCGAGACCAGCACCAATTCGTCCGCGGGCGACAGCTGCATGACTTCGCCCGGCGTCAACAACGGCCGGGCGGTTTCCTGGCGGGACACCATCAGATGCCCGAGCCAGGGGCTGAGCCTGTGGCCGGCGTAATTTTGCATGGCGCGCAGTTCGGTCGCTGTGCCGAGCGCGTCGGACACACGCTTGGCTGTGCGCTCGTCATTGGTCGCGAAGGAAACGCGCACATGGCAATTGTCGAGGATGGCGTTGTTCGGCCCATAGGCCTTCTCGATCTGATTGAGCGACTGGGCGATCAGAAAGCTCTTCAGCCCATAGCCGGCCATGAAGGCGAGCGCCGATTCGAAGAAGTCGAGCCGGCCGAGAGCGGGAAATTCGTCAAGCATCAGCAGCACGCGATGGCGGCGGTTCGTGGCGTCGAGTTCCTCCGTCAGTCGCCGGCCGATCTGGTTCAATACCAAACGCACGAGCGGCTTTGTGCGAGAAATGTCGGACGGGGGCACGACGAGATAGAGCGTCGCCGGCCGATCGCCCGAAACGAGTTCGTCGATCCGCCAGTCGCAGCGGCGCGTCACCTGCGCCACGACCGGATCACGATAGAGTCCAAGAAACGACATCGCCGTCGACAGTACGCCGGAGCGCTCGTTTTCTGATTTGTTCAAAAGCTCGCGCGCCGTCGAGGCGACGACCGGATGCGGTCCGCCGGCGCCAAGATGCTTTGTCGTCATCATCGCCTTGAGCGTCGTCTCGATCGGCCGCTTGGGGTCCGAGAGTAAGTTGGCGACGCCGGCGAGCGTCTTGTCGGCTTCGGCATAGAGGACATGCAGGATCGCGCCGACGAGAAGCGAGTGGCTGGTCTTTTCCCAGTGATTGCGCCGCTCCAGCGCGCCCTCGGGATCGACGAGAATGTCGGCGACGTTCTGAACGTCGCGCACTTCGGCGGGCCCGCGCCGGACTTCGAGCAGCGGATTATAGGCGGCGGAATGAGCGTTGGTCGGATCGAACAGCAGCACGCGGCCGAAACGCGCGCGCCAGCCGGCGGTCAGGCTCCAATTCTCGCCCTTGATGTCGTGGACGATCGCCGAGCCAGGCCAGGTGAGCAATGTCGGAACGACGAGACCGACGCCTTTCCCGGATCGCGTCGGCGCGAAGCAAAGAACGTGTTCTGGCCTGTCATGGCGCAGATATTCACGGTCGAGGCGGCCGAGCACGACGCCGTCTGCGCCGAGCATTCCAGCATTGCGGACCTCGCCTGCCGTCGCCCAGCGCGCCGACCCATAGGTGACGACATTCTTGGCTTCGCGCGCGCGCCAGATCGACATGGCGATCGCGACGGCAATGGAGGCGAAGCCGCCGGACGCCGCAATGGCTGCGCTCTCAACAAAGACGTGGGGCGCGTAGGCGTCGAAATGATACCACCACCAGAAGAATGCCGGCGGCGCGTAGAAAGGCCACGAGCCGATGACGAACCATGACGGCCCCAATTCAGGCTGGAAGGCCAACCGCCACGCCGTCCATTGCGTCGCGCCCCATGTCGTCGCGAGCACGATCGCAAAGACGACGAGAATTTGGCCCCAGAGGATTCGCGTGGCGGTCATGCGCGCCAACATCCGCGCGCGCATGTCGCGCGCGCAAGGGCTGTCGGGCGATGATCGAAGTTTAGCGCGCTATGGCGCGTAATGACCGGGTATGGAATCGAAAAGATCGACAGCCAACGTCGCATCGTTCAAGGTAGTCATTTCTCGTGCTGGGCATTTAGGGCCCCGCGATTTCGGAAGGACCGGTGCGGTAGCCCCTAATCGCTTCATTCGCGACGAGGGACTGCAGCTTAAAATGCCTCGGGAGGGTCACATGACAACGGGGGTTTGTTGCATTCTCGTTCATGGGACGAAATTCCATCAAAAACTCCCGCTTATCAGATGGTTTTACGATACCATTCCAGCTTGGGTTAAGCCCGACTCCAAAATGTGGGAAACGCTAAGCAATAGATTTCCTGGTTGCGAGATCAAGGCGTTCACCTGGCCGGGTTCACACCACCAAGCTGTGCGACACGCGGCGGCGAGCGAATTGGCTCTCCTACTAAACGAACTGCGGGACAAGCGTCAGCGCATTATTGTCATCGGGCATAGCCACGGGGGAAACGTCGCGCTGCAAGCCGCATATCAAGCACCGCTTGCTCAAGTGGAGCTAATCACCTTGGATACGCCTTTCATTGCAGAGCGGCATGCATCGGAGAACGTGATCGCCGACAGAATAGCGATTTTCGTTGGCATGACGGGGACATTCTTGCTGGCGGTGGCCGGTGTAGCGGACGTTTATTTTCTGAGAAGCGAGTGGATCATGGGGATTTTCCTGGTGTTCGCTGCTTGGATTGCGTTTCTGAAGCGTTACAACACCACGTTCGCCCGAAAATTTGGGCAGGCGTGGGTTGCCCGAAGATCCAGTGTTCAAGAGACCTTCGCTGGTCGGCGGTTAAGAAGGGGCGTGCGATGTCTCGTGGTGCTGCATCCGCGGGATGAAATTTTGGCCGCATTCCGGGAGTTACATGCCTGGATAGCTGTACACATCAAGCCAAAACGCCATCTGGCGACGCAGATCGTTCAATTGCTGATGTGGTTTGGCGTTATTTTCGCAGGCGCCACTTTCGCAAGCACGATTGGGACTCGACTGCCAGAGCCGTACTCGAATATCGGCATTCTTGCAAAAGGAGTATTGCTACTTCCAGCAGGTTACATCTTATTGCGTTTCATTCCTATCTTATATCCAATGACCAAGTTCATAATAGCAGGGTTTGCGATCGTCTTCTTGCGACCGTTGTGCACACTCGGGCTTAGCCTGGATGGATTATACGTTGATGCGCAGCTGCTCGGTGTTCCCAAGGTGGATGCGGGCGCGTCTTTCGAACGCTTCGATGTTACAGAAGCGGAGGTCAGCCCTGCAGTGTTCCCGTTGACGGAAGATGATTCGGATTGGAATCTGACCCAGAGTTTGGGAGTTCGAGCAACGATGAGAGACGCTGTTGCAGTCGTAAGGCGGACCAACGCCGAGATAGGAAAACTGATCAACTGGTTACGTCGAACCGCGGCAGCCAGGTTCCACCGGAACGTGTGCGCCCATCCTCAGGTTTTGAAAAAGATACAGGGGTGGCTTTAGAAAATTGTGCAGCCTGGTAGCGGCAGCGGTCGATTTAGCGTCCGCCTCGGTCCAAGAGTTGCCCTATATCCCGATTCCTCGCTTCCGGCCGAGACTCCATTCTACCCGGCCGCCTGGCGACATGACGCCAGAGACATGCTTGCCGAGTTCTCGTTCGAGCGACGGCGACCAGGGGACGAGGCTGAAGCCGAGGCCGTCGTCGATCATGGCGTAGCGGCCGGTGGCGAGTGTGAGGCGCTGGCGATAGACCCCGGCGACGGACTCTCCCTCAGCGACCGCGTGGCGCGGGAGGCCGGTTTCTGACGCGAGCCGTGTGGCGGCTTCGTCGAGTTCGCGTGCGCGCAATGTGTCGAGCAGATCGCGCGCGAAAATAAGTCGTTGGCCCTGCCGGCGCGCCAGGCCCTCGGCGACGAGATGTTCGGCGCGCGCTTCCATGGCGTCGCGCACCTCGCGGCCAAAGCCCGCCTCCGACAGTGGCGTCGCCTCCCTGGCGACCAGGCGGCGATCGAGCCAAGTCGCGCCCGTCGCATGAATTTGCTCTTCGATCGTGAGATCGGAGCGCACGGCGAGGACGAGTCGCGATGATGCGCCCTCGCGCGATGCGAGGCGTCTGACCTCAACGACGGCGCCCGGCGCTGCGTCGCTGGTCGCGTCGAGATCGGCGAAGCGGATGTGGTGAGCGCGGCTGTCCACACCGTCGATGACCGCGAAGGCGGAGCCCTTCAATTCGTCGTCGAGGCCGCGTGAGACGAGACGGCCGATGATCAGATCGCCGTGCGCTTCAGTGTTCCAAGCAAAGTTGGCGGCGCCGCGCTCGATGCCGCGCTCGGTCAGACCGCGATGGATGCGCTTGATGATGTCGCCGCGTTCGCCGAGCGCGCGAAGGACGCTCTCGGCTTCCTCGGCCATGATCCATTGTCCGGGGCTGACCGGCGCAGCGAGGCCGAGTTTTTCCAGCTTGCGGGCGCGCGCGACCAGCATGGTTCGCTCGACGTCGTTCTCCTGGGCGCCGCTTGACCGAAGATCAATCACGCCATCGCGGCGGGAGGCTTCGCGCGCGAGCGCCTGATCGAGCGGCGTCCAGCGGTCGGCCTCGACTTGGCTTTCGAGAGCTCGGCGAATCTCCTGGTCGGCGCGGGGACCAAGCTCCAAGGTGACGAGCTGCTCGGCTCGAGCGCGCATGCCTCGGCTGATGTAATCGCGGCTGATGACGAGATCTCCGCCGTCGTCGGCGCGTCCGCGCGCCAGCACATGGACATGCGGGTGCTCGGTGTTCCAATGGTCGATCGCGACCCAGTCGACGCCTGTGCCGAGATCGCGCGACATTTGCGCCATGAGGTCGCGCGTGAAGGCGCGCAGATCGGAAATCTCAGCGGCGTCATCGGGGGAGACGATGAAGCGGAAGTGGTGTCGGTCGCCTTGGCACCGCTCGGCGAAGGCGCGGGCGTCGGCCTCGTCGCCACCCGCGTCGAACATTTTTCCCGGCGCGCCGTCGCGGGTGACGCCGTCGCGGCGAAGGTAGGAAAGATGCGCCGCGAGCGGTGCGGATTTTGGGCTGTGCCGAACGACGCGCGCCTTGACCACCACGTGGCGGGATTTCGCGCTCAAGCCCCGCAGCGCGCCGAGGCTTGCGGCCCGGCCACGTCCGAAGCCGACACGACTCTTTCCCCGCGCGCCGGAGCGATGCAGGCCGCCGGCCTTTTGGGTCGCCGCCAGGACGCGGGCGACGAAGCTCTTCCCCCTTACCGGCTTCTTCGAACGGATGCGGCCGGGACGGACGCGGATATCATCGTCATGCGACATGGAGGAACGCCGACGAGGTGAAAATTGGTGTGTTCGTGCAACGACATGTCGAGATCGCCAGGCTGCGCCGCAAATTGACAGCCTGTGCGAAGAGATTGAGGTTCAACGACAAAACGACCGCCAGACAAGGCCGCAGGCTGTCCCTTTTATCCTGCCATAGCTCGGTCGCTTGCGCTCCCTCGGCTGGGCTCGCGCCCAAAGGCGCGAGGCAGTACGCGATCATGCGATAAAGTGAGCAGACGGTCATCGTGATATTTCCGAGACGTGCCGAGCGACGAAAATGCCGGCGGTCTGCGGTGGGACGGCGCGTAACGATGCATTTGAAGCGCCATCCGAGTGCGGGTCCCGTGCAAAAATTTTGTCCTCGCGCTGCGCCGGAAAGAGAGGATGAGAAGCGGCGTTTTCGTTACTCGATGCATTGTTGAAGCCGCCATCCACAGTCGTTGCTTGCGTCAATTTTTGCCGTTGTCAAGGCGACGAACAACGGCGCGCGGAGCGTGTTGGAGGGTGTAGGAATTCGCATAGCCGGGACGTTGGCGAAGCCGAGTTCAGGCGCCAATCGGGCGACGTAGTCCGTCGTTTCGTCCGGCAATGAGCGTCCATGAAGAAATTCTTCATAGCGCCGCGGACCGGCGTTATAGGCCGCGAGAACTCCTATCTCACCGTAACGTTCAAACATCTCGGCGAGATAGGCCGCGCCCGCCAGAATATTGTCGTGCGGATCGAAGGGATCAGAACCAAGGCTGAGTTTGGTCTGTAGCTCAGCGTATGTCTTCGGCATGATCTGCATCAGGCCGATCGCGCCTTTTTCCGAGACGGCTTTGTCGTCGCCATCGCTTTCGGCGCGCATGACGGCACGTATCCAATTCGCCGGGACGTGGAAGCGGAGAGACGCCTCCTTGACGGCTTCGGTGACAATGTCTTTTGACGATTGTGCGTCGGTCGCCGCGCGGAGTCGGAGCATTTGGGACTGCGCCGGCGAAGCGGCCATAGCGCAAAGGAGCGCGCCAATGGCTGCTGCTCGGCCGGCGTACTGGAGTCGCGCGCAGCTTGCGTCGCGGGTGAGGAAGGCGACGGAGGCTGAGATCATCGATCGTCCTCTTTCGTCCAAAGAGGTGCGGCACGTCCGATGACTGCGTTGATCGGAAACGCGCCAAAATAGCGTCCGTCGAGGGACGCTGGTTCATCCCAGTTGAGGAGAAAAACCTCGCCGAAAAGGAGAGTGAAACAACCTTTCCAGACGGGCAGCGGACGGCCGGCGTGATCCTGTTCGCGCGCCTGCGTCATGACGATTCCATCGACGCTGACCGCGAGGCCGTCGCGGCATATTTTCTGACCGGGAAGTCCGGCGACGCGTTTGATCAGCGGCGCGCCCTTGGGGAGATAGCTGCGTTCGGCGAGCCAGTCGGCGAGCGATTCTGGAGGACGGGCGACGACAAGATCGGTGACGGTCAAATCGCCGATCGGCCGCACAGCATAGAGCCCGACAGGGACGCTGGCCGAGGCGTTCCAGACGACGAGCGGCTCGCGGTGAACGAAGGACGTAAATGCGAGCGCGCCGCAGGAAAGGAGCATGAGGGGGAAGACTTTCACCGTTAGACTTCAATCTTTGAGCGGAGCATCCAGGCGCGATGGCGCGCGCGCGAATAGGGGCGAGGCAACAATCCGGCGGCCAATCGGTTGTGAACATGACGCCAGTGATCGGGACAGATTTCCTGCGGCGCGAAGCCGAGCGCCTCGACGACGTCGATTGCTCTCAAGACGCGCTGGACTTTGTCCCAGCCGACCGATCGCAGCAGAATTTCAGCGCCGGGCCTGACGCCGGGAACGGTCGAACAGGGTTCGCCGACACGGCAGGCGCGTAAGATGTCGATGCGGGAAACCAGCGTCCCATGGCCGTTCGACGCCCAGCGCATGAAGGCGAAAATCGAATCCGGCGCGAAGGTCGAGATGCGTCGGCGGCGGTCGAGCGTGCTCTCGCGGATTGGCGTTCCGAAACGAATCCAGCGCTCGATCTTGCCTTTCAGGAAATAGAGTTCGACCTCCGTTGGCGCGCTCATGACGCGCCTCCGCCGAATGCATTTTCGACTTGCGGGTATTTCTGATCGAACAATGCGCGCTGCATGTCAGCGACAATCCGACAGCCTTCGGATGCGGCGCTATCGAGCCGCTTGAACGATTTTGCCTTGAGGGGGATGGCGCGAATGCGGAAGCTGACGCCAATCACGCTGGCGGCTTCTTTTTGCGAAGCCGAGTGTCGTGTCAGGAGATTCAGCGTCAGTTTGAAAAGCTCAAATCGCTGTCCAAGACACCGGAATTCGCCGGATGGGCGCGCAATAAAGTTAGATTCACTGTTAGTACAAGTTAGGCGCGCCGTTTTGCGCTCGAATAGAATGAGTTGCGAGTGATTTTGGTTCCCGATAGCACGCGCCAAGGGTTCCTGATGGCACGTGGCGGGAGTTCCTGATAGCACGCACGTTTTCACAGCTTATCCACAGAGTTATCCACAGGCTTCCGGCTGATGGATTTTGGGCTGCGCGATTTCGTGTTGGGCGCAAGGCGCATTTCTGTCTGCGCGCCGCTCTCCGCCGGCTTGAAAACCAAACACTCGCGTCCGCACGAATTGCGCTCGATCGTCAGCGCATAGCCGGGCAGCGGCTGGCGTCGGACAATGTCGCGCAATTCGAATGCGAAGCGTTTGAACGGCGACAGACTTGCGGATTTGAGGTGAAGATGGTCGAGCTCGAAGGACCAGCCGCCCTTCTGACGCCCGCCGTGCTTGCGCACGATGCGATAGAGCCAGCGTTCGAGGCCGCCGGTCAGCGCGAAATACGCCCGGTCGATCGACAGCACGAGGTCATTGTCGAGCACCGCGCGATAGAACCAGTCCGTCAGAACGAGTTCGACGCCAAGCGGGCGACCGCTCGCGTCGGTCCGCTCTTTCCACTCGTTGATCCAGGAGAAGCGGCGCGTCCATCGTTCCGCCGGCTGGCGGATCGAGGTTTCGATCGTCGTGGACTGCAGGCGATCCAGGGCCGCACGGAAGCGATGGTAATCCCGCGCGGAGGTTCCACGGTCGATGAAGGTGAGGATTTCGCGCGGGGTCGCCAGCATCAGGCGCGACGTGTCGCGACCGGCGTTTCGCGCCGCGATGATCTGAGAGGCGGCCCAGATCAATATGTCGGCGTCCCAGATCGTCGCCATACCATATTCGGGCGTCGCGTCGACGCGAATCGTCAGCTCTCCCATGCGGAAGTCGATCGGGGCGACGCGCGGGGATTTGGCGAGGCTGAAGAAGGGATAGGCCATGAGGTCCTGCACATCGCGCGGCGCGATATCGGCCGGGACGCAGCGAAACGGGCTGAGCTTGACGAGTTCGCCGCTGGGGCGCCGTGTCGTGAACATGATCGATGTCCGTTCAGCGGCGATCGGGAAGCGTGGCGGCGGCGCCGTTCGGCTTCTGGCGTCTCGCCGGCAGCACCGTTCCAACGCCCGGGTCGGAGGTCGAGGCTTTGGCGCCGCGCGCGGCCCAGGCCTGCAAATCCTCAAGTCGATAGACGACGCGCCCGCCGAGTTTCGAGTAGAGCGGCCCCGTGCCGTAGGTGCGGTGTTTTTCCAGAGTTCGGCCGGAGAGCCCCAGGAAACGCGCGGCTTCGGGCGTGCGCAGAAAGCGTGGCGGCAGATCGGTCATGGCGGCGGACATCGGCGAACCTTGGCGAGTCGAGGCGCGCCGCCGAAGATCGGCGGCTGTCATCGATCACTTTGGCGGAGAAAATCCGGCAGGAGGGATGGCGAAGATTGGGGAGGCGAATTTCGCCACCCCTTGAATGCGCGAAACGGCGCCGCGATGACGAAGCCGACGGCCATTTGCGAAGGAATTTGCGATAGCCGCCGCGCATCAGCGCCGCGCCATTGCGAACGAGTCGAATTGTAGCGTCGCGAACGGACGAGGATTTCCACGGCTCGGCATCGACTCGCGCCGATCCGAACAGGCATTCGGCGATGACGCGGTAGGATGCGCCGCTCAAATGGCCGTCGAGCGCTCGGAGCGTGTTAATGAGACGGGCGTGGCGCAACGGTGAGGCCAGTTTCGCATGGCCCCTCGTGAAGCGCCAGAAATCCATGGCCGCTTCGGCGCGATGTGGCGTCATCTTGTCATGCGGAATGACGGCGGCGAGCGGTTCTCCCTCGTGCGGCGGATCGGGTAGCCAGAGTTGATATTGGTTGCGGCCTGTTCCGACGATGAGGTGTTCGCCGTCATTCACGCGCAGCCGCGCATGCAGGTCTGGCCAATCCGATGGCGAGAATCTCAACTCGCCGGCGGTTGTTGGACTTGGCACAAGAATGACGGCGCTCGCGCGCGCTTCGGGAAGCCAGAAAATATCAGCTTCATTCGCGCCGAGCGTGGGGTCTACGGCGAAATCGCAACCCCCAGCGCCGCTGCGCGCCGGCGACGCCAGCGTCCATAGCGGCTCGAAATCGAGAGTTGGCGAAATCGGCGTGATATTCTTCGTCGAGCCGTAAGCATTCCCAAGCGATGGAGGGCCAGTTCAAATTGTCCAAATAGTCATATGCGCGCGGAGAGCGCCAATCCGCATCGATCATGGATTTTCTCGCGAAAGAGTGGCCGAGCTTCAGTATCGAGAAAATCTTGTCGATAACCCGCGGCGCTGGATTTTTTGGCGGGCATAACGTCATGCCGGGTTCAGGCGCCCGATTGCCGCACATTTGCCGGAGAGAGAAATTTCGAAGATTGCCATCGGTCACG
Source organism: Methylocystis sp. (assembly GCF_021731785.1). Classification (GTDB taxonomy): domain Bacteria; phylum Pseudomonadota; class Alphaproteobacteria; order Rhizobiales; family Beijerinckiaceae; genus Methylocystis. The sequence continues at coordinate 28,826 of NZ_JAKFWS010000115.1, forward strand.
CCGTGGCGCTGAGTGTGGGGACAAGCAACCGTGCGTGCTTTGAAGCGCTCCTGGCCTCAACGGAGCACTTCGGCTGAAACCTGTCAGGCGGGGCCTGCCAGTAAATCCTTATATCCCTCGTTCGCCAGCCATCGCGCGCGAGCAAGATGCGTTTCATAAGCGTGTTTGGCTCGGACGGCTTCGCGAAGCGGGTCGATGCCGAGCAGAATGCTTGAGACTTCCTCCCATGCCGCCCCTTCCTTGGCTGCGTCGAGCATCCTCAAGTAAACTTTGAAATGAACACGGTCGTAGTCGGTGACATGCTCGTCGGAAGGAGCGGCGTCGGCAATCGGATGGGAAATTGCGGAGTTCACGGATTCAGCGTTCCTCAAACGACTCGCCGCCAAGTTGACATTCTATGCAGAAAGTTTGCCGTAAGTTAACAAATGCGGCCTGAATGCGTCGACGCACTGCCCAAATCAGCGTCCGAAGTCCGTCCGGCTATTCGCCCGGCGCCCAGCCATGTTGTTGACGCCAAGGGAGAAATGAATCGAAGCGTATCGCCACCGAGAACATAAGATTTCCGTCCTGTCGCCGATAGTTTGTAGAGAATACTCCGTGGTAGAATACTCGACAAGTCGTTCCTCTCGCGTTCATGGACATTCGGGAGGTTTTGGCGCGCAACCTGAGGAAATGTCGGCAGGCGCAACACCTGTCACAGGAAGAACTCGCCCATCGAGCGGAAATCGATCGCACCTATATCAGCTCGATTGAACGACGCGTTTATGCAGCCAGCATCGACGTCGTCGATCGGCTGGCTCGGGAGACTCCATGCTGTCGCGGCGTTCGACGAGCGTCCGCCCTTCGACGATTAGGCGTTCGAGTTCAACCGAGCGGATTTCCGAGCCGTCCTGTTCATTCTGACTGCGTCGTTGCGCCTGCTCATTGTCGTCGAGTTCGCGCTCGATGCGCAAAATAGCGCGGTGGAAGAGATTGACCGCCGACCAGAGCAGCGCCTCGAGGTCGGGTTCAAGGCGGGTGTCGCCCAATGTGACGACGAGGGCGTCGAAAATGTCGCCGACGGCGCCAGCGATCATGTACGCTTCTGGCAGCGGTCTCGGGTCTGGTTCGTCCTGGAAGGGGCGATAGCCATAGAGCTGGAGTTCGGCGAGAACACGATCGGTGGGGGATAAACAACGCGGCGGCTCGAAGCTTGGGTTGTCGCGTTCGGTCGTCATCTACGCTTTCCTTCGTCGGATCGACCGCGACCCTCGCGGCCTTCATGGCGACGAAAGGCGGCGGGCGCGCCGGGCTTGCACCCGAAGCGCCGCGAAGGGCCGAAACGAAGTGGAGGATTGCGGAGGGCTGGCTATTTTGTTCGCGCTGTAAAGCGCCCCTAGGGGCGCGACGGAAAATAGTCAGCCCGCAGCCATTGCGGGCCGGACCGCTTGCCGCAAGGTCGCCCTCTATGAAGGCCTGAGCCGCGGTCCTCTCCGAAGCTTTTGGAAAGCGCGCCGAGCCGACGCGACAAGTCCGACATGAGTTCACGCACTACCTTCCCGTATCGGCTCACGCCGCAAATCTCATGAAGCGGGCGACGTCTTCCGGCGCAATCTGACCCCTGATCGTCGCTCGCAGATCGTCGACGCCGAGTCGGCGAAGATCGTCGTTGAAGTCGTCAAAAGCCGGCGACAGGATAATCGCCTCGATCCCGGCGGCGGTTGCGCGCTCGACCAGGATCGCCGACGCATTATCGCCCGCCGCATCGTTGTCGCGAAGAATGTAGAGACGATGCAGCGATGCAGGAAACAGGATGGTGGCGAGATGCGCGGACGACAGCGCCGCCATCATCGGCATGGCGGGCATGACGCAGCGAAGCGACAGCACGGTTTCGATGCCCTCGCCAGCCGCCATGACGTCGCGCGCCACGTCGAATCTGACGCCGTGGCCAAGGAGAGAGCCCATCGCTCGCCTCGGCGTCTCGATTGGCGCCTTGTCGTGGCCCGACGGGTCGAGCCAGGTACGATGCGCTCCGGTGAGCTTTCCGTCGAGATCGGTGACGGCGGCGATCATTGCGGGCCAGGTCTGGGCCGCTGAACGATTGCCTGACCGATAGTAGCAGTGCGGATGGAAGCGCAGACTTGCGGTTCCGTGCAACGCCGTAATGCCACGATGGCGCAAATACGTCTCTACGATTGTGGCCTCGATTGAGCGCGACATGGCAAACAAGCGTCGCGCCGATTCAGGCGAACCGATGGGCGTGATTGCCTGAATTCGGGAGTGGACCGAACCCGGCGTCGTTTGCGGCAGGCTGAGAAAGCGCCGCGCCTCAATGACCACATCCCGGAAGTCGTCGAGGCGACACGCCTCGCGTATAATATCGAGCAGGTCGCCATGTTCGCCCAAGGCGGCGTCAACCCAATTTCCAGCGGCGCCCTTGCCGCTTTCAGGTCCGCTCAAGCGAACGAACAGGCTACGGCCGGGCGTGTTTCGCGTATCGCCGACAAGCCAATAGTTGCCGTGGCGGCGGCCGTTGGAGAGATAATGGCGGCACACCGCCTCGGCCTCGCGCGCGAGACGGTGCGCCAGTTCTGATGCTGGGCTGGACAAATGTACGCCCTCCAAAGCGAAAGGGACCCGCCATTGCTGGCGAGTCCCTCGTGGTCGGCCTCGGGGAGGTCTATTCGGCGGCAACGTCCTGGGGTTCGTCCACCGACGCATCGCCAGCATCGCTTTCATCGACGATTTCGTCGATAGCCGTTTCGTGCTCTATCGCCGCCGTTTCTTCGACGGTGCTTTCGACATGGTCTGAGACACTCGCCGTCTCCGATCCATGCAGCGCGCGACCCGGCGTGCGCAGCGGTTCGGGCAGCCATCTGGAATCTGCGAGCATCTGCTCGGCCTCCCGCGCCAGGTCTCCTTTCTTCAACTGCTCGATGCGCTTCGCCTGTTCGGCGCCCTTGGCCTCGCGCACGGCTTCAATGATTCGCGCCTTTGTCACGCGCCCGAAGAAATTATCGACGGTCGGCGTCCAGCCGGTCGCGGCGATCTCGAGCGAAAGGACATGTGCGAGACGGTCAGCGTGAGCGATGGCCCTTGGCCGGCGGCTCCAGGCTTCATGCACGGCGTTGACGGTAAGCGAGATGCAATGGGCGAAGAGGCGTTGCTGCGTCCCGCCGTCGAAGGTCGTCAAAGCGTCCCACAGATCGCCGGGATCGGCGGGAAGCTGCTGCGACCAATCGTGATGACTAGCATCGACCTTGGTTGCGAGTGGCGTATCGCCAAGTCCCGGGGCTTGAGCGCCGAAGGCAACCGATTTCGGCTCGATCTCCAGACAGGAGTCGGAGCCGTAATGATAGAACAGTTTCAGGCAGAAAACATGCAGCGCCGCCAGAAAAGCGACGCTGGGATCATTGCCCACCGCTTCGCGCAGCGCCAGCGTGCGATAGGCGGTAAGTTCGGTGAGCAATTTATCGGGCAGAGGCCGCAGACCTTCGTCCTCGTCTTCCGCCGGCTCGGATTGAACCGCGCCGCCGTTCGGCGCGACAGCCTTGGAAGCGGCTAATGCTGATGAGGGCGAGGCGCTGGTCTCCTTCTCATTCTCCTGATCGGGAACGTCCGGTTCAATGAGCGACGCTTCGTCCTCGGGGCGGATATAGCCGCGCTCGACGCGCAGCCGGCCTGAACCGTCGATGCTGACGAACACGCCCGCCCGGGCGATCTCGACGGGATCGTAGCTGACCGGCCTTTCCTCGATCGCGGCGGTCGCGGTCTCGATCTCGCCGAGGCGCCGATCGACTTCCTCGGGAATCTCGTCCGCATCGGCGTGGGCTTCTTCAAGCTGCTCGGCCTCGGTGCGCAAAGCGTCGAGCGTCGCGGTTTCTTCGTCCGTTAGAGGTTGGCGCTCTCCCGAGATGTGCCGCAGGCCGTATGTATGGCCGTAAGGAAAATCGGTCGCGACCTCGACCCATTTCCAGCCCTCGGCGCAAATGGCTTGCGCGTCGCGTTCGAGCTTTTCCGCGACCAGCCGGTCCAGCAGGCGGGCGTCTTGCAGCCAGCCGCCGTCGTCGTTCTGGAACAAATCGCGCATGACGGCGCCGCCGGCGGCGAGATAATCTTCGCCGACATATTGCGCGCGTTTGTCGGAAGCGCGCACGACGCCCTCCGTCAAGAGGCGGCGGATTTGATAGGCTTCCTTATTGTAGGAGCGCTGGATCGCCTCCCAGACCTGTTATGTCGAGCAGGAGATTATGCCGAGCAAGAGTGGGCGGGGCATTGCGCGGCCTGGATGACCTCAAGGATTTACTCGGCATAATTTCGATCCGTTCAGCCTCTAAAAGCCGAAAGGATCAGCATGA
>NZ_JAKFWS010000134.1 GCF_021731785.1 Methylocystis sp.
TCTTGCGCGGGCGCGATCACGGCGATTTGCATGTGCAGATCAGCGTCGAGACGCCGCAAAAGCTCACCAAGCGCCAGAAGGAGCTTCTCGCGGAATTCGAGGAGGAATCCTCGCACGACACCCATCCGGAGGAGACGGGCTTTTTCGCGCGGATGAAGGATTTGTTCGGGGGATAGAGGCTAACGACGCGCCGCGTTGTGTTCGGCGCGCCGCTCTCCTATCATCCGTCCGACGGCCCTCGACAGCGGGGGCCGTTTGCGCGTTTCCATCGCGCCGATCGGGAGGGAGCGTCTTGTCGCATAGATCGCAGAAAGCCGGCGGGCGCGCGAACCTCGTGGATAACGCGCGCTTCATCCGTCAATGGATCGAAAATCCGCGTCTCATCGGCGCGGTCTCTCCGTCCGGGCGCGCGCTGGCCAAGACGATGGCCGGCTTCGTCGAACTGGAAAAAGACGGACTCATCATTGAACTTGGTCCCGGCACCGGACCGGTGACTCAAGCGCTCATTTCCCGCGGCATCGCGCCGGAGCGCCTTGTGCTCGTCGAATATGAGACCCGATTTTGCCATTTGCTTTCCGAGCGCTTCCCCGGCGTCAATATCGTCCAGGGCGACGCCTATGGCCTCAAGGCGACGCTCGCCGGCAAAGTTCCGGGAAAAATCGCCACCGTCGTCTCCAGCCTGCCGCTCCTTAACCGGCCGGAGCGCGATCGCGTCGAACTGCTCAACCAGTCGTTCGAGATGATGGGCGACGATGGGCTCTTCATCCAATTCACCTACGGCCTGACCAAATCGCCGATGCCCATGCACGCGCATGGCGTCAAAGGCGCCTATGTCGGCAAGGGATCGCCGCCGATCGTGCTCAATATTCCGCCGGCGCGAGTCTGGCGCTATCGCAAGGCCGGTCACACCGGAAAGCCGAGGGCGTGACGGCGCGCGAGCGCCTAATCGTCGCGCTCGACGTCGAAAGCGTCGCCGACGCCCGCGCTCTTGTTGCGGCGCTCGGCGAGACGGTTTCCTTCTTCAAAGTCGGCATGGAGCTCGCTTACGCGCCGGGCGGCTTCGATTTCGCGCGCGAATTGAAAGCCGCGCAAAAGCGCGTCTTTCTCGATCTGAAGCTCCACGACATCGGCGTCACCGTTGAGCGCGCGACCCGTCAGGTCGCCCGGCTCGGCGTCGACTTTCTCACCATCCACGCCTTCCCTCAGACGATGGCTGCGGCGCGCCAGGGCGCGTCGGAGGGCGCGCTCAAGCTGCTCGCGGTGACGGTGATGACGTCTTACGACGACGACGATCTGAAAGAAGCGGGCTACGCCTGCGGCGTCGCCGAGCTTGTCGCGCGCCGCGCGCGGCAGGCCAAGGAACAAAGGATCGACGGCCTCATCCTCTCGCCGATGGAGCTTACGGCCATTCGTCCCATCGTTGGCGCGGACATGCTGCTGGTGACGCCAGGGGTGCGGCCTGCGGGCGCCGACATCGGCGATCAGAAGCGGGTAATGTCGCCGCGACAGGCGATCGCCGCCTCCGCCGACTATATTGTCGTCGGCCGGCCGATCACCCGCGCAGCCGACCCCGCAGCGGCCGCTGAGGCCATCGCGCGCGAGATCGCGGGAGCCTGAGGCCGCGACATGCCCTACGCCAGCAACGGCGACCTGCCCGAAAATCTCCAGCGCATCCTGCCCGAGCACGCCCAGGACATTTATCGCGAGGCGTTCAACCACGCCTTCGCCGCCCATCGCGGCGATTCGCGGCAGGAGGAGGCGGCGCATCGCATCGCCTGGGCCGCGGTCAAGCGCAGCTACGTCAAGACCGAGGCGGGCTGGGCGAAGCGATAGGGCTGCGTGAAGGCTCGAAGGCGCTCTGGTTTAGCTTGAACGCGAGTGATAGAACGCGGTCTGCGTCGAATCCTACCCTGATTCGCCCATGCTGGCTGTGTTCATCTCCATTATCGGGCTATTCGCCTGGCTCTATCTGATTGCGCTGCGCGGCGCATTTTGGCGGCTGACCGAGCATGACCGGAACCTCGGCGGCCATGCCCCGACGCACCACCTGTCCCAGGTCGTAGCGATCGTTCCGGCCCGGAACGAAGCCGACGTCATCGAAAAGAGCCTTGCGTCGCTGTTCGCTCAACAGTTCCACGGCCAGTTCGACATCATTCTGGTCGACGACGAGAGCGACGACGGCACCGCCGAAGCCGCGCGCCGCTGCGCCGCCGCGCATGGCGCATCCGGCCGACTGACCATCCTCTCGTCGCGCGGACCTGACGCGGGCTGGACGGGAAAGCTCTCGGCGATGCAGCGCGGATTCGATTACGCGCGGAGGCTGCCGGTCGAGCCCGACTTCGTGCTGTTCTGCGACGCCGACATCGAATTTGCGCCGCCTGTGCTTGCGCGTCTCGTTTCCGGGGCGACGGCGCGCGGCGCTGTTCTGACCTCGCTGATGGTCAAGCTGCGCTGCGAAAGCGTCGCGGAGCAGTGGCTCATTCCGGCCTTCATTTTCTTTTTTCAGAAGCTCTATCCGTTCCGCCACATCAATGATCCGGACCATGCGGCGGCGGGCGCCGCCGGAGGGGTGATGCTGGTGCGCCCCGAGGCGCTTGCGACCGCGGGAGGCTTTCGCGCCATTCGCGGCGCGTTGATCGACGATTGCGCGCTCGGCGCGCTGATGAAGGCGCAAGGGCCGATCTGGCTGGGACTGACCGGAGACGTTCATAGCCTGCGCGCCTACCCGCGCCTTGCCGACATTTCCCGAATGGTCGTGCGCTCGGCATACGCCCAGCTCAGCTATTCGCCCTGGCGTCTCGCCGGGGCGCTGTTCGGCATGGCGGCCGCCTATCTCGCGCCGCCCTATCTGGCGCTTTTCGGCGAATCGCCAGCCCGGGAGACGGCGCTCGTCTCCTGGCTCCTGATGGCGCAGGCCTATATGCCGACCTTGCGCTTTTACGGCCTGTCGCGGCTGCGCGCCTTTGCTTTGCCAGGCGTCGCGGCGTGCTATACGTGGTTCACGGTTGAATCGGCTTGGCGGCACTTCTGCGGACGTGGCGGCGAATGGAAGGGCCGCTATCAGGCGCCTCGCGCGCAAGTGGCGGCGCAGCGATTCGAAACGTCCGACGAGATCGAGGCGAGCCGTGAAATCGAGGTTTGAGGGCGCGCGAGCGCCGTGGAGCGATAAAACGGCGTCATATGGACCTTGCGCGGACGAGTTCGGGAAAGACCCATCGCGACGAAAATTTTCCGGTCGCCTCCTTTCTGATTGCGCCGCGCCATCGCGCGCCGATCCTCGCCTTCTATGATTTCGTTCGCGCCGCTGACGACATCGCCGATCATCCCACGCTCGCCGCGCAAGAGAAGCTTGATCTGCTGGACGCGCTCGACGCCGCTTTGATGGGAAAAGCGGAAGAGGATGCGGAAGTGGCGCGCCGCTTGCGTGAAACATGCCAGGAGCGGGGCCTCGATCCGCAGCATGCGCGCGACCTGATTACCGCCTTCAAGCGCGACGTGACGCAGCTGCGCTATCGCGACTGGGACGATCTCGTCGACTACTGCCGCTATTCCGCCATGCCGGTGGGGCGCTTCGTCTGCGATCTCCATGGCGAGGACCGCGGTCGGGTGTGGCCGGCCAACGACGCGCTCTGCGCCGCGCTGCAAATCATCAATCACCTGCAGGATTGCGGAAAGGACTATCGCAGCCTCGACCGCGTCTATCTCACGCAAGACGCGCTCACGGCGCACGGCGCCTCCGTCGACATGCTTGCGCAGGACAGCGCGCCACCGCCGCTGCTGGCGACGATTCGCGACCTGAATGAGAAGACTGCGCATCTTCTGGCGCAGTCGCGTCCCTTCGCCGATCTGCTCGACGACACGCGGCTCGCCATGGAGATTGGCGCGATCCAGACCCTCGCCGAGTACCTCGTGGCGCGGCTCAACGTCGCCGACCCGCTCCGCGACAAGGTCCATGACGGTAAGTTCAGCTTTGCGCTCAAAGGCGCGACGGGCGCCATCGGCGCGCTGCTTCGGCGAATGTCGCGTCCCCGCCTGGCTTCGCCTGCCGTCCCGAGAACGCGCCAATGACAACGGAGGCGCTTGCCGACTCCGCGATGCTGCGCACGCGCGCCATCGCGACCAGGAGCTCCTTTTATCTCGCGATGCGCATCCTCGAGCCGCCCCGGCGCGACGCGATGTTCGCCATTTACGCCTTCTGCCGCGCCGTCGACGACATCGCCGACGATGAGGGCGACCGCGCCGTTCGGCGCGCCGCGCTCGACCAGTGGCGCGCCGACCTTGATGAGCTTTACGCCGGTCGCATACGCGCACGCGTGAGCTTTCTCGCCGAACCCGTCCGCCGTTTCCGTCTCGACCGCGCCGATTTCGAGTCGGTGATCGAAGGGATGGCGATGGACGTCGACGAGGATATTTGCGCGCCTGAGTGGGAAAAGCTCGAACTCTATTGCGATCGGGTCGCGAGCGCCGTCGGACGACTGTCGGTGCGCGCGTTCGGGCTCGTGGACGAGGAGCCGAACGCCGAATGCGAACTACCGACCGGCCCGAAACTGCTCGCCTATCACCTCGGCCGGGCGCTGCAGCTTACCAACATCCTGCGCGACCTCGACGAGGACGCCGCCCGCGGACGCCTGTATCTGCCGCGCGAGGCGCTCGAAGGCGCCGGCATGACGACCTTTGCCCCACACGCCGTGCTGTCGCATCCCTCACTTGAAGAGATTTGCACGCCGGTCGTCTGCCGCGCGCGGGAACATTACGATCAGGCTGATCTGGTGATGGCGGGCCTGCCGAAGCGCGCCGTGAAAGCGCCCTATCTGATGGCCGCCGGCTATCGCTCGATCCTCGACAATCTCACCGCTCGCGGCTTTTCGGCGCCGCGCGCGCCAGTGCGGGCGTCGCGCCTGAAACTCATCAGCGCCTTCTTGCGCCACGCCTTCACGTGAGGGAAACGATTCATGTGGTCGGCGCGGGCCTCGCCGGGCTCGCTTGCGCGCTGCGCCTTGCCGACGGCGGCCGTCGCGTCGCGCTCTACGAGGCCGCGCGCATGGCGGGGGGACGCTGCCGCTCGTATTTCGACGCGACGCTCGGCCTGACAATCGACAACGGCAATCATTTGCTGCTCTCCGGCAATGCGGCGGCGCGCGATTACGCCGAACGCATCGGCGCGAGCGACGCGCTCGTCGGCCCTGACGAATGCGTCTTCGATTTTCTCGACGCCCGCACGGGCGAGCGCTGGAGGCTGCGTCCCAACGCCTCGCGCGTTCCGTGGTGGATATTCGTCGCAAACCGCCGTGTCCCCGGCGCCGGACCGCTCGCCTATTTCGACGCCGGCAAGCTGCTCTTCGCCAAGAAGGGCGCAACCATCGGCGAAACCATGCGCTGCCGCGGCCCGCTGTGGGAGCGGCTTTGGCGCCCGGTTCTGCTTTCCGCGCTCAACACCGAACCTGAAGAGGCGTCCGCTCTACTCGCCGGCGCCGTGCTGCGCGAAACACTCGCTGCGGGCGGCGACGCCTGCCGCCCCATGGTGGCGAAAGGCGGACTCGGCGACGCCTTCATCGAGCCGGCGCTGCGCGCGCTTCGCGCCAAGGGCGTCGAGCTGCGCTTCGGGGCGCGTCTGCGCGAAATCGCTTTCGACGACTCTCGCGTCGCCGCGCTGCGTTTCGGCGACGCGGAGGCGGCGCTTGGAAAAGGCGACGCGGTCGTTCTCGCGACGCCGCCGTGGATCGCCCAGGAGCTTGTGCCCGGTCTCGTCGCGCCGGACGATTTTCGCGCGATCGTCAATGCGCATTTCAAGATCGCGCCGCCGCCGGGTCAGCCGCTGCTTATCGGCATGATCGGAACGCTGACCGAATGGCTGTTCGCCTTCGACGATCGCCTCTCAGTGACGATCAGCGGCGCGGATCGCCTGATCGACGAACCGCGCGAAGCGCTTGCGGAAAAAATCTGGGCGGAGGTCTCCGCCGCGACCGGCCTGCCGGCGGAATTGCCGCCCTGGCAGATCGTGAAGGAAAAGCGCGCGACCTTCGCCGCGACGCCGGCGCAGGAAAAGCGCCGGCCCGATGCCAAGACGTCGTGGACCAATCTATGGCTTGCCGGCGACTGGACGAATACCGGCCTGCCGGCGACGATCGAGGGCTCGATACGCTCAGGGTACAAGGCGGCGGAGTTGGCGGGCGCCTGAGGCGGCCGGCTCCGACTGCCCTGGCTGGTTCAATAGTCTCTCGGGGACAGGATCTGAGTCTCGAGCTTGCGACCCGTGTGATCATCGGCCCAATCGATCCGAACGAATTCGGTCATTGGCCGAGCCGGAGAGACCTCCATGGTGAAGAATTTTGACCATCTGACAATCGTCGTGCGCGACGTCGACGCCGCCAAAAAATTCTTCGCGCTGCTGGGCTTTGCCGAGGCGATGTCGATCGTCATCTCGGGGCCGCCTTTCGACAGCTACATGGGCGTCCCCGGCCTGAAGGCCGAGCACGTCACTTTGGTTCTGGAGAATGTTTCGCCGCGAACGGAAATCCAGCTCCTCAAATATCTTCACCCGGAGCCCCTGCCCGATCCCGCCATTCGCGACCTGCACAAGATCGGCTTCAATCACGTCTGCTTCGCGGTCGACGACATCGAAGCCGAGGTCGCGAAAATCACGGCCGCCGGCTTTCGGACGCGAAACGACGTCATGAATTTCCACTCCCGCAAGCTGGTCTTCATTGAAGGGCCTGAGGGCGTCACTGTCGAACTCGCGCAGTGGGTCTGACAGACGGCCAGCGAGCGGGCGCAACTTTTAGCCCGCCCGCTGTCGAACTTACGCAGCCTTCTTTTGCAGTTGGGCAATATAAGCCGTCGCTTTTTCGACGAGCGCGGCGATCCGCTTCTGCGCGACCGGCAGATATTCCCTCGCATGGAAAAGGACCGGCTGCAGCTCGCTTAGCGCCTTTTTCGGCAGCGGATGCGTCTTCAGCTTCGTCCACTCGGCCGGAACATCGAGATTCGCGAGCCAGGCGCGCGCCTTCTCGGTCATCGGATGCGCCTTCAGCTCCTCGAACCTACCCTTGAAATCGACAGTCGCGAGATAGGCCAGCGCCTGCTTCAAACCTTTCTCGGCATGCATGCGCGCAACGGGGAGATATTCGACAAATTTCACGGCAAGGCGTTCGATCTCGCGCAGCGCCGTTTTGGTCATGGGATGCGCCTTCAGCTCTTCGAACTTGCCCTTGAAATCGACGGTCGCGAGATAGGCCAGCGTCTGTTTCAGACCCGCCTCGGCGTAATTTCGCGCGACAGGGAGATATTCGACGACGCTTACGGCGCCGCGCTTCGCCACGCCGAGGGCGGTTTGCGTCAGCGCATTCGCCTTCAGCAGGGCGTAGACTCGCGCGTTCAGCGCGCGCAGCTCGGCTTCGAGCCGCAAAACTTTATATTCCTGTTGCCTGAGCTCATTGGCCGCGCCGTCATGCAGCGCGCTGACGCGCTCCATCTCGGTCCCGGCGCGCTGCAACTCAGTCTCGAGATAGGTCACATGAGCCCTGATGGCGTCGACCATCTCAAACGAAAACTTGCCGGCCTCGAGGTCAGCCAATGCGCGTTCGCCATCCGTTTTGGTAGCCATGCCTAATCCTCCAACGCCCCTTGAGCGACCATCGGCGGCGGATGGTTAAGACTTCGTTTCGATTGAGCGAAAACCGAGTGTTTTTCCAACGGGCTGCCGCGCGTCCATCGGCGAACGGAAACTTCACAGCGCCGGCGAACCCGGTGAAGCTTGCGATCTCGGGCTACGGCGCATCATTGGCGATGAAGGCGTCGGGATCGACATGAACGATCGCGAGACTGAGTGGTTGCTTGCGCTTTTGCAGTTCCGCCATATCGCTCATATGAGCTCTCCTGCGCTCATTCTTCAGCAAGCAGCACGCCGGTGAGGCAAACGTCGCCCTCGTCGATGACGAGCTTGATCGGCGTCAGGCGCTGACCCTGACAGGGGCCGATGAAGCAGTGGCCGGTGTCGATGTCGAACTGCGCATGATGCGTGCCGCATTCGAGGAAATTGCCCTCCTCGTCCATGAACTGGCCGGGATTGACGTCGAGCCGGCCGCCTTCATGCGGACAGGCGTTCTCGAAGCCATAAAAGTTGTTGCCCTTACGGGTGATGAGGATCGGATAGGGCGCGGCGTCGCCGCTCTCCTCGGCGCGCATCAGCACGAACCCAGTGGCTTCGGCGTCCTCGATCTCGTCTGTCCGGCAAATCACATAAAGCTCGTCCATCGGTTCACCTTTCGGACAAAGTTGCGCGCCACGCCAAGATGGGCGCGCTTTCCGAAAGGCGTAGCAATCGACGAGCCAGAAGCGACTTGACGATATAGTCAATTCACTATAGCCAATGCGCTCGGCGCGACCGCGCCACACGGCCCTCCACACGCCACGATCATGATCGAAGACTCGACCGCCGCTCAAACGACGCCTGCCAACGACCATTTCCTGAAGGCGCAACTCGTCCGCAAGATCGAGGCGCTGTTGAAGGAGCGGGGATTGAAACAGGTGCAAGCCGCCGAACTTTTCGGCGTGAAGCAGCCGGACGTATCGAAGCTGCTGCACGGCGATTTCCGGCAATTCTCGCTGGAGCGGCTGCTGCGATTTCTCGTCGCGCTGGGACAGGACGTCGAGATCGTCGTGAAACCACATCGTGAATCGGCCAAGGCGGCGACGCTCAGCGTCGCCTGACCCGAAAACATCAAAGGAATTGCGATGAACGCCGCTGCGCGCATTGACGATCATTTCACCGCCGTGTCGACCGAAGCGCTCGAGACGAGCATCCAGAACGCCAAACGCGCGCTGTTATCGCTTCGCAAGGAGGACGGACATTTCTGCTTCGAGCTCGAAGCCGACACCACCATTCCGGCCGAATATGTGCTGATGCGCCATTTCCGCGCCGAGCCGGTCGACGCGGAACTCGAACGCAGGATCGGCGTCTATCTGCGCCGCTGTCAGGGCGACCACGGCGGCTGGCCGCTCTTTCCGAACGGGCGTTTCAACATCAGCGCCAGCGTCAAGGCCTATTTCGCATTGAAGATGATCGGCGACGACGTCGAGGCGCCGCATATGGCGCGCGCCCGCGAGGCGATCCTCGCCTATGGCGGCGCGGCGAAAAGCAACGTGTTCACGCGTTCGCTGCTCGCGCTCTACGGCGAAATTCCGTGGCGCGGCGTGCCGGTGATGCCGGTCGAAATCATGTTGCTGCCGAAGTGGTTTCCTTTCCACCTCGACAAGATTTCATATTGGGGCCGAACTGTTCTCGTGCCGCTCCTTGTGCTGATGACGAAAAAACCTCGCGCGAAGAATCCGAAGAACACTCACATTCGCGAACTCTTCACGACGCCGCCGGAAGAGGTGAAGGTGTGGCCGAAGGGCGAACACCAGACCTGGCCCTGGGCGGATATTTTCGGGCAGGTCGACAGGCTGCTGCGCCTGATCGAGCCGCATATGCCCAACGGGCCGCGCGAGCGCTCGATTGAACTCGCCGTGGAATGGACGACGGAACGCCTGAATGGCTTCGATGGGCTGGGCGGCATCTTCCCGTCGATGGTCAACAGCCTGCTGATGTATGACGTGCTCGGCGTCTCTGACGCCGACGCGCGCAAGCAACGGGCGCGCGAGGCGATCGAGCGGCTGCTCGTCGTGAACGAGAATGAAGCCTATTGCCAACCCTGCGTTTCGCCGGTGTGGGACACGTGTCTGACGGCGCACACGCTGCTTGAAACCGGCGACGAAGACGCCCGCGACGCCGCCCGCGCGGCCTGCGAATGGCTTGCGCCCCTGCAAGTGCTCGACGTGAAGGGCGACTGGGAGGCGACGCGGCCGGACGTTCGGCCCGGCGGATGGGCGTTCCAATACGCCAACGCCTATTATCCGGACGTCGACGATACCGCGGTCGTCGTCACGGCGATGGATAGGCTGACGGCGAATGACGCGGCACGGCCCTACGATTCGCGCATCGCCCGCGCCAAAGAATGGATCGTCGGCATGCAATCGAAGAACGGCGGTTGGGGCGCCTTCGACGCCGACAACACCTATCATTATCTCAACCACATTCCCTTCGCCGATCACGGCGCGCTGCTCGATCCGCCGACGGCTGACGTTTCGGCGCGATGCGTCTCCATGCTGGCGCAGCTCGGCGAGACGATCGAATCGAACGACAGTCTCAAGCGCGGCGTCGATTATCTCCTCAAGGAGCAGGAAAAGGACGGCAGCTGGTTCGGCCGCTGGGGCGCGAATTACATCTACGGCGCGTGGTCCACGCTTTGCGCGCTCAACGCCGTCGGCCTGCCGCACGATCATGACGCTTACCGTCGCGCCGTCGCCTGGCTTGTCGCCATTCAAAACGACGACGGCGGCTGGGGCGAGGATCTTTCGAGCTACAAGCTCGATTACAAGGGCTATGAACAGGCCCCGTCGACGGCGTCGCAAACGGCCTGGGCGCTGCTCGGGCTGATGGCCGCCGGCGAAATCGACCATCCGGCCGTGGCGAAGGGGATCGCCTATCTGCAAGCGACGCAGAGCGACGGCGGCCTGTGGAACGAGGCGCGATTCACCGCAACCGGTTTTCCGCGCGTCTTCTATTTGCGCTATCATGGCTATGGAAAATTTTTTCCGCTCTGGGCGCTGGCGCGCTATCGCAATCTGACGCGGGCCAACAGCAGGCGCGTCCAGGCGGGGCTTTAATGGAACTTTCCTAAGCGGCGAATGCGGCGTTGGCGGGAGAAGCGATGGCGCGCGATTATAGCCGCAGAAGTACCGCCAGGCTCGACGCGCTCGCGCCGATTCTCGTCGTCGTTGGCATGAAGCGCGAGGCAGCCTGCGCGGCCGGCGAAGGCGTCACGACGCTGTGCAGCGGCGCGAATTCCGCGCATCTTCGGCGCCGGCTGGACGCGCTTGGCGGCGCTGAGTTCTCCGCCGTCGTCAGCTTCGGACTCGCCGGCGGCCTCGATCATGCGCTGCGGCCCGGCCATGTCGTGGTGGCGGACGCCATCGTCTCGGGAGAGGCGCGGCGCGACACCCATTCGCGTCTCTCATCGGCGCTGATGAAAGGCGCGGCCGCGGCGGGCTGTAAAGTTGCGCCCGGCGCGATTATCGGCGTCGATGCGCCGGCGATGCACCCCGCCGCCAAGGCGGCGCTGCGCGAAGGCGCGCGAGCGGTCGCCGTCGATATGGAGTCGCATCTCGCCGAATACTTCGCGCGGCGGCGCAATGTCCCTTTCGTCGCGCTGCGCGCGATCAGCGATCCGGCGGCGCGTGCGCTGCCGCCGCTTGTCGCCAAGGCGCTGACGCTTGACGGCGACATCCACGCGCTGGGATTAGCGCGCGAACTCATTCGCCGGCCGCATCAGCTTGGAGGAATGATCCGCGCCGGCCTCGACTCGCGCGCCGCCTTCGTCTCGCTAGGCCGCTGTGGACCGTTGCTGGGCCCGTTGCTGCGCCTCATGCTCGCGGAGCTCTGAGAGTTTCGCGACATTCTCGTCGAAGACATATTCGGCCGGGCGCTGGTTCTCCAGCGAAATGTCCGGCGCCATCGGACCTTCGGTGCGCACGCCAAACAGCGCGACGGCGGCCGCTCGCCAGGGGCGGCGGACCGAGTCGGCGACGGCGGTCGCCTCAAAACCGCAATGGACCATGCAGTCGGCGCATTTTTCGTAATTGCCGACGCCATAGGAGTCCCAGTTGGTCTCTTCCATGAGCTTCCTGAAGGTCGGCACATAGCCCTCTCCAAGCAGATAGCAGGGACGCTGCCAACCGAACACGGTGCGTAGCGGCATCCCCCAGGGCGTGCAGCGGTAGCTGACGTTGCCGGCGAGAAAATTCATGAACAGCGACGATTGGGTGAAGTCCCATGCCTTGCCGCCGCGTCCGCGCCTGAGGATGGCGCGGAACAATTCCTTGGTGCGCGTGCGGTTGAGGAAGTGAGTCTGATCCGGCGCGCGCTCGTAGGCGTAGCCGGGCGAAAGCGTCATGCCGTCGACGCCGAGCGCCGAGGTCGCGTCCAGAAACTTGGCGACGCGCGCCGGGTCGGCGTCGGAAAAGAAGGTGCTGTTGGTGGTGACGCGGAAGCCCTTCGACTTGGCGAGCTTGATTGCCTCGACGGCGCGATCGTAGACGCCGTCCTGGCAGACCGCGTGGTCGTGCATTTCCTTGTCGCCGTCGAGATGAATCGACCAGGTGAAATAGGGGCTCGGCTTGAAGAGATCGATCTTCTTGGCGAGCAACAGGGCGTTGGTGCAGACGATCGCGAATTTGCGCCGCGCAATGATGCCTTCGACGATCTGCGGCAGGTCCTTGTGCAGGAGCGGCTCGCCGCCGGCGACCACCACTACCGGCGCGCCGCATTCATCGACCGAGCGCAGCGCGTCCTCGACCGACAGCCGCTTGTTGAGAATATGGTCGGGATAGTCGATCTTGCCGCAGCCGGCGCAGGCGAGATTGCAGCGGAACAGCGGCTCCATCATGAGAACGAGCGGATAGCGCCGCACGCCCGTGAGGTGCTGCTTGAGCAGATAGACGCCGATTTTCGCAATATAGCGGAACGGAATGGCCACGGCTGACCCCTTGATGACTTGACGGGTTCAAGGCCCGTCAGCGCGAGTCGCGGCCGAACGGCCCAGCCGCAGACAGTCAAACTGGGGCTCTAGCACGAATCATCGAGCGAGGGAAAGCGGGCGCCGCGGCGGGTCAAGCTACGGCCAATCGACAGTGAGCCGTCAAGCGGATTTTTCCCGGCGCAGCGGCGAAAGTCACGCCCTTGCGCCGGAGCGCAAATCCGTCTCAATTCGCCGGCAACTTCGGCAACCGATGTTTCATATAGAGGGAGCGGACATGCGCAGCCGGCCGGTTCCAGCGTCAAGAGCGCCTGCGCGATGACAGCCTCCACGCAGCAGGCGCGCGCTCCCGATTCGACGCCGCCGCGACGAGGCTTCGGTATTTTCGACGCGCTCGCATCGCCGCTCGTGCGCCTGTGGCGGGGCGATCTCAACCTCGGCCGCGTCGGCATGGCCGCCGCCCTGCCGGTCCTCGCCTGGGTGTTCTACACAACCTCCTCCGGCATGATCGACATCATGCAAAAGGAGCCCGGCGACGTGATCGGGATCGCCGGCACGCTGATCGCGACGACCGCCGTTCTTACCATGCTCGCCGCAACATCCTGGTCGCTCGGCGTCGATCTCGCCGCGCTCATCGCACGGCGGCGGATGGCGCGTGAGCGCATGATCATCAAGACCGGCGTGACGGCGCTGGTCTTCGTCTTCGTCTTCTCGATCTCCGCCTTCTTTTCTTTTACCTTTTACTACAACAACATTTTCAAGCTCTCTTCCCGCAAGATCGTCGCCGAGCTACAGCCGATGGAGCTTGCAACGGAAGTGATCCTGCCGGCGACAAAGGAAATCGCCGCCGCCTACGAAGCGTCCTCGGCGCGCATCGCCGAGACCCCAAGCTACAAGACTTATCTCACGTCGATCGACGGCCTCATCGACACCGCGCGTCAAGCCGGGCCGGCGCTGCGCGACGCCATACGAAAGCGGCAGGAGGCGCAACAGGCGGTGATCGCGCAGGCCGCGAGCCAGGCCGCGGCGGAGATGGAAAACGCCCAGGCGGCGATGCGTCAGCTCGAGGATGCGCGTGGCGAGATCGAGGCGCTGGAGCGCAGCATCGCCGACCTCGACGCGGTCGTGAAAGCGAAACAGGATGAGATGGCGTCTGCGGCTGCCGCCGTGCGTCAGGAAGAACAGCTCGCCATCGACGCCGCGCACGGGCTCGACGGCATGGGCGCGTCCTGCGGCCCAAACTGCCGCGCGCATCGCGACAAAGCGGCCGAAGCAATGAAGCGCGTCACGGCGCTGCGGCAGACGCTCGCCGGCCCGGCGAACGAGCGCGCCAACGCCGTGAAACGGCGCGACGCGCTGACAGCTCAGACGATCACGCTGAAACTCAAAGCCGAGGCTGCAAGCGCCGCATCGACGCGACCAACGCCAAAGAGCGAGGCCGCGCTCGACCTCGACGCGACGGTGCGCGATCTCGCGGCGCTGCGCGACCAGCTGCGCATGGATCCGCGGTGGCGCACGGTGCGCGAAGCAAAGCCCCTCTGCGAACCGATTTTTGCAGCGGCGCGGCAATCGAACGCCCTGCCGGCAAGCGTTCCGCGCGACTTCACATGCGAGCCGCAGGGCGAGGCGCGCGATTTGCTCTCGGCGCGCGACGAAACGATCGCCGCGCGCGCCGCCTTCGACAAGAAATGCGGGCTCGAAACCGGGTTGCGCGACGAGCTTTCGGCGATCGTCGCCAAAATCCGCGCGGCGCCGCCGTCCGATCGGGCCGCCGCCGCCAATGGCTTCAACGAAGCGAAGACTCTCATTGACGCTTGCGTCGTCTCCGGCAAGACGGCAGGCCTCTCGGAGGACGAGCTGCGCGAGCTTTTGAAGAAAAGCGACGCCTATCTGCGCACGCATAGTTCCGAGCGCAACAAATTTGAATTGGCGCGCGAGGCCTTCTGGAGCTTCACCCCCGATTCGACCATGGCGATCTGCGTCGCCATGGCGCAGGACGCGTTTCTGTTCATCATGAAGTTCCTGTCGGAGATTTTCAAACGCGGCTATGACGCGCGCGAACGGCGCCAGTTCGCCGCGCCGCTCGACCTTTCGGACGACGAGGACCAGCCGACCGACGTCCGCGCGATGAAGGCGATCCTGCGCGCCGCGCGTCCGGTTCACGGCGACATGAGCGAGATCAACCCCGCGGCGGAAGCGATTTCGGCGCTGTCGCCCAACGTGCATGACAATATCGTCGCCATCCTCAATCGGCTCGTGCGCGACGAAATCGCTCATGTCGACCGCAAAGGCGCCTATCTGGTCGACAATGTCACGATCGCGCAGATCGAAGCGCGGCTCTTCTCGGCGCTGAAGCCGCGCGCCGCGCGCGCCCTGCAGCATGCCGCCGACGGCGCGGCCAACGGTCCGCGCGCCTATTACTCGGACGCCGGCGCCGCCCATCTTCCGCGCCGGCGCTGCGGCGCGCTCGAGCGCTATCTGATCGCCGAACCAGGGCAGATGGACAGGCGCCCGTCAGCGTAACATCAAGCGGCGACGGAGGTCCGAGCGGCCGCCCGCAGCGAAGGCAGGTAACGCAGGCAAAGGCCCTGCGACTCGTGACGCAGGCCGGAAACGACGCTGATCTCACGCCAGCGTGGATAGCTCGCGGGCAGGAATTGCAGCGCCAGACCGACGGCCCTGAGAAACGCCGCCTCGCTTGCGAAGTCGTCGGCGCCATAGGTCAGCGTCGCGTCGTCGCCGGTTTCGGCGCCGCGCGCCAGAAATTCCAAAGTCGGGGCCGCCCAGTGCGTCTTGTCGAGCGCGTCCTCGAGCGCGCCCCAGACGTCCTGCGGATCAAGCACGCGCACCACGTACCGCGCCGGCGCGGCGCTGAAGCGCACGCACTCGGCTTCGCTCGCTAGGTCCGGAAGCGCCTCTAGTTCGGAGCCCGCCATGGCGAGCAGCGCCGCCGGATGTCGCCGCCAATCGGCCGCGGCCACGCTCCACACGGCGCTCTGCTGATAGAGGCGCCCGTGGCCGTCGTCTCCGTCCTCAGGGCGAAACCGGGCGCGCAAAAAGATCGCGCGGCGCGAATCTGGCTCTGGCGAAACGCGCGCGAGAAAGCACCCGCGCCGGCGCGCGCCGGGATCGACCAGATCGGGCTCGAATCGGCGCAGCGCCATGAGCCGCGGCGGCGAGAGCAGCCGGTCGTCGGACGACCGCAGATTCTGGCTGCGCAACGTCACGCCATAGCCTTCCGCCGCCGGAACGCTCAACGTCGCGCCAGAAGCGAGCTTTCCATAGTGCAGCCGTTCCAGAGAGACTTCGGCTGTCTGATCGCCTTGCGGGGCCGCCCGATGCATCGCCCGTCCTTTCGCGCGGAAAGTCCACGCGTCAGGCTAGCCGCATATCCTTAATCAGGGATTGACGCGCGGAAAATGAAGTCGGCGGCAAGTCCCCGGCCCAAGGGAATTGGCTTTTTCAATGTTTTTTCAGGCGCTCTCCTCGAGGCGGGCGTCGAGTTGCGCATAGGAGAAGGTGAAGGCGCTGTCGTGCCCGAGCGCGGCGTAGAGAAACGGCTCGGCGGTGAGAAACGGCCGCCAATATTCATTGTAGGCGCGGGCGCCTTCGAGGCCGGCGCGGCGAAACCGGCGCTCGCCGGGTTGATGCGGATCGATGTTGGGGTTTTGAAAGCGCTTGACGAAGCCATAGGCCGAGCACACCGTGAAGCGCACCGCTACGCCGCCGCCGTCGGGCGTTTCCATGGCGCGCAGGCGGTCCAGCCATTGCACGGTGCGCAGCGATTTGCGCAAGACGTGCAATGCGACCGCAGGATCGCAGGCGTAGGTGAAGGCGCTCGGCCCGAGCCGCGCGAACAATCGCTCATATTGCGAGAAGACGACGACAAGCCGCTTCAGCTTCTTTTCTGGCGCCAGCGCCAGCCGATCGATTAGACGCGCCAGATTGCCGGACCAGCCGGAATCTTCCAGCCGCACCAGCGGCAGCACGATGATGACCGACTCCGCGTCAAGCATCTGTTTGGCGAGCTTCGCTTTGACGTCGTTTAAAATCGCCACTTCGGCACCGTCGGGCGGCACGGCGATCTCGCCCGCCGAATCGATAATTTCGAGCAGCCATGGTCCGCGCAACACGACCGCCGGCGGCGCTTCGCCATTCACCGTCAGGCGGAAGCGATACTCATAAGTGTCGAGCGTGTCGGTGGCGACGCCGCCCTCGGCGAAGTCGCGCCGCAGCCGCTCATAGTCGCCCTGTTCGACCGAGAGCAGATCGGCCTTCTTGGGCTCGACGCCCTCGGCGTAGAATTCCGCCTCGGTGACGGGCTGCAGCCCCGGGCGCAGGCGCGGCGAATAGCCAAACGCGCTCTGCGCGACGCAATCGACGAGCGAGGCGAGCAGCGACGACTTGCCGCCCTTCTTGGGTCCGATGAGACAAATCGAAAGTCTTTCGGTCATTCACGCCTTCAATTCATAGGGCCGTCGAGGGCGCGACAATATAGGTCGAGCCGGCCCGGCGAAAGGTGACGCGCGGGCCGGCCCCGTGCTAAGCGCCCTCATGATTGAAGGCCTTCCGCCCAACAACGCCAGCCACATGCTGCGCCTCGATTGCGACGAAAAGCGCGCCCGCGCCGTCGCCGACCTCATCGTCGAGACCTTCGATCCGACCGAAACCGCCGCCGCCGCCTTCGAGCTGGACGGCGGGCCGCAATGGTCGCTGGAAGTCTATTTCGCCGATGCGCCCGACGAGGCGCTGATTCGCGCGCTGATCGAAGCGGCCACAGACGCCGAAACGGCGCGAGCCGTGCGCTTCTCGACCGTCGCCGAGCAGGATTGGGTCGAAAACGCTCTCGCCGGACTGGCCCCGGTGCGCGCCGGCCGCGTCCTCGTGCATGGCGCGCATGACCGAGCGCGGCGGCGCGCAAACGACATCGGCGTTGAAATCGAGGCCGCGCTCGCCTTCGGCACCGGCCATCACGGCACGACGCTGGGCTGCCTCAAGGCGCTGGAACGAATCGCCAAGCGCCGGCGCCCGACGCGGATTCTCGACGTCGGAACCGGCACGGGCGTGCTTGCCATCGCAAGCGCCCGCCTATTCCGCCAGCGCATCGCCTGCGGCGACATCGATCCCGTCGCGGTCGCGACGGCGCGCGCCAACGCAAGCGCCAATCGCGCCGGCCCCTATGTGCGGCCCGTCGTCGCGACGGGGCTGCGGCATGCGGCGCTACAAGGCGAATATGATCTGATCTTCGCCAATATATTGGCGAGGCCTTTGCGCCTGCTTGCGCCCGAGATCGCGGGCGCCGCGGCGCCCGGCGCCGAGCTTGTGCTTTCAGGACTGCTGGCGCGCGACGTTGGCGGCGTGCTCGACGCCTATCGCGCCCAGGGCTTTTTCCTTTTCGAGCGGCGCGACATCGACGGCTGGGCGACGCTGGTGCTGAGGCGCGGCGGAGTTGGCTAGCGTCCTCCCTGCGCCTTCCCCGCGGAAGTGGGAGAGGGAACGCTCCGAGCCGCAACGCCTCTTCGCCAACGCGCAACATGCTCGCAGGCCCGCATTCTGCTCTCTCCCCCGCGAAGCGGAGGGTTGGGGAGGAGGATCGTTCGAGCCATTGCCCATCGCGCGTTACGTGCATAGGTTGTGCGGATGTTCGAAGCGAAATTCCAGACCTTCGCCGACGACGCCTCGCGCGGCGACGGCGCGGCGCGCCTCAAAGCGCTGCGCGCTGAACTGAAGCGGCAGGGGCTCGACGGCTTTCTCGTGCCGCGCGCCGACGCGCATCAAAATGAATATGTGCCCAAATGCGCCGAGCGGCTCGCCTGGCTCACGGGCTTCACCGGCTCCGCCGGCTTCGCCGTGGTGCTGGAGAAGGAGGCGGCGATCTTCATCGACGGCCGCTACGTCATTCAGGTGCGCGGCGAGATCGACGCCAAGCTGTTCAAGCCGCTCGACATCGCCGAGAAGACGCCCGCCGTTTGGGTCAGCGAACACGCCAAGGAAGGCGCGCGCATCGGCTATGACCCGTGGGTGCATGCCAGCGCGCAGATCGAGCGCTTCACGAAGACGCTCGCCGAAAAGAAGATCGAACTCGTCCCGCTCGACATAAATCCGATCGACGCGCTTTGGACCGACCGTCCCGCCGAGCCGAAAGGCGCGGTGACGATCCATCCGGCGCGTTACGCCGGCGAGAGCGCCGGCGCCAAGATCAAGAAGCTGCGCGCGGCGCTGAAGGACGCCGACGCCGCGCTGATGTCCGATCCGCATGCGATCTGCTGGGCCTTCAACATTCGCGGCGCCGATGTGGCGCATACGCCGATCGCGCTGTGCTTCGCCCTGCTGCCGAAAGAAGGCGCGCCGGCGCTTTATATCGACGGCGCGAAGCTCGCGCCGACGACGCGCGCGGCGCTTCAAAAATTTCTCGACCTGAAAGCGCCCGAATCGCTCATTGACGATCTCGTCGAGGCCGGCAAGCGCGGCGCGACGATCCTGTTCGATTCGGCGACGGCGCCGGCGAAGCTCGTCGAAACCTTGCGCGCGGCCGGCGGCAAGCCGCGTCTTGCCGACGATCCGGCGACGCTGCCCAAAGCGATCAAGAACGAAACGGAACTCGCCGGCGCGCGCGCAGCGCATATTCGCGACGGCGCGGCGCTGACGCGCTTTCTCGCCTGGTTCGCTGAAGCCGCGCCGAGGGGCGGATTGACGGAAATTTCCGCGGCGCAAGCGCTCGAAACCTTCCGCCGCGAGAACGGCGACCTGCGCGACATTTCCTTCCCGACCATCTCCGCCTTCCGCGAACATGCGGCGATCCCGCATTATCGCGTGACCGAAAAAAGCAATCTCAACATCGGCCGCGGCGTCTATCTCGTCGATTCCGGCGCGCAATATCTCGACGGCACCACCGACGTGACGCGCACGCTCGTCGTCGGGCCCGCGTCGAAACAGCTGCGCGAACATTTCACCCGCGTGCTCAAGGGCCATATCGCCATCGCCCGCGCGGTGTTCCCCAAAGGCGTCTCCGGCGCGCAGCTCGACGCTTTCGCACGCCGCGCGCTGTGGGAGGCGGGCCTCGATTTCGATCACGGCACGGGACACGGCGTCGGCGCTTACCTCTCGGTGCACGAGGGGCCGCAGCGCATTTCGAAGCTCGGCGCGACGCCGTTGCAGCCGGGCATGATCCTGTCGAACGAGCCTGGCTATTATCGCGCCGGCGAGTATGGGATCCGGCTTGAAAATCTCGTCATTGTCGAGAAACGCGAGATCAAGGGCGCCGAACGCGAAATGTATGGGTTCGAGACCATCACGCTTGCGCCTTTCGACTTGAATTGCGTCGAGCCGAAATTGCTGACGCCGGAAGAGATCGACTGGCTTAACGCCTATCACGCCAAGGTGCGCAGAACGCTGTTGCCGCTTGTCGACGCCAAGACGCGCAGATGGCTGAGAGAGGCGACGAAAGCGTTGTGACGATATCGAAGCGGCTCGCTTCGATCTGTTGAGACGCTGGTCGCTCGGAGAAGAATGTCATGAGCATTGACGCTGAGCCGACTCCTCATGACTCGATCGCCGCTTTGGCCGGCGAGGCCTTCGCCAACGCCGTCACCACGCTGGCGCGCGGACAAACGCTGACGCCCTTCGGCGTGGCGCGGTCCAACGCCGGCGTCGACCGGCCGCAGCAATTCGTCGTCAGCGAGGCCGGCAAGATCGACATCGCCGAAAGCGTCGAGGCGGCGCTGCAATGGCTGGAGGACGAAGCGCCAAACGCCGACGTCTGCCTGATTATCCTCGACGGCTATTTCAGCAGCGAGGACGGCCGCATCGACGCAGTTGTCGGCCGCGCGCTGTCGTTGAAGCGACAGTTGATGGTCGAAATCGCGCTGCCCTATGAGAGCGCCGAAGACGACGAAGGTTTCGAATTCTCAGACCCGCAATATCGCTTTTCCGGCGTCGCCGAAGACGGCGCGGCGATCGAAACAGTCAACGTCGACGCCGACGCCTTCGACGCCGTCTTTCGGAACGCCTTCGCCAAACACGCGCCGGCCTAGCGCCGTCACGCAAACATCACATTACCGTCATGCAACCTCTATCTCACCGTCATCGAAACGCAGCCTCCGCGTCGCGAAACCGCAGCCTCACGCGCGTAGCCTTGCGTCATGGCGTTCACATCGGACCAGCTGGCGAAGCTGACGCGAGACGCGTCATCGGAGCCGCAAACAGCCGCCGCCGTCGCCGCCGCCACATGGGGTCAACGCCTCATCGCACTGGACCTAGCGACGGTTCATCTCTTTTCGCGTACGGCGCGTTCGGCGCTCGGCAAATTCCTCGCCATCGCCATCAGCAAGCTCGGCAATGGCTGGATCTATCTTATCCTCGCGCCGATCGTCCTCATCGGACTCGGCTGGCAGGGGATGCATGTCGCGGCGCTCGCGGGATTGAACGCGGCGCTCTTGCACATGCTCTATCCGCTTATCAAGCGGCGTTTCGGACGCAAACGCCCCTTCCAGACCGATCCGCGGCTGCCCTCGCTGTTGCGCACGCTCGACGATCACTCTTTTCCGAGCGGCCATGCGATGACGCTGACCGGCGTGCTCGCGCCCATCGTCATCGCCTGGCCGGCGACGACGCTTTCGGCGGGCCTGCTCCTGCTGTCGATGGCCTGGTCGCGAATCGCCACGGCGCATCACTATCCAAGCGACGTCGCCGCCGGCGTCGCGCTGGGCGCCGGCCTCTCCTATCCGCTCGCGCGCGGCATTCTCGCCTATTGGTGAGCGTCGAGCAGGCTCCAAAAAGGTTGCAGGACCTTTTCGATGAGAACCTGCTCCAACATTCCATTTTTGAGCGATTCCCTATCGATCACATGTTCCATGCGATCCGGAAGCGCTCTAAGCCGCCTGCGGCAAGTCGAGCGCGGGCGCAAACGCCGGAAGCACGCGCCCCTGCGCGCCGTTTAGCGCCCCTCCGACAAGCTCCAATCCGAGAAAACGCGCGCGCTCGACCGGACCCGGCATCGTCAGGCGCTCCGTGAACCGCCGCTCGAAACCAAAGCGCGCATAGTAAGGGGCGTCGCCGACGAGCAGCACGGCGCGATGGCCCAACTCAGCGGCGCGGGCGAGCGATTCTTCGATCAGCGCCCGGCCGATCCCGAGCGCGCGATGCTCCGCCGCGACGGCGAGAGGACCAAGCAGCAGCGCCGCACGGCCGCCGGCGCGAACCGGCCACAGCCGCAGCGTGCCGATGAGCGCGCCGTCATTGTCGGTCGCCACCAGCGCGAGACCCGGCGCCGGCACCGATCCGACGCGCAGCCGCTGACAGGTCTTCAGGAATCGCGCGGGACCAAAGGCGTCGTCGAGCAGGGATTCGCGAGCGTCTACATCGCTCGGCGCTTCGTCGCGAATCGCAAACGCCGAAGGGGCGAGCGCGACCGGCGCGATGAGCGGCGCAGGGGCTTGATCGGGGCATACAAGTTCAAAGGCCATCTTTTCCTCCCCTCAAGAAGGACAAGCGACCCTCGCGCCTGGCGCATGACGCGCCCGCCGAACGGGACTGACAGTAGTGTGAGGCGAATCCTTCTCCCGCTTGCGGGAGAAGGTGGCCCTCGCTTCAGCGAGGGTCGGATGAGGGCCCTCACCCGTCACGCGTTCCGCGTGACACCCTTTTCCGCGAACGGGAGAGGGTGAGCGCCGCTCAGATCACATGAGTCTCGAGCGGCGGGAAGCCGTTGAAGCCCACGGCGGAGTAGGTCGTCGTATAGGCTCCGGTTCCTTCGATCAGCACCTTCGCGCCGATCTCGAGCGAGATCGGCAGCTGATAGGGCTGCTTCTCGTAGAGCACGTCGACGCTGTCGCAGCTCGGGCCGGCGATGACGCACGGACTCGTCGGGGCGCCGTCCGCCGGCGTTCGAATCGGATAGCGGATCATCTCGTCGGTCGTCTCGGCGAGCCCGTTGAACTTGCCGATGTCGAGATAGACCCAGCGGATTTCGCTGTCTTCTGCGGACTTCTTCGAGATCAGCACGACTTCCGCTTCGATCAGCCCGGCGTTGCCGACCATGCCGCGGCCCGGCTCGATGATCGTTTCGGGAATGCGGTTGCCGAAATGCTTCGAGAGCGCGCGGAAGATGGCGGCGCCGTATTGCTTCACTGCCGGCACGTTCTTTAGGTATTTCGTCGGAAAGCCGCCGCCGAGATTGACCATCTGCAAATTGATTCCGCGCTCCGCGAGTTCGCGGAAAATGTCTGCCGCGGACTGCAGCGCGCCGTCCCACATGCGCGGATTCGTCTGCTGCGAGCCGACGTGGAACGACACGCCATAGGCGTTAAGGCCCAATCGATGCGCATGTTCCAGGACGCCCGTCGCCATCTCGGGGACGCAGCCGAACTTGCGCGACAGGGGCCATTCGGCGCCGGAGCCGTCGCACAGAATGCGGCAGAAGACCTTGGAGCCCGGCGCGACGCGCGCGATCTTTTCGACTTCCGCCTCGCAGTCGACCGCGAACAGCCGAACGCCCAGCGCATAGGCGCGCGCGACGTCGCGCTCCTTCTTGATCGTGTTGCCGAAGCTGATTCGATCCGACGGCGCGCCGGCCGCGAGCGCCTGCTCGATCTCGACGACCGAAGCCGTATCGAAGCACGAGCCGAGCGAAGCGAGCAACGAGAGCACTTCCGGCGCAGGATTGGCCTTCACCGCATAGAAGACGCGCGTATCCGGCAGCGCCTTGGCGAAGCCGATATAGTTTTCACGCACGACGTCGAGATCGACGACGAGGCAAGGTCCGTTGTCGCGCCCGTTGCGTCGGCGCTCGGCGAGGAATTCGAGGATGCGGTCGGTCATTGTGGCCCCCATGCGCGGCGAACCGCGCCCAGAATCGTGAGCGTCAACGGACACGCCACTCCGTTCGCCCGCGCGCGATGGAGACGCGACGAACGTTGGGTTTAGCTGTCCAAGGCCGCGCGAGCGCAAGCGCTCACACGGCTGGTTGATGCGCCGTAGACTGACCGATGCGAAATGATGCGCGCCTGAGCGCACACGCTTCCGCGAGGACAGCCATCGATTGGAAGGGGAGAATCCCAATCCGCACGCCCGGCAAGAAAGACAAGCCTCTTCGGTACGCCGACCTTTGGAGGGTCGACAGAGACGAAAAAGCCCGGTCCGTCGTTGCTTTAAGTCGCGATCCTCCGCAGAGACGGAGTTCGCCGGTTCGCCTCCGGCTGCCGGTTTTACGCTGGCGGTTGACCGGCCTCTTGTCCGGATCCCCGCCCACCGACACACGACCACAGGCACGTGCGATTTGGGCAAGGACTTAGATACGCGCTTTTGCCGCTGTGACAAGCGGTTTTTGCGGCGAGCGATTATTTTTCCGGCGAGGTTGGCAAAGTTGTCGCATCGCGCGCCCTCAGGGCGCCCGCTTCTTGCGCAACCGAAACGATAGCGTTAGAGCAGCAGGCAGAAGTCCCTGTAGACAACGGAAAACCTTGGCTCGGATGCGGGAATGAGGCGATTAACGCGGCGCCAATTCGCCGGGGCGCTCTCTGCGGTCGGCGCGCAGTTTGCGCTCAAATGCTCGGCGCAGGCCGCCACCGTCGTCCCGACGCCGCGGTTCGGCTTCGAGAACGTGGTGCAACGGGCGCGCGATCTCGCGCTTGCGCCGTTCGACCCAGCGGTTCCTTCGCGCCTGCCGGAGCCTTTCGACGCGCTGGACTTCGACACCTGGCGAGAGATTCGCTTCCGGCGCGACCATGACGTCTTCGCCAGCGCCGACGGCGGCTTCCGGCTGGAGACGTTTCATCTCGGCTTTCTCTATCGCCGTCCAGTGACAGTGAACACGATCCGCGACGGCATCGCGACGCCTATTCCCTATTCGTCGGCGCTCTTCGACTATGGCCGCCTCAAGATCGAAAAGGCGCCCCCCGTCAACACCGGCTTCGCCGGCTTTCGCCTGCATTTTCCGGTCAACGAGCCGCATGTCCACGATGAGGTGATTTCCTTCCTCGGCGCGAGCTATTTCCGCTTTCTCGGCCGCGACCAGAATTATGGCCTGTCGGCCCGGGCGCTTTGCGTCGACGCCGGCTCCGATCGCGAGAGCTTTCCGTTCTTCCGCGAATTCTGGATCGAAACGCCGGAGAAAGGCGGCAATCACGCGACGCTCTATGCGCTTCTCGACGGCGAGGCTACGACAGGCGCCTTCAGATTCGATCTTTTCGCTGCGCAGGAAAGCACGCTTGATATCCAGGCGACGCTGTTTCCACGCCGATCGGGCGCGAAACTCGGCCTCGCGCCGCTCACGTCGATGTATCTGACCGGCGAAAACGACCGGCGCCTGCGCGACGGTTTCCGCACGGAATTGCATGACTCCGACGGGCTCCTGATTCACACTAGCGCAGGCGAATGGCTTTGGCGCCCGCTCGGAAATCCTCCAGGCGCGCGCATTTCATCATTTCTCGACGCCAACAATCGCGGCTTCGGCCTGCTGCAACGCGACAGGACCTTCGAATCCTATCAGGATCTCGACCTCGCCTACGAAAACCGGCCGAGCTATTTCGTCGAACCGGTCGGCGACTGGGGCGAAGGCCGGGTGGAGCTTATCGAATTGCCGACGCGCGACGAAACCAACGACAATATTGTCGCGAGCTGGATCCCGGCGAAATCGCCGCCGCCCGGTGCGCCCTTCGTCTACGCTTATCGAATCACCGCAGGACTCGAGATGCCGCGGCTTGCGCCCAATGGCGTCGTCGTCAACACTTTTGAAGCGCCGGCGCGAGCGCTCGGCTCGACTGAACCCATTGACCCCGAGTCGCATCGATTCATCGTCGATTTCGCCGGCGGCGACCTCGCCTATTACGTCGCCGATCCCAGTCAGGTCGAAGCGGTGGCGACAACCAATACGGGACGAATGCTGCGCGCGAGCGTCGCCGCGAACCCGCATATCGGCGGCCTCCGCGCGCTCTTCGACGTGTCGGTGAAGCCCGGACAGACCGCCGATCTTCGCCTGTTTTTGCGGGCGCACGGGCGGACGCTCACCGAGACCTGGACCTATCCCTGGACGGCGCCGGCGGCATAAAGCGCGCTCCAAGCTTATAGGATCAATCGCGTGATCTGGATGTGAGCGATTGCGCCCAAATGCAGCGTGATCCAGCTCTCAATCATCCAGGCTCTTCAACCGCGTAAGGTCGAACGCCTCGATGTCGCGCAGCAGTTCAATGAAGGCCGTCGCCCAGTAATCCGCCACCGCTTCGCCCTTCGCCGCGCTGGCTTTCGAGGCGTCGCCCATCGCGCCGGCAGGCGAAAGGTCTTGCGCCATCCAGCCAAAACCTGCGGGGCGATCGGCGCGCAGCCAGGCGAAATCGCGCTCGAAGTCGAGCGTCGCGGGCGGAAAATTCTTGGCGCGCGCCATATCGACGAGTTCCGGCCGGAAGGCGAGCATCAGCGATGTCTCGATCTCGCCGCCATGTATCCCGTGGCGCAATTCCGCCGGCGAGAAAAGTCCGTCGGGATAGCCAAAGCGCGCCCAGGAGGCGACAACCGCGAGCGCGCCGAAGCGGGCGCGCAGCTCGAGCGCCGTCTGCGAAACGAGCGCCGAATTGCCGCCATGCGAATTGAGCAGCGCCAGCTTTGTCACGCCCGAACGCAATACGCTTTCGGCAATCTCGGAGAGAAGGCGCGACGCCGTCTCATTGGTCAGCGTCAGCGTGCCGGGAAAGTCGCGATGCTCGGTTGAAACGCCGACGCTCTGGATCGGCAGAAAGACGACGTCCAAGTCTTCTGGCAGTCGCGCTGCAACGCGCTCGACGCACCCTTCCATGATCATCGCGTCGACCCCGAGCGGCAGATGCGGACCATGCTGCTCCACCGCCGCGATCGGCAGAACGGCGATCACGCGCGACAGGTCAAGGGCGCGCATGTCGCGCAGCGAGAGTTCCGTCCAGAAGGGCGAAGGCAGCATGGCGGCAAGCATATGCGCCTTGGCCTTAAAGGGGAATGCGCCGGCTATCCGCCGCCGACGCCCAAATCTATGCGCTAAATTTGTTCAATGTTTCCGGCGAACGCCCGTTCGGCTCCTGGCGCAGCGTCAGGCCGGTCTGATCCGTTTCGGACGGCGCAGCGGACTGATCGGGCGAAAGTCCGAGATAGCGGGCCGCGCCGCGCCCCGCCGCCAACCCGGTGGCGAAGGCCGCCTGCAAGAGATAGCCGCCGGTCGGCGCGTCATAGTCGAGCATCTCGCCCGCGACGAAAACGCCCGGCAGCTTCTTGAGCATCAGATCGTCGTCGAGTTCGTCAAAGGAGACCCCGCCGGCGGTCGAGATGGCGCGCTCAAGACCGGCGACTCCGGTGACGGTCAGCGGCGCGTTCTTGATCAGGACGGCCAGCGTTTCGGCGTCGCGCGGCAATCCGCCCGGTCGCGCCTCGCGCAGAAGGCCGATCTCGGCCTTGGTGAGCCCCGCTTTGCGCAAAAAATTCGCATGCGACTGCTTTTGCGGACGACGCGACAGCTTGCGCGCCAGACACTCCAGCGTCGTGTCGGGACGCAGATCGATCGCCAGCGTCGTCTCGCCATGTTTTTGCGTGGCGGCGCGCAATTGCGAGGCGAGCGCGTAGACCGGCCCGCCCTCGAGTCCGCCGCGCGTCACCACGACGTCGCCGCGCGCGGCGGATGCGCCATGGCGCAGCAGAACCGTCTTGATCGGCTGGCCTTCGAAATCGTCGCGAAAGATCGCGGTCCATTCGATGAGCGCGCCGCTGTTGGCGGCAGCGAGCGGCGTGACTCGCACGCCTTGCGCGCCGAGCCGCGCCGCCCAGGCGCCGTCGGAGCCGAGCCGCGGCCAGGAAGCGCCGCCGAGCGCCAGAACCAGCGCGTCGAACTTGCGGGTGAATTCGCCGTCGGGGCCGATGAGGCGCAGAGCCCCGGATTCGGCAAAGCCCGCGAAATCGTGCCTTGTCGCAATGGCGACTCCGAATCGCGCCAGTCGCGCGAGCCAGGCGCGCAGCAGCGGCGACGCCTTGAAGCTCGCCGGGAAAACCCGGCCGCTCGAGCCGACGAAAGTCGTTTCGCCAAGCTCGGCGCAGAAGTCGCGCAGCGCCTGCGGCGGCCAAGCGCGGACGAAGGGCGCAAGCCGCGCGGCGGCGGCGCCATAGCGCGAGATGAAGCGGTCCAGGCTTTCGCTGTGGGTGATGTTCAGTCCGCCGCGCCCCGCCATCAGAAATTTGCGCGCCGGGCTCGCTTTGTGCTCATAGATGACGACGCGCGCCCCGGCGCGCGCGAGGAACTCGGCGGCGAAAAGTCCGGCGGGGCCCGCGCCGATGATGGCGCAGAACGGAGCCTCGGCGTCGCTAATGGATGGGCCTCCCCTGGGCGGCGTTGACGCTTTGTCTGAATGCGAAGGTTTCGCCCTTCGCGCACGCCACGCCTACGTTTCCGGCTCTCATACCATGCGCGCGCCGGCGCGCGGAAAAAAGCTGAATGACGGTCAAGGCTCCGCATCATATTGACGCAACCACCGCAGGCTTCGAATTTCTCGCGGCGCCGCAACATGCCGGAGTCCGGCTAGACCGCTTTCTCGCGGAGCAGCCGGCGATCGTCGCCGCGCATCTCTCGCGCAGCCGCATCAAGACGCTGATTGAAGCGGGGCGCGCGGCGATCGGCGGCGAGACCACGCGCGATCCGGCGAAGAAAATCGCGCCGGGCGACAACGTCACGCTTGTCGTGCCGGAGCCGGCGCCGGCCGAACCGCAGGGCGAAGATATTGCGCTCAACATCGTCTATGAGGATTCGCATCTTCTCGTCATCGACAAGCCAGCCGGGCTCGTCGTGCATCCGGCGAGCGCGCATGAGAGCGGCACGCTGGTCAATGCGCTGATCGCCCATTGCGGCGACAGTCTTTCCGGCGTCGGCGGGGTGAAGAAGCCCGGCATCGTGCATCGCATCGACAAGGATACGAGTGGGCTGCTGGTCGTCGCCAAGACCGACGCCGCGCATCACGGATTGTCGCGGCTCTTCGCCGATCATGGCCGCACGCTCTCGCTAACGCGCGAATATCTCGCCTTCGTCTGGGGGGGTCCCGACCGCGCGCATGGAACGATTCAAGCGCCGCTCGGGCGCCATGCGACGCAGCGCGAGAAGATGGCGGTGGTTTCAGAATCGCGCGGGCGCGAAGCCATCACCAATTGGCAGAAGGTCGAGGATTACGGCGTCGCCGCGCTCTTGCGCTGTCAGCTGGAGACCGGCCGCACGCATCAGATCCGCGTGCATATGGCGCATATCGGCCATCCGCTGATCGGCGATAAAACCTATGGCGCGGGGTTTAAAACCAAGGTCGCGAAGCTGGCGCCCGCCGCTCGGGAAATCGTCGAGCGTTTGGGCCGTCAGGCGCTGCACGCCGCGACGCTCGACTTCGCGCATCCGGTCACCGGCGAAGAAATGCTGTTTGAAAGCGAATTGCCGGAGGATTTGGCGCAGTTGCGGGAGGCGCTCGCGGGCGTTTGAAGGTCGGCGCCAAAAACCCTGGCGCGCTTGCACGAAGGCTTGGCGAACTTACGGCGCAATAAGCGATGCGCATCCTATCCACGTCATGCCCGGCCTTGTCCCGGGCATCCACGCGGCGCCGCTCCGCAGATTTCGCAGCGCCGCGCCGCCTCGACGTGGATGGCCGGGACAAGCCCAGCCATGACGGGCTGAGATGTTGCGCCTCGGCGCCCGCTTCGTGGTTTTCACCTCTTTTCCCGCACCGCTCTTCAATGCGCCATGCTTCGGCGAAGTTTCGTTCTTTCCGCAATGCCGCGTTCATCGAAATCGAAGGGAGCAATGCTTGCTCAGGCACGCCGCTCGGCGCTACCATTCAGCGCGTTTTTTTGGAGGCATCGCCTTGCGCAAATTTGCTCTTCACTTCTTGCTTTGCTCGTCATTGTCGCTCGCCGCCTCAGGCGCAATGGCGGAGACTCCCGCATCCGGAACCTTCGTCGCCCGTCAGTCCTGTCCCGCGCTTCAATCCATCAGAACCGGCGCCAATCCGGGCAACATCAGCGTTGAGCCAGATGGGCGTTATTCCATTTTCGCCAAGAACAAGCCGAATGCGACGCATTATCTCATCGATGTCCCCGACGCTAATCCAGGGCGCCGGTGGGTCGCGGTCGGATGCGGCGAGGCGACGCTCGCTGAGGGCGGCGGCCAGCCGGGGAGCGGCGGCGAAGAAGCCCCCGGCGAGCAAGAGCATGACGGCGGCCCGGCGGCGCAAAAGCCGGATTACATCCTTGCCGTGAGCTGGCAGCCGGCCTTTTGCGAAGGCAAGCCCGACAAGACGGAATGCGAAAC
Source organism: Methylocystis sp. (assembly GCF_021731785.1). Taxonomy (GTDB): domain Bacteria; phylum Pseudomonadota; class Alphaproteobacteria; order Rhizobiales; family Beijerinckiaceae; genus Methylocystis. The sequence continues at coordinate 29,866 of NZ_JAKFWS010000134.1, forward strand.
GCAGAAGCCCGACCGGTTCGACGCGACGCATTTCACGCTGCATGGACTCTGGCCCAGGAAACAATATTGCAACGTCGATCGCCACATCATCGCCGCCGATAAGGACAACCGGTGGAACGGCCTGCCCGAGCCTGAACTCTCCGACGCGACAAGGCACGCGCTGTCGGAAGTCATGCCGGGAACGATGTCGCTGCTCGAACGGCACGAGTGGATCAAACATGGCACGTGCTTTCCGGGAAGCGCGGCGGAAATTTATTTTGCACGGTCGCTCGCGCTGATGTCGCAGCTGAATAGCTCCAAGGTTCGGGAGCTTTTCGCGGCGCATATCGGCGACGAAATCACGCGCGACCAACTCAAGGCGGCGTTCAACGAGACCTTCGGCGACGGCGCCGCGGATCGCGTGCGCGTCGCCTGCAAGAGAGACGGCGGCCGCAATCTCATTGTCGAGATGACCATCGGATTGACCGGCGACGTTAAACCCGACAGCAAACTCGCCGACCTCATCGCCGCCGCGCCGGCGACGGACCCCGGCTGCCCGCGCGGCGTCATCGATCCGGTGGGCTTGCAGTAGGCCGAAGCCTTGGCTTGGCACCTTCTGCTCGCGCCCGCGACGCCGCGTGGATGCCCGCGACAAGCGCGGCCATGACGGTGCGAAGCGCGCCGCATTCACTCCACCAGCGCGGCCTTGCCCTTCGCCTTCTTGCGGTCGTTCGGATCGAGAAACACTTTGCGTAGCCGAATGGATTTCGGCGTCACTTCCACGCGCTCGTCGTCCTCGATATAGGCCAGCGCCTTTTCCAGCGTCATCTGGATCGGCGGGGTGAGGCGCACCGCCTCGTCCTTCGACTGGGTGCGGATATTGGTGAGCTGCTTGCCCTTTAAGACATTGATCTCAAGATCATTGTCGCGCGTGTGCTCGCCGACGATCATGCCGCGATAGACCTTCCAGCCGGGCTCGATCATCATCGGCCCGCGATCCTCCAGCTTCCACATGGCGTAGGCGACGGCTTCGCCGGAATCATTACTGATCAGCACGCCGTTGCGGCGTCCCTGAATGTCGCCCCTATAGGGCGCATATTCATGGAACAGGCGGTTCATGATCGCCGTGCCGCGCGTGTCGGTCAAAAGCTCGCCCTGATAGCCGATGAGGCCGCGCGTCGGCGCATGGAAAACGAGCCGCAGGCGATTGCCGCCCGAGGGCTTCATCTCGATCATCTCGGCCTTGCGCTCGTTCATCTTCTGAACGACGACGCCGCTATGCTCCTCGTCGACGTCGATGACGACTTCTTCGATCGGCTCGAGGATATCGCCGCTCTCATCCTTCTTGAAGACGACCTTCGGGCGCGAGACGCCGAGTTCGAAGCCCTCGCGGCGCATGGTCTCGATGAGGATGCCGAGTTGCAATTCGCCGCGGCCCGAGACGATGAAGGCGTCGCCCATCGGCGCGTCCTCGACGCGCAGGGCGACATTGCCCTCGGCCTCTTTGTAAAGGCGCGCGCGGATCATGCGGCTCGTGACCTTGTCGCCTTCCGTGCCCGCCAGCGGGCTATCATTGACGAGGAAGGTCATGGAGAGCGTCGGCGGGTCGATCGGCTGCGCCTGCAGCGGCTCGTTCACGTCAAGCGCGCAGAGCGTGTCGGCGACGTTGAATTTTTCGAGGCCGGCAATGGCGACGATGTCGCCGGCTTCCGCCTCTTCGATCGGCTGGCGCTCGATGCCGCGGAAGGCGAGGATCTTCGACACGCGACCCTGCTCGACGATTTTGCCGGTGCGGTCGAGCACTTTTACCGCCTGATTGGGCTTCACGCTGCCGGCGAAAACGCGGCCGGTGATGATGCGGCCGAGATAGGGGTTCGCTTCGAGCAGCGTGCCGAGCATGCGGAAGCCGCCCTCTTCGACCGTGGGCGCCGGCACATGTTTGAGCACGAGATCGAAGAGCGGCGCCATGCCGTCCTGCGGGCCGTCTGGCTCCTCGGCCATCCAGCCCTGCTTGGCCGAGCCGTAGATGATCGGAAAGTCGAGTTGCTCATCGGTAGCGTCGAGCGCCGCGAAAAGATCGAAGACCTCGTTGACGACTTCGCTCACTCGCGCGTCGGGCTTGTCGACCTTGTTGACGCAGACGATGGGCTTCAGGCCGATCTTCAAGGCCTTGCCGACGACGAATTTCGTCTGCGGCATCGGGCCTTCGGCGGCGTCGACGAGCACGATCGCGCCGTCCACCATGGACAGAATACGCTCCACCTCGCCGCCGAAATCGGCGTGGCCGGGTGTGTCGACGATATTGACGCGCACATCCTTCCAGGCGATCGAGGTCGCCTTGGCCATGATGGTGATGCCGCGCTCCTTTTCGAGGTCGTTCGAATCCATGACGCGCTCGGCGACGCGCTGATTCTCTCGGAAGGCGCCCGACTGCTGGAGCAGGCGGTCGACGAGCGTGGTCTTGCCATGGTCGACGTGGGCGATGATGGCGATATTGCGCAGCTGCATGTTCAAAGGCCGGCCAGGTAAAACAGCCGCCTCAGCGGCCGCCGATGGGCGGCCGGAACTAAAAGACGCCGGCTGTTGTTGCGATGCAGCGTCTCTTACCCCAAGGCGGGCGATTTTGGAAGCGAAACCGGCCGGGGCGCGCCGCCCAGCGCCGGAATGAAGCCCCGCCCCTGCCCGCGGCTTACCGCGCCGGGCACTGCTCCCGGCAGCGCCGAAAGGCGGGGATGCATTGCGACCCCAGGCCGCCGTCCGCCAGACAGGAGTCGCGCTCCGCAGCGCATTCCCGCAGGCATTGCTCGCGCGGCGTC
>NZ_JAKFWS010000029.1 GCF_021731785.1 Methylocystis sp.
CGAGCTCGAAGACATGCTGATGGAGCACGGCATCATGAAGGCGGTCGACGAGAGCCAGATCGGCAAGACCGCCGCCGAACTCCAGGCCATCGCCTAACCCTCAATGCATGAGCGTCGGCCTCCCATAAGCCGGAGGCCGACGTTTTTTTCTTCGCGGAGCGTGACATAATGGTGCACGCCTTTCCGGACATCGAGAGCGCTGGCTTCGCATCCGCGGAGACGGAGAGCGGACGGCGCGTTCGTGACGCCGCGAACACTTATCGCGAACTGACTGGGGTTTTGCCGGAGGCGGCGAACATCGACGGCGATGCGAGTTTCGACCGTCACGTTCTGGCGTCGATTCTCGCCTTGGCGTTGAGCGAGGGTGGAAGCCTCGCGGCGCGGGCCGGTCTGTCGGACGCTGAACTCGCCGATCTGTTTTCTCTCTGGTTCGCCGCGCGCAGGATCGACCCGTCCACTGACGGGATGGAGAATCCTGTCGACGCCGACGAAATAGAAATCGTACGCGAGCTTCTTCTGGAGAACCGCTCCAGCGAAGGAGACTGCGGTCGTTGGCTCGCCGGCATGATCGCCCGCCGCGCCATGGAGCCCAACCATCTTTGGGAGGACCTCGGGCTTCGCGACAGATCTGAGTTGACGCGGCTGATCGGGCGCCATTTCGCGCCGCTCGCCCGACGCAACGACAAGAACATGCGCTGGAAGCGGTTCATCTACCGCATGATGTGTGAAAACGACGGTTTCGTCATGTGTAGCACGCCGGTGTGCTCGAACTGCGCCGACTACGACCTCTGCTATGGCCCGGAAACGGGGGCCAGCCGCTTCGCGTCAGCAGCGCAACCGCCTACCGCGCCCGCCGCCAGGCAGACAGTGTAAGTTCATTCGAACAACTTTCTGTCGGGTTTTCGACAATCACAAAATTTGCCCGTCGGACTGGCGGTTTTGGCGCGAAATCGGGATGGCATGTCGATTGCTTATTCAAGCACAGGCAGTTTCATCTCGGAGGCTCCAGTATGATCACGGTCTCGCAGGCAGCCGTCGCAGCGGTAAAGGATGCGATGGCGCGGGCCTCTCAACAGGAGGGCGGCCTGCGCATCCTGGTTAAGGAAGGCGGCTGCGCCGGCTACGAATATGTCGTCGATCTTGATCCGCTGCAGAGAAACGACGACATCGTCGTCGAGGCGGACGGCATACGCGTGCTGATCGATCCGGCCTCGCGTCCGCGCCTGGAAGGCATGACGCTCGGGTTTCGCCAGGATCTCGCCGGTTCCGGCTTTACCTTCGAAAATCCCAACGCAAGCTCGACCTGCGGCTGCCAGAAATCCTTCAACTGAAGGGGCGGTCCAAATGCTTGTAGCAGTTGCGCGATTGTTCCCTGGTTCCAGGAAAGCGGGTGCCTTGGGCGTTCGTATGAGTCGATGACGACATATATGCCCCTAACGAGTTCGCGCCCTCCCGTCGCTTCGCCGACGCAGAGAACGCTTGATGTGGTGTTGAACGACACCACGTTGAGGGATGGCGAACAGGCCCCGGGCGTCGCTTTCACCTGCGCAGAAAAACTCGAAATTGCGCGCGCCTTGGCGCGCGCCGGCGTCACTGAACTCGAAGCCGGAACGCCGGCGATGGGCGGTGTGGAGATCGCGATGATCCGAGCGATCGTCGACGCCGGATTGCCGCTTCGTGCGATCGCTTGGTGCCGGATGCGCGTCGAGGATGTCGACGCGGCGCTGGCGTCTCGCGTTTCGATGGTCAATCTGTCGGTGCCGGTCTCCGAAACGCAGATCGGCGCGAAATTGCGCGGCGGGCGCGCCCAGGCGCTGGAGATGACGCGGCGCGTCGTCGCCTACGCGCGGGACAAGGGCCTGGACGTCGCGGTTGGCGGCGAGGATTCTTCGCGCGCCGAGCCGGAATTCCTGATGGAGACGATGGCGGTCGCGCAAGCCGCCGGCGCCCGACGATTTCGGGTCGCCGACACGTTGAGCGTGCTCGATCCTTTCGCCGCATTCGAACTGATCGCCAAACTGCGCGCGGCGAGCGACCTTGAAATCGAAATCCACTGTCACGACGATTTGGGTCTTGCCACCGCCAACACATTGGCGGGCATTCGGGCGGGCGCGACGCATGCGTCGGTCACCGTGATCGGGCTCGGCGAGCGCGCCGGCAATGCGCCGCTCGAAGAAGTCGCCGTGGCGGCGCGTCAGCTCCACAAATATGAAACCGGCATCGTGCTCACTGAATTGCGAAACGTCGCGGCGCTCGTCTCCGCCGCGGCGCGGCGACCGATCCCGCTCAACAAGTCCATCGTCGGCGAACATGTCTTCACCCATGAATCCGGCATTCACGTCGATGGGCTGCTCAAGGATCCGCGCACCTATGGAGCCTTCGATCCAAGCGTGCTCGGGCGCGTGCATGAGATCGTGATCGGCAAGCATTCCGGCTCGGCGGCGGTCACCGCGATGCTGCGACGATTGGATTTGTCGGTCAGCGTTGAGGAACTCGGCGAGATCGTCTCATGCGTGCGCGCGCATGCGCTTGATCATAAGGGGCCGGTCAGCGGCGAGGCCTTGACCTCGATCTGGCGCAGCGTCTGCGCGAGCACTCACGCGAGAGGCATGTGAGGGGTCATGCTCGAACGAGTCGCCACGATATCGAACGAGGCAGCGCAGACCAAGGCGGCGACGGCGGTGACGGAGCCGACGCGCTTGCAGCTGATCCGCGAGGACCTGGCTTGCGTCGCGACGCGCGATCCGGCCGCCCGCGGACGTCTCGAGACGCTGCTCACTTATCCCGGGCTGCACGCCGTCATTTGGCACCGCCTCGCAAATTGGCTGTGGGTCAACGATCATCGCTTCGGGGCGCGGCTCCTCTCCTGGTTTGCGCGCTTTCTGACCAATGTGGACATCCATCCCGGCGCGACGATCGGGCGACGCTTTTTCATCGACCACGGCGCCGGCGTCGTCATTGGCGAGACGGCGGTCGTCGGCGACGACGTGACGCTCTACCACGGCGTGACGCTCGGCGGCGTCTCCTGGTCGCCGGGCAAGCGCCATCCAACGCTCGAAGACGAGGTGATCGTCGGCGCCGGCGCGAAGATTCTCGGTCCCATTACGATCGGCCGCAATGCGCGCGTGGGCGCGAATTCCGTCGTGATCGAAAATGTGATGCGCGACGCCACGGTGGTCGGAATCCCGGCAAAGATCGTGCATCGCGACATCGGCCGCTGCACGTTCGACGGCCGCATCAACCTCAATCACCATCTGATGCCCGACCCGGTCGGCGAGGCCTTCTCGGTCCTGCTTGATCGCGTTGAGTTTTTGGAGACGCGGGTGTCGCACCTGCAGAGGCGTCTGCGGGAACGCGAGTCTACCGCGAAGACCCACGCTGGCGCCGCGCCGAAGCCGGAGCCGGCGGAAATCGTTTGAAGGAGACCAAAATGTCCGAGCCCGCCATTCTGGAGCAACTGAAAAAGGCCTCCTGCGCGGAAGAATTCTTCGCGCTTCTCGGCGTCGAATATGATCCGAAAGTGGTGAATGTCGCGCGCCTCCATATTCTGCGGCGCATGGGGCAGTATCTCTTCAGCGAGGATTTCTCCGAGTCTGACGACGCCAAGGTCGCTGAGCGCTGCAAAGACTTTTTGGAGCGCGCCTATCAGGACTTTCTGACATCGACGCCGATCGACGAGCGCTTGTTCAAAGTCCACAAGGACGCCGTCAAGCCGGCGGCGCCGCCGTCATTGGTGCAGCTCAACGTTCTGAAGTGAATCCTAGAGAATATGCGGGGATAACTCGAATGCATATCGTCGTCTGCATGAAGCAAGTGCCCGACTCGGCGCAGATCCGGGTTCACCCGGTAACCAACACGATCATGCGCCAGGGCGTTCCGACGATCATCAACCCATATGATCTCTTCGCGATCGAAGAGGCGCTGCGGCTGCGACAACAGTTCGGCGGCGAGGTCACCATCCTCACCATGGGGCCGCCCTCCGCCGAGGATAGCCTGCGTAAGGCGCTGAGCTTTGGCGCCAACCGCGCTGTGCTCTTGACCGACCGCTTCTTCGCCGGCGCCGACACGCTGGCGACGACATATGCGCTGGCGACGGCCATTCGCAAGATCGGTGTGGAGTTTGGTTCGCCCAACATCGTCTTCACCGGCAAGCAGACGATCGACGGCGACACTGCGCAGGTGGGACCGGGCGTCGCCAAGCGGCTCGGCCTGATGCAGCTCACTTATGTCTCGCATATCGACAAGGTCGATCTCGAGGCCGGCACGATCGACGTCGAGCGGCGCAGCGAGGGCGGCGTGCAGAAGTTGCGCAGTAAAATGCCCTGCCTGATCTCGATCCTCGAAGGCGTCAACGAGATGCGAATTGGTTCGCTGAGCGACGCGTTGGCGGCGGCGCGGGCGACGATCATCAAATGGAGCGCCCAGGACGCCGGCGTCGAGGACATCACCAAATGCGGACTGCGGGGCTCGCCGACGATCGTCAAGCGCGTCTTCGCGCCGAAGCCGCGTGCGGAAAAGGCTGAGTTCATTGAGCTCGGCGACAAGCCGGGAGACGCCTTCGTCGATGAATTGTTCAAGCGCCGGCCGAAACTCGAAGCCGAGCTCGGGCAATTGACGCGCGGCTATTGATCTTGAAACAGGAGCGCGACACATGAACGACACGGCAAAGGCTCCTGCTCCGGCGGGGCGCGCGGCGGCCAAAAAAGAGCTGCCCGAGCATCTCAAAGCCTACAAGCATGTCTGGGTCTTCATCGAGCAGGAGCGAGGACAAGCTCATCCCGTCTCTTGGGAGCTGATGGGCGCGGGGCGAATTCTCGCCAACAAGCTCGGGGTCGATCTCGCGGCGGTCGTCGTTGGGGCGCGCAACGAGGCGACGCAGTCCGTCGTGCGGGAAAGCTTCAACTATGGCGCAGACCTCGCCTATCTCGTCACGGACGACATCCTCACGGATTACCGCAACGAGAGCTACACCAAGGCGATGACGGATCTCGTCAACGCCTATAAGCCGGAAATCCTGCTGCTCGGCGCGACGATTTTGGGGCGCGATCTCGCCGGCTCGGTGGCGACGACGCTGCTGACAGGTCTCACCGCCGATTGTACGGAACTCGACGTTGACGCGGAAGGTTCGCTCGCCGCGACGCGTCCGACATTCGGCGGCTCGCTGCTCTGCACGATCTTCACGCTCAACTATCGCCCGCAAATGGCGACCGTGCGCCCGCGCGTGATGCCAATGCCCGAGCGAGTGGAAAAACCGATCGGTCGGGTGATCGAACATCCGCTCGGCCTGGTGGAAGACGACATTGTCACGAAAGTGTTGTCCTTTCTGCCAGACCGCGATTCGACAAAATCCAATTTGGCTTTCGCCGACGTGGTCGTCGCCGGCGGCCTCGGTCTTGGTTCTCCGGAAAACTTCCAACTTATCCGCCAGCTGGCGAGCGCGATCGGCGCGGAATTCGGCTGTTCGCGCCCGCTCGTGCAAAAGGGATGGGTCAGCTCGGACCGACAGATCGGCCAGACCGGCAAAACCATCCGACCCAAGCTTTACATCGCCGCGGGCATCTCCGGCGCGATCCAGCATCGCGTAGGCGTCGAGGGCGCGGATTACATCGTCGCGATCAACACCGACAAGAACGCGCCGATCTTCGATTTCGCCCATGTCGGGATCGTCACCGACGCGGTACGGCTTTTGCCTGCACTCACGGAAGCGTTCTCGAAACGATTGTCTCCGCACCAGCGCGACCGTCTAGCGAGCTAGGGGAGATACGCATGATCGAAGAAAGATTCGACGCGATCGTTGTTGGCGCCGGCATGGCCGGCAACGCCGCCGCCCTGACGCTGGCGCGCAAGGGCCTCAAGGTCCTGCAATTGGAGCGCGGCGAATATTCCGGCTCCAAGAATGTGCAGGGCGCGATCCTCTATTCTGACATGCTGGAGAAGCTTGTCCCGGACTTCCGTGAAGACGCGCCCCTGGAGCGCCATCTCGTCGAGCAGCGCTTCTGGATGATGGACGACAACTCCCACACGGGACTCCATTACCGCTCTGACGAATTCAACGAGGAGCGTCCTAACCGCTACACGATCATCCGCGCGCAATTCGACAAATGGTTCTCCAAGAAGGTTCAGGAGGCCGGCGCGGTCGTTCTGTGCGAAACCACCGTCCTGGAACTGTTGCAGGACGCCTATGGAAAAGTCATCGGCGTGCGCACGGACCGCAAGAACGGACAGGTCGGCGCCGACGTCGTCGTGCTGGCGGAAGGCGTCAGCGGGCTGCTTGGCACGAGAGCCGGCCTACGCAAGACGCCCGACAAGAACAATGTCGCTCTGGCGGTCAAGGAAATGCACTTCCTTCCGCAAGAAATTCTGGAAGCCCGCTTCAATCTGCGCGGCGACGAAGGCGCGGTCATCGAGGCGGTCGGCACCATCTCGCAAGGCATGACCGGGATGGGCTTCATTTACACCAATAAGGAGTCGATCTCGCTCGGCATCGGCTGTCTCGTCGCGGATTTCGAGAAGACGGGGCAGACGCCATACGGGCTTTTGGAAAAGTTCAAGCAGCATCCTTCGGTGGCGGCGCTCATCGCAGGCTCGGAAGTCAAGGAATACGCTGCGCATCTGATCCCTGAAGGCGGCTTCAAGGCGATTCCGCAGCTCTATGGCGATGGCTGGGTCGTGGTTGGCGACGCCGCGCAGTTGAACAACGCCGTCCATCGCGAAGGCTCAAATCTGGCGATGACCTCCGGCCGGCTCGCCGCGGAAGCGATCTTCCAGATCAAGTCGCGCCGCGATCCGATGACGAAGGAGAATTTGGCGCTCTACAAGAAGATGCTCGACGAATCCTTCGTCATGAAGGATTTGAAGAAATATCGCGACATGCCGGACCTGCTTCACATCCAGGCGCAGAACTTCTTCCTGACCTATCCGCAGCTCGTCTCGAAGGCGATGACGAATTTCCTGCGCGTCGACGGCACGACGAAGCGGGAAAAAGAGAAGACCACGTTCCGCTCCTTCCTTGCGGCGCGTTCGCTGACCGGACTGGTCGGCGACGCCGTTCGGCTGGCGCGCGCGTGGAGGTAGTCGGGCGCGATACGCTTTAGCAACGGAGAAGGACAATGAGCGCAGAATCAGCTGTCCGGGTAGAGGACAAGCTTTACCTCAATCGCTATCTCGTCGACGCCGGCCGCGCCCACATCAAGGTGCGTCCACACACCAAGCCGTCGCCGCAACTTCTTAGCCTGCTGAACGTCTGTCCGGCGCATTGCTATGAAATGAACTCTGCGGGGCAGGTCGAGATCGCGACCGACGGCTGCGTCGAATGCGGCACGTGCCGGATCATTGCCGAGCCGAGCGGCGACATCGAATGGAATTATCCGCGCGGCGGCTACGGCGTGCTGTTCAAATTCGGCTGAGATCACTCGACGCCGATCAGACGCGCAAGGCACGCGGGGAATGAAATTCTATATGACGCCCGGATCTTGCTCCACGGGCATACACATCCTGCTGGAAGAGATCGGGCTGGTTTTCGAGGCCTACATCGTCAATCTCGTCAAGGGCGATCACCTCAAGCCGGACTATTTGGCGATCAACCCGAATGGCACGATCCCAACTCTGTTGCGCGACGACGGTGTCGCGCTGACGGATTTTCACTCGATCGCCTTATGGCTTGCGGAGACCTATCCACGTCGCAAGCTTCTTCCGGAGAGCGCGGATGCGCGCGAGGCGGCGTTGGCCGCCATGCATTTTTGCGTTCAGCATATTCACGGCGAAGGCTTTCGACGCGTGTTCACGCCGGAGCGCTACGCCGGGCGACAGGCCGACGTCGAGGCGATCAAGGCCGAAGGACGCGAAATCGTCGTGGCGGCGCTGACCGCGATCGATACGGAACTTGCGGGCAAGGACTATGTCGCCGGCGGCTTTTCGCTTGCCGACGCGGCGCTGTTCTACGTGGAGTTTTGGGCCGACAAGACCGGCATGACGCTGCCAAGCAATTGTCAGGCGCATTACGCGCGCATGAAAACGCGCCCGGCCGTCCGGCAGGTGCTCGCTGAAGAAGGCTATCGCATCTGATGCGACGCGCGCGCCTCAGCCGATAGGCGGCGCAGTTTTCTTCATTTCGTCAGACATCGAGATTGAGTGATGCCTGCCGCCGCGCTCAATGGCGCTTGTCATGCGCATTATTCGGATCATTGCGCATCCAATCGGCGAGCTTGGCGAGATTTTCGCGCAGGCCTTCGCGTATGCCGACGTCTTCGATCGTCGCATCGAGCGCGCCGTTCATGCACAACATCCAGGCGTCGCGTTCAGCCGGACCGATGCGCAAATGCCCATGCCGCATGCGCAGGCGCGGATGTCCCTTTTTGGCCGAATATTCTTTAGGGCCGCCGAGCCATTCGGCCAGATAGACCTTCAGAATGGCGCGCGTCGGTCCCAAGTCGTCGGCGTGAACGGCGCGTATGCCTCGCGCTTCCGGCAATTCATCCATGTTGCGGTAGAAGGTTTCGACGAGCCGGTCGACCGTGTCCAAGCCGCCGATGCGGTCGTATATCGATGAGGGATTGTCGAGCATGGACGTCGTCACGGCCTCAAGCTTCAATGATAGGTTTCGGTGACGGACCGCGCCCAGCAGCGTCGGCGAGCCTTGGCGATTACGCGATATGCGGCGTCCGCTATGGTGCGCCCATGCTCGTCGCTGCCCGTCCAACTCGAGGCGCGCCCGCGCGGATCGACCTCGACGAGTTTCACATTTTGCGGCACGACCACTCCGTCGCGCGCAATGCCGCGCAGGAAGCCGTCCATGGGCGAAAAGACGCGGTGACCGTCGAGGAGACCAATCAGGTAATTCTTGAAGATTCGCGCGCCAATGTCGAGCGGCGTGCGCCAAACGCCGTCTCGGGTGGAATAGACGAAGCGGCCGCGGCCGATGCCGCCCAGGTAGCGCGGAATATGGTCGTTGGGTCGAGTTTCGCCGGTTTCGATGAGTTCGCCGGCATGGTCGGGATGCGTCTCTATCGCGACGTCACAGTTCAAGCCGGCAGCAAACTGCGGCCCGAGGCCAATGGAGAGATTCGCGATGTTGCGCAGATTGGTCGTCATGCGGCGTTTTTGCAGTCGCGCGTCGATCAGCACGTCGGGTATGCGCAGCGCGATGAGATCTGTCAGTTGCAGCGAGGTCACCGCGACGACGCCGGTTACCGTCAACGCCCGGACGATTTCCAGCGCAGTCTCGACGCGGCAGCCCTGAACGCCATCGACCTCGGTATGATCGTTGAAGAGAGCGTCGTGGAACGCCATGCCGCGCCGAATGACGGGCGGGTAGGGGTCGTGACTGATCACGACGCGGCAACCTTCCTGGGTCAGACGCGCGGCAACCGCCGAAGCAATCTCATTCGTGCCCAGAACGATTACGAAGGGCACGCTTCGATTGGACAGAAATTCGCTGAATCGCACGTGTGTCATCGTCCCTCCGGCACCGAGCGAAAGCAAAATGCAAGCCAGCGAGCGGCGCGGCGCGGGCCGCCGCGCGGCGTCGGACTGCGCTACAAATCCACATAAACGAATTTCCCCGCCTTCAATTCTGGATAATTATCGCGCAGGGCTTTCGCGATCTTTCCGACGAGCGTCTTGTCCGCGGCAGCCGAGCCTCCGACGAAATCGGTTCCCTGCATCCAGGTTTCAAAAAAACAGTGCAGCGTCTCGTCATAATCGGCGCCGGTGGGATTGGCGGTCTTGTCGCAAAGATCGGCAATGCCTACGGCGCTGACTTCGAGACGCCAGTCTCGGTCGTCTTCGACGGAACCCATAAGCTGGGCGAGCTCTTCGTTCGTCCAATCGGCTTTCAGATCCAACGCCATGCTCGTCCACCCTCCCTCGCGCGATTGCCGTCTCGCAATATACGGACCAGCGTTTCTCAGGGTTCTGCGAAGATCGGCGCGACGCCTGCCGCGTCGATATAGACGACGCCGTCTTCGATCCGCACCGGATATTCGGCGAGCGGCGTCGCATGCGGATGGGTGGGCTGGCCGCTGTTCATGTCCCAACACCACGAATGCAGCGGACAGGTGAGCATCGTCCCGTCGAAATCGGCGTCCGCCAGGGGAATGTTGGTGTGCGGACAGACTCCTTGAAATGCTTTGACGACGCCGTTTTCCGGCCAGGCGAGAACGATCAGCTGCGCGTCGGCGATGACAACGCGCATCCCTCCCTCCATGAGAGTGTCCTCCTTGCAGACGCGAACAAACATAAAGGGCGCTCCGTAAGGCTGGCTGCGAATTTGCATCGACGGCGAGCAAGATTCGAGCCGCTACCGACGGGAGGCGTCGCCGTGCACAACAAGCGCTTGGAGGCGTTTCGCAACGATCCGGGCGGGGACTGGACGCCCGCCGACTTTGAAATCACCGCCTCGCAATACGCCATCAAGTTCCGCAAGGTTACGGGAACGCATGTCGTGTTCACGCATCCTTCCGTGCTGAATTGCGTCGCCATCCCGATGAAGGCGAAGGTGAGAAGCGTTCATGTAAAGGCCTTCGTCGCTATGGTCGACCTCATGGACGAGCTGGACAAATGAGCGACGGGCCCGCCTATCGGACCAAGCTGGGGCGCGCGCCGCCCGAGGAGGGCGGCTATTACATCCTGTCTTACCCGGAGATTCCTGGCTGCTTTGGCGTCGGCGGCACGGAGGCGGAGGCGGTCGAGGACGGACGCCGCGCGCTGATCGCCGTGCTCGACGCGCTGAAGGCGGTTGATCGGCCGCCGCCCGAAGTGGGGCGGGGGGAGAGCGCGTGAGGATGGAAAATCACGGCTCCGCCGCTGCGGCGTTGCAGGAGTCTGCGGGATGCGTCAACGCCGTGCCGGCGCTTTCCATCCCGATGGGATTCCGGCTGCTGGCGCTGCGTTGCTTTCACAACGGGTCTGATCCGCCTGCCTTCGCCTGGCTCAACCAGCAAATCTTTCGCGCTCCCGACCGCATGGGTCGGCATGGGCTGTTCTTTGGCGCCACCTTTCGGCCCGAAATCATGGATTGGCTGATTGCGCGCGTCGGCCGGCCATCGTCGCGCGAGGGCGGCAAGCCGCAGCGCAATCCAGACTGGCCACGCATCATCTGGCATAAAGCGGAACGGATCTGGCCCGGACGATACGCGCACCACCGAATGGTCGATCGAGGTGGCTTTTGCGAGCGAAGATTTGGCCAGCGCCTTTCGCGAGCGCTGGCGCGAGCGACTGTCGGGCGGATTAGACGGCTGAAACGGGCTTGGAGCGCGGCTCACGAAAAAGTGGGAACCGGTTTTTCGCGTAGAGTGCGCTCAAACTTTGGGTATCGATCACGTTATCTGCATTTGGGCGATTACGCCCAAATGCTGCGTGATCTATGCGCGGCGAAAGATCACGCTGAGATTGTTGGCCGGCATTTCGATGACAGCGGGCTCGAGAAAGCCGTTGCGCGAGGCGCAGCCGGCGACGGCCTCCAAGTCGCGCAAACCGAACGCCGGATCTTTCGTCTTCAGCCAAGTCTCGAATTCAACATTGCTCGGCGCCGTCTCGACGCCCCGGCGCTTATAGGAGCCGTAAAGATAAAGCGGCGCGTTGCTCGGAAGGATTTTCGCTGCGCCTTTGAACAAGCCTTCCGTCGCCGACCAGGGCGAGATGTGGATCATGTTGATGCAGAGGATCGCGTCGGCGGCGTCGATCGGCCAATCGTCTTCGCGCGCATCGAGCGCCAAGGGTGCGCGAAGATTGGCGAGGTCGAGCGATAGGCAGCCAGGCAGCGATGCTGCGCCGCGCTGTAGGCTCGGGATCGGAGGGACAAAAGTCGAGATTCGGGAATTTCTCCGCGAAGAATGCCGCATGCTCGCCCGAGCCGCTGGCGATTTCGAGCACGACGCTCTGCGGCGGCAGAACGGGACGCAACGCCTCCAGGATCGGTTCGCGGTTACGCGCGACCGATGGCGACGTCAGCCGCGCCTCTTCCATTCTCGTGTTCCTGATCGCCAGATCACGCCGCCTTCGGACCGGGTCGCCCCGTCGCAGAAAACGTGATCGCTGTCAAAGCATGTAGCGCGCTTCTCGCGAAAAACCGGGTTCGGCCTTTTCGCGCGCCGGGCTTTATGCCGCATGCGCCGTGTCGAGGCCGCGGAAGATCGCGCAGCGGCGGAACACATTGAGGCTCGGCGGCACAGACTTCTGGTGGCAGAACTTCGCTGTGAGTTTAGCCAACCCCTTTATGTCGCGTCCCGTGGCGGCGGGGAAAATCTCGACGAGTTGGTCGATGAGCAGGTCGTCGACTTTGAGCCCGAATTGCTCGGACATCACCCGCCAGATACGGCGCTTGGCGTCAGCGTCGGGCGGGTTGTATTTGATCAGAGCGATGCAGCGCGAGACGATCGCTTCGTCGATGTCGTCGACACGGTTCGTCGTCAGGAACAGTAGACCATTAAAATATTCGAGCACGCGCAGGAAAACGCCGACGACGGCGTTCATCGCGATGTTGTCGTCGCGGCGCTTGATGTAGACGTCGGCCTCGTCGATCAGCATCACCGCGCCCCAACGCTGGGTGCGGGTCAATATCTCCTTCAGCGCCGTCTCCATCGTCGATACGTTGAGGCCCAATTGGCCGGAATGCACGCGGTACAGCGGACGCTGAATGATTTCCGAATAGACTTCCGCGGTCAGCGTCTTGCCGACGCCGGGCGGGCCGGCACAGAGCACCGTCGTGCCGCCGGACTTGCCCTGTACGATGTCGTCCATGAGCACATCCATCTCTGCGGTCAGAATGTCGATGAGATCGGTCTGCTCCTCGGGCAGAACAAGCTTGTGCTTCAACTCGGGCTGATAGCGATAGAGCTGCATTTCGTCGACATGTACCCAGACGTGATGGTGCAGATCGAGATGAAACATCAGAATGTAGGGATGCACGGGAATCTGCGTGAAGAGCCCTGGCGGAATCTGTTCGCGCAGCTCGGCGATCTCGTCCTCGCCGGAGAAATTATTGCTCTTGCCCGCCTTGCGCAGGAAATGCCCGAGCACGTCGCCTGCGGCCTCCAGCGTCAGGCTGCGCGCTGAGAGCACCGCCTCGTCGTTGACGAGCCGCGCCTCGCCGCCGCTCGTCGAGAGCACGATGACGTCCTTGCGCGTCCAGTCCGTGTCGCGATGCGTCGCATTGGGGTCTTCGGCGTGAAAGCCCGTGCCTTTGCCAGAAAATTGCGCGCCATAACGGCCGCGCCAATCGAAATAGGTCTCGCTCGCCGCGTCAAACGCTTCGATCAATGCCGGGGTCTCGCGCAAGAAGCCCTTGGCGGCGAGGATTTCGCTGATTGTTCGGCCGACGATATCGGGCGCCATGATGCGCATCAGATTGGTTTGCAGCGTGCCCTTGGCGTTGGCCTTCAGTTCGATCAGGATTTTGCCAGCCTCGTCGTTGGAGGCCGGCACATAGTCGAATCGCGTCACGACATAGGGCAGCGCCTTGGCGGCGACGCTCGCCGTGAACAGCCAGCCGCGCAGCGCGTCGGTCGTCAGATATTTGACCAGCGCCGGCAATACGTCTTCAAGATCGCCGGCCTCAAAGCGTTTGCCCTGCGACTCCAGCGCCGAGCGCAGCGTTGCGAGTTGCGCGGCTCTTGCGCGCAATTCTGGACCGGACTGCTGATACAGATCTTCGAGGAAGTCGAATTCGGCGCTGGAGAGATGCGCGAGATCGAGTTCGACTCTGTCGCCGAAGCGCAGTTGCGAAGAGAGCCCCGAATGGGCGGGAAAGCGCGCAATCAGCGCTTCGACATGAGGCCTTTCGATTTGAATGTTCATGTTCGCTCGCGCATCTCTTCAGAGTAGGCGGGGAGCGTCAGCATGCGCGAGTCTTCGAGCGCGGCGCCGACGGTGAAGTGGTAGATGTCCTGAAAGGCGTATTGTTCTGGCGACAGGCCCAGCATCGCGTGGATTTCATCGTCGAAGAAGCAACCGATCCCAGTGCCGGAAAGGCCGATGGCGCTGGCCCAGAGATAGAGCGCTTGGCCGATCGCGCCGGCTTCCCAGTGCAGAACGCGATAGCCGAAGTCGCCGTCCTCTTGCAGCGTGCGGTCGAAATCGCCGATCATTGCGACGGCGAAACAACCCTTGCCGGCGATCGCCTGGCGGCAGGCGTTCATGCTCGCCTCGCGTTCGACGGAGCCGCGCCGCAGGCGAAAGAGTTTGAGAGCGCCGATCTCGATCGGCGTCCAAAGCAACGCCATCGCCGACATTTCGCGCAGCCGCGCCGTGGCTTCGGCGTCGCGCTGCAGCAGATAGAGACCGGGCTCCACGCCCTCGACGCGATGCACGAAGAGCAGCAAATTTAGGCGCGGCGGCCAGGAGAAGGGCGCCAGGCAAGGCTCGGCGCCGGGAAGCGTCGATGTCAGCAGCGCGCAAAACGCCTCGTGCGAGAGGCGGGCGACGCCGTCCATGCGCTGCGCGCTGCGCCGGCGCCGCACCACGCGCCCGATGTCCGGCAGCGGGAAAGGGAACGCGGCTTTCGGCGCAACGCGCGACACGGGCGCCAATGTCGGCGTGCGGGGCTTGACGCAGAGCCGCGTCGCCCGATCGACGAGCGGCCAGCCGTCGTGGTCTTCGCTCAAGCGATTTGCCGCTCCTGTCCAACGCCGCGACGCGCGCGCAAAACTGGAATCGTCCGAGGCTGGCGGCGCGGTCTGATCCGTCGTGATCCACAACAGCGCATCAGGATGTTCTTCTTCGCGCCGATGTGAAGCGTCCGGCCGATCGAGGCCGAGCAGCGCCGCGATTTCGGCGTCGCCAGGTTCGCACAGGAGATGCGCGCGCCAGCCGAGCGCGGCGGCGGCCTGCGCGGCGGCGCCGATCGCATGACCGACGTCGAGTTGGCAATAGCGAAACGCGCGCTCGCCGTATTTCCAGCTTTCGCGCCAGGGCACGGAACTCAGCCCAAGCACAAAGCCGCCTTCGGGCAAAACGACCGGCGTTTCAAAAACGGCGCGACGCTCCAGCGCATGATCTTCCGGCGCGTAGTGATAAAGGGCGGCGCTCTCGCCGAGCCCGTCGGCGGCGTTGGCGAGGACATAGATTTCGGTCGGATGCAGATTTCCGGAAGACGGATTGTTGCGCAGCGCCCAAGTCGAGCCTTCGTTACTTTTCCAGGCGCTGATTCCGAAGCCGAGCTCGAGGAACAGGCCTAGCGCCATACGGTCGAGCGGAGCGGAGCGTAACGCAGGGCCGGGGAAGGGCGCAGTCTCTTCGCGATCGCGCAACGGCAGTTCGATCAGCGGAGCGCCGTCGAAGCGCCGGAAGGGCGAAGGCTGCGAAGTCCAATCGAGAAAGGCGGGCCCCAGCGCATAGCGTGTCGGGGCGTGTTTCGTGCGCCTGTGATAGCCGCGGATGTCGCTCGGCAGAGCGTCGGCGTCCGATAGCCGTTCGATCAGACTCGGGATGGTGATCTCGGCCTCAGCCATGCGGCCTCCTCGCCGTACGTTTAATTCAAGAAGGGTGCCCAGTTTGGCTGTTTGAAAATCACAAACAAGATCAAAGCCTTCACGGAGCTACGGCGAACCGCGCCCGTGATGAGGCGCAAGAATGTCGCACAAGATCGCCAAAGAGGAGACGCAACCCAGGCTTTTTGGCCGATTGGTGACATTGTCGGTTCGCCCTGGCCCCGCTCAGCGGCGACCCCTCGTGGGGTATGCTTCTTGCTACTTTCTGCGCTCTGTTCCGCATCTCGATGGGACGACGCGATGGACGATACCCTGCGTAATGTCATTGTGGCCAAGAAGACCGACGAGGCCCACAATATGGCCTCGTTCGAACTGGTCGATCCCGCCGGCGCCGATCTGCCTGCCTTCTCGGCTGGCGCGCATGTCGACGTGACTGTTCCTGGCGGCCTGGTGCGCCAATATTCCTTATGCAACAGCGCGACGGAACGCCATCGCTACGTCATTGGCGTATGGAACGACGCCAACAGCCGCGGCGGCTCCAAAGCGCTGCATGTGCAGGTGAACGTCGGCGATACGCTGCAGGTGGGCGCGCCGAGAAATCGGTTTCGCGTGCCGCGGCAAATCAAGCGCGCGATATTGATGGCGCGGGGCATCGGCGTGACGCCGATCCTGAGCGTCGCCGATCATCTTAAGCGCCAGGACGTGCCCTTCGAGTTGCACTACGTCTATGCGATGATGTCGCCGGGTTCGTTCGGCGAGATGATCGCCGCATCTAATTTCGCTGAGAACGTGGAGTATTATTACGAGTCCAGCGAGTTGAACAAACTGCTCAACCCTGCGGCGATTTTGGCGGATCGGCCTGAGGAGACGCAACTCTTTATCTGTGGCGTCGATTGGTGGCAGGATCCCATCATCAACATCGCCGAGCAGAAAGGCTGGTCCAAGGAACGCATCCATGTCGAGCGCTTCACGGCGAAAGTGCCGCCGGCGGCGCTCGACAAAGTCTTCGAAGTCAAGATCGCCAGCACGGGCGCCATCTATAAAGTCCCCGGCGACAAGACGGTCACGGCTTTTCTCGAGGAGCAGGGCGTGAAGATTCCCACTTCCTGCGAGCAGGGCATGTGCGGGGCCTGCAAGATCAAGGTCATCGAAGGCGAAGCCGATCATCGCGACAAGCGCCTCTCTGACGAAGAGAAGGCGGAAGGCTATTTTCTGGCCTGCGTGTCGCGCGCCAAGAGTGATCTGCTGGTGCTCAATTTGTAAGCGTTGCCCGTTAACTGCGACTGAGACGACTCGCCTGAGGACGCGCGCGAAGTTCGACAGCCCGCCTCTTGCAGAGAATATTAGCCGCCGCTCTTGGTAGCGTCGCCTGACAGGCTTTCGGATTGCTTTGTCGCGTAACGCGTTCTGAGCAATCTCCCTTAATCGTGCGAGATCACCATCCGTTAGCGGCTCGAAACGGCGCTCGGAGTCCATGTTTTTTCAAGAACGCGATTCGCGGTGCAATTTGTTCGAGACTCTGGCTGAGCGGAACGCCGTCGCCCGTGAATTTGTTCGGTCGCAATTATCGACTTGCTATTTGCCGCTGATAGGCAAAGATCAGGCTTTCGCCACCCTGACAGGGAAGTCTTAGATGCAGCGCCAGTTTGACTCTTTCGTTTCAGTCGCTCCCGACGTCCTCGCCGTTCATTGGGGCTGGGTCATCGCCCTTGGCATACTGGTTGGAGCGCTTGGAATCCTCGCAATCATCCGAGCCAGGATGGCGACCTTCATCGCGGTCGGCTTTCTTGGCGTTCTGCTCGTCGTCAGCGCGGTTTCCGTCCTGATATTCGCCTTTACGACGGCAGGCTTATGGACGGACTTCTTCGTCCACGTCGTCTGGGCGGTGCTTCTGGCGATCGTCGGAATCATGCTGCTGACGCGCCCGGCGATCAGCGCCGAAGCGATCACGTTGCTGATCGCGTTCTATTTCATCGCCGAAGGCGTGCTGATCATCGGCTTCGCGCTAACCTCTCACATCGACGGGCTCTGGATGTATCTGCTTCAGGGCGGCGTCGCGCTCGTGCTCGGCGCGCTTTTGCTGACCGGCTGGCCGTTCACCGGGCTTTGGGCGATCGGCACCTTCCTGGGCATCGATCTGCTGTTCAAGGGGTGGGGCATCATCGCGCTCGGCTTCGCCCTTCGCGCGATCTCCGAGGGCAATTTGCTTTAGGCTCGCAATGGCTCGGATGTCATTCCCGATCCGCGGGAATCCAGCGTAGAACAAGCATCATGAAAGTTGCTCTGGATTCCCGGTCAGGCCTTCGGCCTGCCGGGAATGACGGCGTCCGAGCGAACGGATCAGCCAGAATTCTGTCACAGGCCTGCGATGAGCCCGCTCAATCGACGCCGCCGGCGGGATTGGCGAGCCAGTAGACCACGCAAAAAGCGGCCGTGATCAGGCCGGAGCCGAAAAAGGCGCCCGCCATGCGCTCGTCGGGAATGGCGTAGCTGGCGACCGACATCAGCAGTCCGAAGATCGCGACATAGATCGGCCGCGGGTCGCGGTCCGGCGGCCTGTCCACAAGCCTTCGTCGCCAACTCATAGTCCCGCCCCATGCTCCGCCGCAATATTTGCCGGCGCCAAGAACATGGTACCGCCACCCCGGCTCGAACGGGGGACCCCCAGATCCACAATCTGGTGCTCTAACCAACTGAGCTATGGCGGCGTTTAGCGGCGCGAACCTAAAAGCATGCGTGCGCGATTGCAAGCCTCTGCGGGGGCCGGTCAAGCGTCGCCGGGCGCGCAGTTTAAGTCCGCCAGAGCGCGTTCGCCGAGCCTGACGAGCGCGGCGCGCAGGCCCTCGTCGGCGACGCCTTCGGTCGCCTTGATGGCGCGGGCGCGGGCGGCGGCGTCTGATCCAGGAGAGCGGCCTCGGCTCGGCCGCGGCGCCGACGCAGGGCGCAATTTTTCCTGCCGCAGCGCGATCCGCGCCACGCAACGCCAGCCAAGATGCGCATTCACCCGGTCGATGATGATCGGCGCGAGATGCTGCGCTTCGAGTCCGAACCCCGGGTCAACCCGCAGCACCAGCGTCGCCGGCTCCCGAGGCGTCTTTTCGCGGCGTTTTGCGGCCGCCGGATCGTTCGACTTGCCCCGCGCTCGCGGCGGCCACTGCAGAGTCGCGGGTTCGCAGATGCGCGCGATTCGCGCGCCGACGATCTCGCTCCAGCACAGCAGTAGCGAAGCTTCGCCAAAGCCGCGCGCGGCGATGAGCGGGTCAAGTTCGCGCGAGACGTAATCCCCGAGCGAACGCGCTCTGAAGCCTTTGGCGCGCGAAGCAGCGCTCATTGGACGTGCGGCGGAGCCGCCTCCTTGGGATTGGCGGCGAGGCCGCCTTCTTGCGAGGGCGAGGCTTCGCCCTCTATCAATCGTTCTCATGATAAAGCCTTGCGCCAGATCGACCAAACCGGCTGAAGCGTTGCTCGCCTGGTACGACGCCGAGCGGCGCGAGCTGCCTTGGCGTGCGCGGCGCGGCGAATCGCCGGACCCCTATAGGGTTTGGCTTTCTGAAATCATGTTGCAGCAGACGACCGTCGCGACGGTGAAACAGCACTACGAGGCGTTTCTGTCGCGCTGGGCGACGGTCGAGGATCTGGCGTGCGCGCCGCTCGATGACGTTCTCGCGCAATGGGCGGGTCTCGGCTACTACGCCCGCGCGCGCAATCTGCACGCCTGCGCGCGCGCAGTCGCGGATTCTCGCGCCGGATTTCCGCGCGAAGAGGCGGCGCTGCGGCGTCTGCCCGGCATCGGCCCCTATACGGCGGCGGCGATCTCGGCAATCGTCTTCGATCAGCCCTGCGTCGCAGTTGACGGCAATGTCGAGCGCGTCGTCGCCCGTTTCCACGCGATCGGCCAGCCGCCGCGCAAGGTCGCGCCGCTGATCCGCGAACGGGCGTCGGCGCTGATGAGCCGGGCGCGGCCCGGCGATTCCGTCCAGGCGCTGATGGAGCTCGGCGCGCTGATCTGCGTGCCACGCGCGCCCAATTGCGCCGCCTGTCCGCTTTCGTCCTCATGCGCGGCGCTGCGTCTGGGCGCGCCGGCCGACTATCCCGCGCGAGAATTAAGACCGCAAAAGCCCAGGCGCCGGGGCGCGATCTTTATCCTGCGGCGCGGCGACGAGGCGTTACTGCGCCGGCTGCCGCCGAGGGGACTTTTTGGCGGCATGAACGCCTTTCCGTCGACGCCGTTGACGCAGGATGTCCCGGCCGCCGAAGTCTCGCGTTTTGCGCCTTGCGCGGCGCGCTGGCGGGCGCTCGAGCAACCGGTGACGCATGTCTTCACCCATTTTGCGCTGGAAGCGACTGTGTTCGTCGCGCATACGCGCGCCAAATCGGCTCCTTCAGATTGCCGCTGGGCGGCGCGCGCCAATCTCGATAAAGAGGGATTGCCGACGCTCATGCGCAAGGCCGCCGCTCACGCCGGGCTTGTCGACGCGTGAAAAAACCAAACGGCTGGAGGGAGCCATGGCGCGACGCTCAAGCGGCTATGAAGTCGAGGTGACGGAGGGCGCGATTCGCGTGCGGCGCGCCGGAAGAACGCTCACCATTCCCGCCGCGGCGCCCGACGCCGAATCTGAGGAAGACGCCGACTTCGTAGTGCGTCTCGACGATCTCGATCATTGGGACCCGCCCGACGACGAAACCCTGATTGAAATCGAGGAACTGCACAAAATCCTCGACGCCGTTGAAAAACAGCTCGAGAAACACGGTCTGAGCGTCGATTTCGATTAGCGGCGATCAGACCGCCCAGCCGAGCGAACGCTCGACGGCCTTTTCCCAGGAAGAGACGAGACGCGCGCGCTCTTGCGGCGACATATCGGGCGCGAAGCGACGAGATTCGCGTGGATGCGCCGCTATATCGTCCAGACTTGCGTAGACCCCGATGGCGAGCCCCGCCGCATAGGCGGCGCCGACCGCGGTCAATTCCAGCTGGCGCGGCCGAATGACCGGCGCATCGATGATGTCGGCCTGAAACTGCATCAACAAATCATTCGCCGCCATCCCGCCGTCGACTTTGAGCGCGCCGATCTCGACGCCGGCGTCAGCGACCATCGCCGCCAGCACTTCACGGGACTGAAAGGCCGCCGCTTCGAGCGCCGCCCGCGCGATATGGCCTTTGTTCGAATACCGCGTCAGTCCGGCGATGAGCCCGCGCGCGTCGCCCCGCCATCTCGGCGCGAACAGCCCGGAAAAGGCCGGCACGAAATAGACGTCGCCATTGTCGGGAACGCTTTTCGCGAGCGCCTCAATCTCGCTGCTCTCTTTTATGATCCCGAGATTGTCGCGCAGCCATTGCATCAGAGCGCCGGCGATCGCGATCGAGCCTTCGAGCGCGTAACAGGGTTTGGCGTCGCCGAGTTGGTAGGCCAGAGTCGTCAGCAAGCCGTTTTTCGAGACGCGCGGCGTCTCGCCGACGTTCATCAGCAGAAAGCAGCCAGTGCCATAAGTGTTCTTGGCGTCGCCAGCCTTGATGCAGGCCTGTCCGAGCAAGGCGGCATGCTGGTCGCCGAGCGCGCCGGCGAGCGGAACGCCGGCGAGCGCGCCGACGCATTCTCCATAGACTTCGCTTGAAGCGGATATTTTCGGCAGGCAGGCGGGCGGAATGTCGAAGATTCGCAGCAGCTCTTCGTCCCATTCCAGGGTTTCAATGTTCATCAGCTGCGTGCGCGAGGCGTTGGTCGCGTCGACGATATGGCGGCCGCTGGCGGCGCCGCCCGTCAGATTCCAGATGACCCAGGAATCGATCGTGCCGAAAAGCGCTGCGCCCTCGGTCGCGCGCGCACGTGCGCCGGGCGTTTCGTCGAGAAGCCAGGCGAGCTTGAGAGCGGAGAAATAGGTCGCGAGCGGCAGGCCGGTCTTTGCGTGCACCATATCGCCGACGCCCAGCGCAGCGAGCCGGTCGACGGCGACCTGCGTGCGCGTATCCATCCAGACGATCGCATTGTGAAGCGGCGCGCCGGTTGCGGCGTCCCATAGGACCGTCGTCTCGCGTTGGTTGGCGACGCCGACGGCTGAGAGGTCGCACGCCGAAACCTTGGCCTTGGCGAGCGCCGCTTCGATCACGGCCTGCGCATTGCGCCAGATTTCGGCGGCGTCATGCTCGACCCAGCCGGGGCGGGGACAGATCTGGCGGTGCTCGCGCTGCGCCTGGGCGACGATGTCGCCTCCAGCGTCGATGAGGACAAATCGGGTGCTCGTCGTGCCCTGATCCAGCGCGCCCAAGAGTTTCGACATTCATAACCTTCTGATGAACGTAAGTTTCAGCCCTTGTTCAGCGCATGCGCTCTAGCCTGAAAATGGTTCCATCATTTCTCCTTGGAAGGATGCTCCATGAGATCGGCAGCCGTCAAAACCCTGTCAGCGCCAGTCAAATCGGCCTTCGCCGGCCTCGTTTTCGTTCTCGCTTCGAGCGCGTTCGCGCCAGAGGCTGTTGCGCTGCCTGGGATTGATCGAGCGCCCGCCGGGCAGGCGGGGCAGAGCCTCCAGAAGGCGCGATGGGTCTGCGGACCATACCGTTGCTGGCGGCAGCCGGGCTACGGCTGGGGTCCGGCTACGGCTGGGGCGGCCCCCGCTGGGGCGGCGGTTGGGGAAGGCCATATTGGGGCCCGCACTACGGTTGGGGCGGAGGCTGGCGACGCCGCTACTGGTAAAGGCGCAGCTGCCCAAGAGCTTAGGGCCGCGGACAACATCCGCGGCTCATTTTTTGTCCAACTCTTGCCGGCAACCTGATCCATCCAAAATGAAATGGGGTGAACCGGCACGTTCCTTGCCATTCGTTAAGCAGCGGCGTGCTTTTGTCGAAAAGACGACACGCGAGGGTTGGCAAATTATGGGAAACGGTGTAACCTACTGATAGGAAAGGTAGTTTGCAATCTTTCCAAAGAAGAAAGTTTGCGCCCCTGTCCAAAAGTAGTTTGCAATCTTTCCAAACTAGGCTAAGCAATGATCGTCTGTTCGTGCAACGTCCTGTCAGACCGCGATGTGCGCGATACCCTTGGGCCACGAGGCGACCGGCCTTCGGTTGCAGCAGTGTTCCGGCACATGGGTTGCGAGGCGAAATGCGGGCGTTGCGTGCGCAGCATCGTCGCCATCGTTGACCAGCACGCCGCCAGAGGACTGGATGAGTGCCCAGGTGACGGCGATTGTGAGGGCTGTCGCGCCGACGAACTGGCGGCCTAGGTCTATTTCATGGAAAGGATGCGGACATGCGCGGTGACGCGAAGGTCATCGATTATCTCAATCGCGGATTGCGCGCAGAATTGACGGCCGTCAATCAGTACTGGCTGCATTACCGCATCTTCCACAATTGGGGCTTTCTCGAACTCGCCAAGAAGTGGAAAGAAGAATCGATCGAGGAGATGCACCACGCGGATCATTTCGCGGAACGCATCTTGTTTCTCGAAGGCTTCCCGAATATGCAGGTGCTCGATCCCTTGCGCATCGGCCAGTCCGTTGAGGAAATCATCAAGGCGGATCTCGCCACAGAACTCGACGCCCGCAACCTCTATCTCGAAGCCGCAGCTTACAGCCTGTCGATCAACGATCGCGTTTCCGAGCAGCTTTTCGAGGGAGTGGTCAAGAGCGAGGAAAGGCACATCGACTTCCTCGAGACGCAGCTTGAGTTGATCAAGCAACTCGGCGTGCAGCTCTACTCGCAAAAACACGTCGGCGAATTGCATTCCTGACGCGCGGACAGCGCCATCGACCGCCGCAGGCGCATTTAACCCTGCGGCGGCGAAGTTCATTCCATCACCGCCGCTTTCAGAATGCAGACCATTGTCGCCTGCGCCGGCGTTTTTCCCAGGTTGCGGATGACGTGAGGCCTGTCGCAGCGGTAGCGCAGGGTCTCTCCCGCTTTCACGCTTGACTTTGCGCCCGCCACTTCGACCTCGAGTTCGCCCTCGCGCACCGACAGGCTCTCGACCGCCCCGCGCTGATGGGCGTCGGATTCCAGCGCGCCTCCAGGGTCGGCGGCGAATTCATAGCACTGCAGCCATTCGACCGTTTTGATCCAGCCGATGATCGCCAGACGGCATTTGCCGTCGTTCGAGACCAAGATCGGCGTGTCGGCCTTGCTGGTCTTTTCGAGGAAGGGTTCTTCTTCCGTCGTCTGCAGCACCCGCTCGATCGAGACGTCGAGCGCCTGCGCCAGGCGCCAGATCGTGGCGAGCGTCGGATTGGTTTCATTGCGTTCGATCTGGCTGATGATCGATTTGGCGACGCCTGACTGCTGTGAGAGTTCGGAAAGCGACAAATTATAGGCCTTCCGCAGGCGCTGCACGGTCGCGCCAAGCTGACCCGAAAGCGCCAGCGCGCCCGCCTCCAGCATTTTCTGCCTATCCTGGCCTTCGACGCCCATAGTCCCTGGCGCTTCGGCGGCGCCCGTCCGTTCAGAATCGATCCGGCAAGATATCCGCTTTCGTTCGAAATATCGAACGCGCTGCTTCCGGCTCTGATGCAGCTTGGTCGTCTTCGACCCGTGTCATGTCATCTCGCTGTGATGCGAATCTGGTCAATCAGCCCATGCGGCGAAGGCGAGAGGCGAACAGGCTCATGCTCGACAGAAACGCCAGGGCGAATATCTCCCATGCGGCGCGCTCCGAAAAGGCGCATATGTCGGAACCAACAAGCGAACATGCAGTTAAGCGCTATCGGACTCTGTTTCTGTCCGATTTGCATCTCGGCGCGAGAGGCGCCCAGGCTGAACTGCTGGTCGATTTTCTCAAGCATAACGACGCCGATACATTCTACCTCGTCGGCGACATCGTCGACGGCTGGCGTCTGAAGAACGGCTGGTACTGGCCGCAGGCCCATAATGACGTCGTCCAGAAGCTCTTACGCAAGGCGCGGAAAGGCGCACGCGTCATCTATGTGCCGGGCAATCACGACGAATTCGCGCGCGATTACACGGGGCTAAATTTCGGCGGCGTTGAGGTCGTCGACGACGCGCTGCATGAGACCGCCGACGGCAAGACCATGCTCGTCATTCACGGCGACCAGTTCGACATTGTCGTGCGCAACGCCCGCTGGCTCGCCTTCTTCGGCGACTGGGCCTATGATTTTGCGATTGTCGTCAACACTTGGTTCAACCGTGCGCGCCGGATGTTCGGCGTCGGCTATTGGTCGCTTTCGGCCTGGGCGAAGCTGAAGGTCAAGAACGCCGTCAATTTCATCGGCGATTTCGAGAACGCTTTGGCCTCAGAGGCCGCGCGGCGCAATGTCGACGGAGTGATCTGTGGCCACATCCATCACGCGACGATCAAGACCATCGGCGGCAAGCTCTATGTCAATACCGGAGACTTCGTCGAAAGCTGCACCGCGATCGCTGAACATCAGGACGGAACTTTCGAGATTTTGCGCTGGCATAATACCGCGGCTGAACGCGAGGCGGCGGAGGCCGCAGAAAGCGCCAAGGCCTTGCCGAACGAGAGAGCTGTGGCGGCCTGATGAGAATATTGGTGGCGACGGACGCTTGGCGTCCGCAGGTGAATGGCGTCGTCCGATCGCTTGAAACCATGGCGCAGTCAGCCCGCGCGCTGGGCGCCGAAATCGACTTTCTGACGCCGCGCGACTTCAACTCGCTGCCGATGCCGACCTATCCCGAAATCGGGCTGGCGCTCGCCTCGCCGCGCGCCGTTCGCCGACGGCTCGAGGATGGCTATGATCACGTCCATATCGCGACCGAAGGCCCCATCGGACTCGTGACCCGCGCCGTGCTGCTGCGGTCGCGCCGCTGCTTCACGACGAGCTTTCACACGCGCTTCCCCGAATATATTCAGGCGCGCTTCGGACTTCCCGTCGGGCTTTCCTACGCGGCTTTGCGCCGCTTCCACAACGCCGGCGCCGGCGTGATGGTGTCGACGCCGAGCCTTTCTCGCGAATTGTCGGAGCGCGGATTTCGGCGGATTTTGCGCTGGTCGCGCGGCGTTGACCATGCGCTGTTCACGCCCGATGCGGTGGCGCCGCTCCCCTTTGAGCGGCCGATTTTCCTTTATGCGGGGCGACTCGCCGTCGAGAAAAACATCGAGGCCTTCCTGTCGCTTGATTTGCCGGGAACGAAGCTCGTCGCCGGCGACGGGCCGGCGCGCGCCGGGCTCGAAGCGCGATTTCCGCAGGCCCGGTTCCTTGGCGTGAAATCGAGCGCCGAACTTGCGGCGCTTTACGCATCATCGGACGTTTTCGTCTTTCCGAGCCGCACCGACACATTCGGCATTGTGCTGCTCGAAGCGATGGCTTGCGGCCTGCCGGTCGCGGCCTATCCGGTAATGGGTCCGCTCGACGTCATCGGCGCGAGCGGCGCTGGCGCGCTGGACGAGGATTTGCGGGCGGCGGCGCTCACCGCGCTCGACATCAGCCGAGAGGCGGCGCGGGCGCATGCGCTGACTTTCACCTGGGAGAATTGCGCCCGGCAGTTCCTCGACAATATCCATTACGCTCGCGGCGCGGCCGCGCTCGGCGGCGTCGGATTGGAGGCGCTGCGCGCGACAAGCCAGGAATCGGCAGGCGAGCGCCGCTCCGCCAAAAAGCGCCAGCCTGTCCAGCCATAAACTTGGTTTCCTCGCGGCGTGTGCGGTCGCCATGGCTGGAGACCGGCCGGCGAAGCCGCTATGGTCGGCCTCGCCGCAATCCCAGCGTGCGCCGGAGCGCCTTGTTGAATCTTTCGCCTGAAGAGATCGAACGCTACGCAAGACATCTCGTGCTGCGCGACATCGGCGGGCCCGGCCAGAGCAAGCTCAAGAAAGCGCGGGTTCTCGTCATCGGCGCCGGCGGGCTCGGCGCGCCGCTCTTGCAATATCTCGCCGCGGCCGGCGTCGGCGCTCTCGGCGTCGTCGACGACGACGCCATTTCCCTGTCCAATCTCCAGCGTCAGGTGATCCACGCCACGCAGGACGTCGGCCGCCTGAAGGTCGAAAGCGCGCGGGAGAGCGTCGCCCGCATCAATCCGCATGTCGTCGTGGAGCCGCACGCGCTGCGACTCGACGAGACGAATGCGCGAGCGCTGATCGCGCGCTACGATATTGTGGCCGATGGGTCGGATAATTTCGCGACGCGCTATCTGGTTTCCGACGCCTGCTTTCATGAAAGAAAGCCGCTCGTCACGGCCGCGCTCGGCGGTTTCGACGCATCGCTGACGACGCTGCGGCCCTTCGAGCGCGGCCCCGAGGGGCCGAATCCAACCTATCGCTGCCTGTTTCCGACGCCGCCGCAGCCGGGCGAAATTCCGACTTGCGAAGAAGCCGGCGTTCTCGGCGCGCTCGCCGGCGTCGCCGGCGCGATGATGGCGCTCGAAGTCGTGCGTGAGATCGTCGGCTTTGGCGAGGGGCTGGTCGGCCGCCTGCTGCTCATCGACGCGCGCGGCATGCGATTCGAGACCGTGCGTTACGCCTTCGATCCGGAAAATCCGCTGAGCGGGGCGGGCGCGCATTAATAGATGCGCGCCTTTTTTGGTTGCGCATTTTCAGCGCCGAACCTGCGTCCAGCTCGGCGGAAAATGCGCTATAGCGCCGCAATGACGGCGATCTCGACCTTATAGGCCGGCGACACGAGCTTTGCTTCGACAGTGGCGCGCGCCGGCGGATTGGCCTTGTCTACCCATTCGTCCCAGACGCCGTTCATCTCGGCGAAGGTCGAGATATCGGCAAGATAGATCGTCGCCGAGAGGATATTCGCCTTGGCGCTGCCGGCTTCAGCAAGGAGCGCGTCGATCTGCGCGAGAATTTCGCCGGTCTGATCGGCGACCGATCTGCCCTTGGTCTTGTCGGCCACCTGGCCGGCCGTATACACCGCGTTGCCGCGAACGACCGCCTGGCTCATGCGTGGCCCCGCGCCGATTCTCTTAATGCTGCTCATCTCGCCTCCCTCAATGCCGCGCGGGTTAAGGCGCGGCTCGCGAAAAATTGGAACCCGGCTTTTCGCTTAAAGCGCGCTTCACGCCTAGAGCAACCCGTGTGATCTGAATCATTTTTGTTTTTTGAAATTCCTCTTGAGCAGGGAGCGCGGGAGTCCGTTTGTGGCCTTTGACTTGGGAGGCGCCGCATGCTCGCTGCTATTCCCTTGATCTGGGCGAGCGTGCGATCGCGTTGGTCGAGGGCGGGAGGTCGCGCTGCGGCTCGGCAATTGATGATTTCGGCCTCGTCCTTTGCAGCGACCGGCAGTTTCTGGGAAAAGCCGGGCAAGAAGGCGCGCGCCTCGACGCTGGACGCGCACGCGGACTGGTTGTTGGTTTTGGTCGCCGGCGAACCGGACTTGCGACCTATGGCTACTGGAAAACGACGACCTTCTTGGCCGGCCTGCGGCGCGACGCCATCATCGCCCATGACGGACATGCGTCTCTAGACTATAAGCGGAAGGCGGGTTTGATATTGCCGACTGGCGCGCGGCGAGTTCGGATATTGCGCGAGCGCCGCTATCGGAGGACGCCACTGAGCGCGACCATGTTGCGGGATCGGGTACGGCTGGCCAGCGTCTCGGCGGCCCGGGCGGCAGGGGCCTTCGCACGAGGCGCGGCCGCGCCCTATCATCTTATGACTTCGATGGCGATCGCGCCGCCGGAGCGGCTGCGTATCGCGCCTCCCGACCTCAGAACGACCGACTCGACCGTCGCAGACCAGATTTACGCCGGCTATTTCTCTTTCGAAGGCAAGACCGTGCAGGCGAGAGGCGTATCGCCGTTTCTCGCTACGGCGCCGTCCGAGGGCTGGCGGCGCTCGCTTGCCGGCTTCTCCTGGCTAAGGCACCTGCAAGCGTTCGACAAGAAGGTCGCGCTCGCCAACGCGCAGGCGCTCGTGGCCGACTTTCTTTCTCTTCCAAAGCTGCCGCCCGACGATCCGGCGATGGAGCCCGCCGTCGTCGCACGGCGCCTCCTTTCCTTTCTCTCGCAGTCGCCGACGCTGCTCGACGGCGGCGACGCCGACTTCTACGACGCCTTCATGCTGGCGCTTGCGCGCAACGCGCGGCTGCTTTGGCGCGCCTTGGCCGGAGGCGGCGCGCGCGGCGCCGATCGCCTTTTCTGCGCTATTGCGCTTGCCGAATTCGCCGTTTGCGCCGACACCGGCCGCAAAATTGCGCCGCATGTATCGCGGGCCCTCAGCACGGAGCTCGACCGCCAGATTCTCATCGACGGCGGCCATGTGAGCCGCAATCCGCAGGTTGCCGTCGACCTGCTTCTCGACCTGTTGCCGCTGCGGCAGGTGATCGCGGCGCGCGGCCTGCAAGCGCCGCCCGCCGTCCTGCGCGCGATCGACCGGATGATGCCGATGCTGCGGATGCTGCAGCACGGCGACGGCTCTCTGGCGGTGTTCAACGGCATGGGAGCAACGGCGCTGGATCGGCTGGCAAGCGCGCTCGCCCATGAGGACTCGCGTGGCGCGCCGCCTGTCAACGCTCCTTACGCCGGCTATCAGCGCATGGAGGCAGGCGACGCGCTCGTCATCGTCGACGCCGGCGGGCCGCCACCGTTCGAATTCTCGAACTCTGCGCATGCGGGCTGCCTGTCATTTGAATTTTCGATCGGGATCGAGCGCGTTATCGTCAACTGCGGCGCCGCTTCGGCGCCGCATTTAGACGCCCGGGAACTGGCACGCGCCACCGCCGCGCATTCGACTCTTGTCGTCGGTGACCGCTCCAGCGCCCGCATCGCGCCACAAAGCGCGCCGCGCCGGCGCGCCGGGCGCATTCTCGCCGGCCCGCGCAACGCCGAAGTCGAGCGCCGCCGTTTTGAAGGCGGGACGACGCTCATTTTGTCGCACGACGGCTATGCCCGCGATTTCGGCCTTATCCACGCGCGCGAACTGTCCCTTACGGCGGATGGCGCCGTGCTTCTCGGAGTCGATCGGCTCCTCGCTTCGGAAGGCGTCAGACAGGCGGAAGCGAGCGACTTCGCCGTGCGCTTTCACATTCACCCGCGCGTACGCGTTGCGCCGCGCGCCGACGGCGCGATCGAACTCAATCTCGCCAATGGCGATATTGTCGTCTTCGAGGCGCAAGGCCTAACTCCCGAAGTCGAAGACAGTATTTTTTTCGCCGCGCCCGGCGGCGCGCGCAAATGCGCGCAGATCGTTTTGCGCGGGACGGCGGCCGCCGGCGCCGAGATCGCTTGGAGTTTCCGGCGGCGCGCCGGCGAGCAGGTTCCTCCCGACGACCAGGTATGATAAGCGCGGCGCGATTGAGGAGTATGCAATGCCCGTCGATTTGCGCCGCGTGTCGCGCGCGCTGATTTCCGTTTCCGACAAAACCCACCTTGTCGAATTTGCCCGGGCTCTGGCGGCACATGGGGTGGAGCTTGTCTCCACGGGCGGCACGCGCAAAGCGCTCGCCGAAGCGGGGCTCGCGGTTCGCGACGTCGCCGATCTCACGCAGTTTCCGGAGATGATGGACGGCAGGCTGAAGACTCTGCACCCCAAGGTGCACGGCGGTCTTCTGGCGATTCGCGAAAATCCCCAACATGAAGCGGCGATGCTCGCGCATGACATCCAGCCGATCGACCTTCTCGTCGTCAATCTCTATCCTTTCGAGTCGACGCTTGCCCAAGGCGCGCGCTTCGAAGAATGCGTCGAAAACATCGACATCGGCGGACCGGCGATGATCCGCGCCGCGTCGAAGAATCACGACGACGTCGCCGTCGTGGTCGATCCCGAAGACTATGCTGCTCTGGTCGAGGAACTCGAGGCGACGGGGGGCGCGACGCGCCTCGCGACGCGCCGGCGGCTTGCGCAGAAAGCCTTCGCCCGCACGGCCGCCTATGACGCCGCGATCTCCAATTGGCTCGCGCAGGAGCTTGGCGAAGCCTCGCCGCCGCTGCGCGCCTTCGGCGGTCGTCTCGCCGAGCCCATGCGCTATGGCGAAAATCCGCATCAATCGGCCGGCTTCTATCTCACCGGCGAGCAGCGGCCAGGGGTCACCACGGCGCGTCAGCTCCAGGGCAAACAGCTTTCCTATAACAACGTCAACGACACCGATGCGGCCTTCGAATGCGTCGCGGAATTCGATCCGACGCGGACGGCGGCCGCCGTCATCGTCAAGCACGCCAATCCCTGCGGCGTCGCCGAAGGCGCGACCCTGGCCGAGGCCTATGCAATGGCGTTGCGCTGCGACCCGGTTTCCGCCTTCGGCGGCATCGTCGCGCTCAATCGCAGGCTCGACGCCGATGCGGCGCGTGAGATCGTCAAGATTTTTACCGAGGTAATCATCGCTCCCGACGCCGACGAGGAGGCGATCGCCGTCATCGGCGCCAAGAAGAACCTGCGTCTGTTGTTGACCGGCGGGCTGCCCGATGCGCGCGCGGCGGGCTTGACCTATCGTTCGGTTTCGGGCGGCTTTCTCGCGCAATCGCGTGACAATGCGGTGGTCGACGACATGAAGCTGCAGATCGTGACGAAGCGGCAGCCGACGTCAGAGGAGCTCGCCGATCTCCAATTCGCCTTCCGAGTCGTCAAGCATGTGAAGTCGAACGCGATCGTTTACGCGAAAAACGCAGCGACAGTCGGAATCGGCGCCGGACAAATGTCACGCGTCGACTCCTCGCGCATCGCCGCGCATAAGGCGCAGGAAGCCGCGCGCGCGGCGGATTTAGCGGCAAGCCTGACGGAAAGTCTCGCGAAAGGGGCTGTCGTCGCCTCGGACGCCTTTTTTCCATTCGCGGATGGATTGCTGGCGGCGGCCGAAGCAGGCGCCACGGCCGTCATTCAGCCCGGCGGCTCGATTAACGATAAGGACGTGATCGCCGCGGCGGACGCGCAGGACCTTGCTATGGTCTTCACCGGCGTGCGCCACTTCCGGCACTAGCCATGCGTCAGACGCTCCGGCTAAACTGGCGCACCGATGCGGACAGGGAGTTTGAAAATGCGTAAGTCTTGGAAATTGGCGTTGGGCCTCGCCCTGATGTGCGCGCTTGCGTCGAGCGACGCATTGGCGAAACAGCGCAAGCCTGTCGGGCAAGTCGCCGCAACGCACGGCGACGATTTCCCGATTCCTCTGCCGCATAATCTCACAACCGGCAATGACTGGCTCGACGACGGCGCCGGTTCGGCGGCGCAGGGGAATCTCCAGCCCAATCGTTACGCCAACGACAATTACTTCCTCGAGCAACAGGATTTCACGCTTCAAGATCCGCAGCGCTACAATGAAATCGGCCAGTTTTTTGATTACGATTGGTAAACTGCGCGCGTCCTGAATGAAAAAGGCCGGCCCGAACCGGCCTCTTCATGATCTTTGAATCGGTCAACGCTAGCACGCGGGCACGGTGCGATAGCCAACCACATAGCCATAGCGGCTGTAGATGGGTTCGCGCACATAACCGCAGTCCGGGCCGCTCGCAGCCGCGGCCGCCATGGCGCCCAGCGCCAGCGCGCCGCCCACGGCGTAAGGCGCCCAGCCATAGCCATGATGATGCCACTTCGACCAGGCCAAAGCCGGCGTGGCGCTGCCGACCGTCGCGGCGAGAGCGGCGGCGGCGAGGGTCGTAGAAACAATCTTCTTCGAGTTGGACATGACGCTCTCCTTGCGGGTCATCGCAATTTTCTCTTTGCGAATAGGAGCAATCTAGTAGAGCGTTTCTTTGGATCGACTCATATCATGCCGCGATGTCGATCTTGTAAGTCCAGGTATGAACGACAGGCTCACGGTTAACGTCGTCGATTGCCTCAATGATTCGATCCTTCAACTCCTGTTTGGACGCGACGCGGATATGGCGAAGTGCCGATCGCGCGAGC